>JANQQD010000343.1 GCA_028285185.1 Anaerolineae bacterium | reverse complement strand
CACGCGCAGCCGTGCCTCACCGCCCCAGTACCAGTGCTGGCGGTAGTAGTGCGAGCTGTCCATGGTCAGCTTCAGCAGCTCTTTCAGGTGGTCGGGCAGTTCGTTCCACCGGTCCATATTGGCGAAGAACGACCCGCACCAGGCACCCGAGATGTTGTTGGTGAGGAAGTAGTCGGTCACGTCGGCCCAGCCGACCGTGTAGTCTTCCGTGATACCCGACCAGGCGATGCCATCCAGCTCACCCGTCTGCACCGCCACCTCGATGTCTTCCCAGGGCAGGGTCACCGGCACCACGCCGAAGCGCGACAGGAAGCGGCCGGCCGTGGGGAAGGTGAAGACCCGCTTGCCCTCCATATCGGCGAGGCTGTGGATCGGATCCTTGGTGGCGAAGTGGCATGGGTCCCACGCGCCGGCGGACAGCCATTTGACGCCGACGGCGTCGTATTCCCGTTCCCAGATCTCCGCCAGGCCCCACTGGTTGAACAGTACCGGCACGTCCAGCGAATAGCGGCAGGCGAAGGGGAAATAGCCGCCGAACACGGTGACCTCGGTCGGCGAGGCCATGCTGTCGTCATCGGACTGCACGGCATCGATTGTGCCGCGCTGCATGGCCCGGAACAGCTCGCTGGTCGGGACAAGCTGATCGGCGAAGAACAGCTCGATCTGCATCTCGTCGCCGGCGACCTTGTTGAAGCTGTCGATCGCGGGCTTGATGACATGCTCCGCCAGGGCTGGGCCGGCATAGGTCTGCATGCGCCACCGTATGGGCTCTTGCCCAAGCACGGCGGGGGCGGCCAGCGCGCTGGCACCGGCGGCGACACCGGCAGCACCGGTCTTGCTGAGGAAGGAACGTCTCGTTGTCATCGCAAGGCCTCCTTGTCCTTGTTGCCCGGGCTCTTGGGCGGTGGAGTCCATCGGCATCCGTCCGGCACCCTTTGCCGGTCAGTTGCCGTAGACGACGCTGGGCAGCCATAGCGCGATCTGGGGGAAGATCGTCACCAGGGCGAGCCCGATCACCATCACGCCGACGAACGGCGCGATCGAGCTGTAGATGTCCTTCAGCGTGATCTCAGGCGGGGCCATCGCGCGCATCAGGAACAGGTTATAGCCAAAGGGCGGGGTCATGTAGGCGATCTGGCAGGTGATCGTGTAGAGGATGCCGTACCAGACCAGATCAAAGCCCAGCGCACCCACCAGCGGCACATAGAGCGGTGCGACGATGACCAGCATGGCCGTGTCGTCCAGGAACGTGCCCATGATCAGGTAGGAAAGCTGCATCAGGATCAGGATTTCCCACGGGCTCAACGCCAGCCGGTCGACGAAGAAGCCTTCGATCGCCCGCACCGCCCCCAGCCCGTCGAACACCTGCCCGAAACCAAGCGCGGCCAGGATGATCCACAGGAACATGCAGGAAATGCCGAGCGTGTTGCGCACCGAGTTCTCGAACACGCGGGCGTTCATCCGGCCTTTCAGCACGGCAGCCAGGAAGGCCGTCAGCGCGCCGACGGCTGAGCTTTCCACCAGGCTGGTCCAGCCGCTGAGGAACGGCACGATCATCGCACCGAAGATGATCAGCGGCAGCATTCCGGCGCGCAGCAGGTGCAGCTTTTCCGCAAACGGAACCTGCCGTTCCGCCTTCGGCAGCACCGGGCCCAGCTTGGGCTGCAGACCGCAGCGAACCACGATGTAGAGCACGAACAGCCCGGCCATCATCAGCCCGGGCAGCACACCGGCCAGCCAGAGCTGGCTGACCGGCTGGCGGGCGATCATCGAATAGAGCACCAGCACGACCGAGGGCGGCACCAGGATGCCGAGCGAGGATCCAGCCTGGATCACGCCGGTGACCATGCGCTTGTCGTAGCCGCGGCGCAGCAGCTCCGGCAGCGCAATGGTGGCACCGATCGCCATGCCGGCGACGGACAAGCCGTTCATGGCGGAGATCAGCACCATCAGCCCGATCGTGCCGATCGCCAAGCCCCCGCGCACCGGCCCCATCCACACATGGAACATGCGATAGAGATCGTCGGCGATGCCGCTTTCGGACAGCACGTAGCCCATGAAGATGAACATCGGCAGCGTCAGTAGCGGGTACCATGTCATCAACTTCATGGCCGCGGAGAAGCCGATCTCCGACCCGCCGGTCCCCCATAGCAGGAGGGCCGAGGCGACAGACACGAAGCCAATCGCCGCGAAAACGCGCTGACCCGTGATCAGCATCAGCATCATCGACGCGAACATGGTCAGCGCGATCATCTCGTAGGACATCAGTGCGGGGCCTCCACCTCGACCCCCTCACTCCGGGTGCGGATGCGGATGATGTCCTTGAACAGCTCAGAGATCGCCTGCAGCAGCATCAGCACGATACCGACACACATGATCACCCGGATGGGCCACAGATACGGCCGCCAGGCTGTCGGGCTGCGCTCGCCATATTCCAGCGAGTAGGTGGTGCTCGAGATCCCGCCGTAGAGCAGGATGCCGAGGAAGAAGATCAGGAAGAACACCGTGAAGGCGTCAAGCCAAGCCTTCGACCTGTCGGACCGGCCTGAATAGAACAGGTCCATGCGGACGCTGGAGCCGAGCTGGATCGAATAGGGCCCACCCAGCATGTAATAGGCCGTCAGCGAAAACTGGGCCATTTCCAACGTCCAGAGGGACGGCAGGAAGAACGTCTTGGAGATCGACGACCACAAGAGGATCGCCATCATCCCGAACAGAAGGAACATGATCACGCGACCGATCACGCGGTTCGTGCCGTCGACGACACGAATGTAACGGCGCATCGCCTGTTCCATCCGACCCGCCTCACGCATCCGCAGGCGCCGCGCCGACGTCGGCCAGGGCCTGCGTCAGACAAGGCAGGATCAGGTCGGCGATGCGGGAGACACCGGCATCGTCGGCGATCAGGTCATTGCGCACTTCAAGCATCACGTTCGGCAGGCCGCGCGGAACCGCCTGGTCGCGCAACGTGTGCGTGACCCCATCTTCCGGACCGTAGGGCTGATTGCGGGCGATGGTCATGCCGTTCGCCGCATGCAGCCGCTGCAGGAGAGCATCGGCAAGGCGGGTATCGCTGTCGTGGAGCACGCCGATCTGAACCTTGCGCGGCTGGCCGAACCAGACCGGCGTGAAGCTGTGCACCGTAACGACTGCAGGAGATACACCCGCCGCTGCGCGCGCGTCGATCACCCCCGACAGGGTGCGGCGAAAGGGACGATAGATCGCGTCGACCCGGACCGCCCGCAGCGCGGCCGACAGCTTGCGGTTGCCGGGAACCTCGTAGATCTCGCTCACCTCCGGCGTTGCATCGGCGGCTTCTGGCGGGCGATTGCAATCGTAGACGAGGCGGGAGACGGTCGTTGCCACCAGCGGTGCTGCAAGCGCACGCGCCATCTCCCGCGCCAGCGCGAGCGCACCAGGATCCCACGCAATATGGCTGCGGGCGGCCGCATCGCTCAGGCCGAGGCCGTTCAATTCGGCCGGGATGCGATGGGACGCGTGCTCACACACCAGTACGAAATCGCCGGCACCGGCCGGGTTGATCACCTCCACGACCTTGTCCGCTGAAAACCCGATGTCTGCTGATGGAACCTGGGTGGCCAAGAGCCTCTCCCACCGACACTTTGAAGGCATATTTTCAGAAACAGGAAGACAGTCAAGAAATTTTCTGAAAGGATTTATTCTCTAAACTCGAGCATGGCGCATCCGTTTCACCGGGTTCCGAACGGATCGTTTCGCGCCGATGCTTGGGGAGGGAGTTGAAGAGGATATGGCGAGGACGAAGGACCTGACGGTCGCCGAGCGCATTCGCAGCAAGTTTGCGATCCTGACCCGCGCAGAACGGCAGCTCGCCAACACGATGCTTGAGAGCTACCCGGTTTCGGGGCTTGGCAGCATCACAACCGTCGCGGAGGCATCGGACGTGTCCACGCCCACGGTGGTGCGGATGGCCAAGAAGCTTGGCTTCGGGGGGTTTCCTGAATTGCAGGCTGCACTGCGCACGGAACTCGAGGCCACGATCTCGAACCCGATCGCCAAGCATGACCGCTGGACCGAAGGCGCACCGGACACGCATATCCTGAACCGTTTCGCCGACGCGGTGACGGAGAACCTTCGCCAGACCCTCAGGCTGCTCGACCCTGGGGACTTCAACGCCATTGCCGCGCTGCTCGCCGACCGGCGGCGGTCGGTGCATGTGGTCGGCGGGCGGATCACCCGATCGCTGGCGGACTATTTCTTCACCCATATGCAGGTGATCCGCGACGGTATGACGCTGATCCCGTCGAGTGCCGGAACGTGGCCGCACTATGTGCTGAACATGCGGTCCGGCGATGTGCTGGTCGCCTTCGACATACGCCGGTACGAGCACGACATTCTGCGGCTTGCCGAGATGGCCCGAACCAGGGGCGCCATCCTGATCGTCTTCACCGACCAGTGGGGCTCGCCGGCTGCCCAGGACGCCGCGCACTGCATCCGCTGCCGTATCGAAGTGCCGTCCGCCTGGGACTCCTCCGTCGTGACGCTGTTCATCGTCGAGGCGATGATCGCCGCCGTCGAAACCGCCACATGGGACGAGACGAGAGACAGGATGCGCACGCTCGAAGAACTGTTCGACGAAACGAAGATGTTCCGGAAGTTCGTCTAAGCCGCTGTCGACAATGGGGTCGGCAGGAGTGCCCTTGCGGATCAAGCGACGCCGAGAGCTTCTGCGCTCCGATACGTCTGATACGCACGATCGGTCGGAACATCGTCCACGAGATCGGCAAGGCCAAAGTCCACGGTCATGGCCGTTCCGACCGACCGCTCACTTTCCACCTGAATGGAGCCGCCGTGCATCTTCACCAGGGCGTCGACGATCGACAGCCCTAGCCCGACGCCTTCGGCTTGGGGCCGCGTCGGATCGGTGTCCTGGTGGAACGGCTCCAGGACACGCATGAGGTTCTCCTTCGAGATGCCGATGCCTTCATCACGCACTGTCAGATAGTAACGGCCGCCGTCGACGCGCCCCACGACGACAACGGTCGAACCGGGATTCGCGAACTTCGCCGCGTTCGACAACAGGTTCAGAAAGATCTGGCGAAAGGCCCGTTCGTCGGCGCTGACAACGACATCACCATCGACAGCGATCGACAGGCTCACGTCGCGCCGTTCGAACTGCAGCCGGACGACGGGCTCGACCGCATGCAGCATCTCCAGCGGAGACAGCGGGACCAGCGCCAAGTCCTTCCTGCCCGCCTCGATCTGGCTCAGATCTAGGATCTCATTGATCAGAGCCAAGAGATGCGATCCGCTCTGATGGATGATGGTCGCGTACTCCACGGCGTCCTCGCTCCTCACGCCGCAGCTGATCAGTTCGGAGAAACCGATGACCGAGTTGAGCGGCGTTCTCAGCTCATGGCTCATATTGGCGAGAAACCGCGATTTGGCGATATTGGCGGACCGCGCTTCGGCTGCGAATGCCTCGGCGGCCTCTTTGGCAACGCGCAGCCTCGCCTCCCTTTCCTCGATCGCCCGCAGAAAGAACTGCGCGGCCTGACCGATCTCCGAGATTTCATCACCCCCTGCCGTGGGTATGGGGGACGACCGGCCGGAGACCCGGTCGCGCATGCTGTCCCGGAGACGGTGCAACCGCCGCACCACCGCCAGCCGGATGAAGACGGACAATCCCAGGACTGTGAACAGTGCCAGCGCCGCAACGACGGTCAGGACAATCAATGCGTCCTGAACCAATGCCGCAAAACTGTCGCGTTCGGCCAGCGTGTGGTTCTCCAGCGTCTCGGTCACGTTGGCGATGGCGCCGACGAACCGGTTGGCCAAGCGCCTGTTGTGTCCGACCAGGCCATCTACACGGCGTGTCAGCTCGCTCAGGGTCTGGACCTGGGCGGCGATGCCCGTTTCCCGATCGCTCAGTTCCGCGATTGTCTCACGCAGTCGCGCGGCGGCAGCAGCGGAAGCAGCGGCCTCGCCGGTCGGCAGCGGCTGCAGCAGGAACGCCTCGGCGAGCGGCTGGAGTTCCTGAAGCGACCGGCGCACCAGGGCGGCGTTGCGCTGCCGCGACATGGAGAGCAGCCCATGCAGCACCTGCAAGCCCCCATGGATCCAGTCCGTTTCTCTGGCCCCGTCCCGACCCTCCAGATTTCCGGTCCAGACTTCATCCAGCCAGAGCGCCTCGCTGGACGCCGCTTCCGCCCGATCAATGCTCGCATCCACCGCAACTCTGGCAGCCAGCAGCGCAGCCACCGCCTGATCTAGCATCTCCAGATTGTCGATCAGGGCTGCGCGTTCTGCACCGATCCGCTCCAGCGCCTCGTTACAGTCCGGCTCTGCGGTGTCCGGACAGGCGATCATGGCGGAGAGGTAGCGGTCCAGGTCCCTCAGGTGGTCCCGGAACTGGTTGCGCAGGGTCTGACGCTTGTAGTCCGTGTCGGCATTCGCCAGCGTTGGCGCAGTCGACATGATGGCCTGTGAGATCTGCGCGATCCGCGCAGCGTCCGTGATCTGGGGCACGGTCTGGTCCGCAAGTTGGTTGTAGCCGTGCCGGACCGCGTCGAATGCTGAGAGGCTGTAGATCAGGGCACCGCAGACCAAAACGCCCACGGTGCCGATTGCGGCGATCAGGCGTACGGCGATCTTCGACCGCACAGACCACAAGACTCCGCCGCGCCGCTCCGATGCGCCCGTTCCGGCGTCATCTGACGGGCGGCGCATAGATCAAACCCCCTCGCGTCCACAGATCGTTGATACCGCGCGGTACGGCCAGTTGCGTGTCCGGTCCGAAATGGCGGTCGTAGATTTCGCCGTAGCTGCCGACCTGGCGGATTGCCTGATAGGCCCAGTCCGATGGAACTCCCATCGATTCGCCGAAACCGCCTTCCATGCCGAGAAGACGGGCAATCTCAGGTACTTCGCTGCCCAGAGCCGCATCGACGTTCGCGGAGCTCAGACCGTTTTCCTCCGCCACAATCAGAGCGAACATCACCCACTGAACGAGGTCCAACCAATCCATATCGTCTTCGCGGACGACCGGCCCCACCGGCTCGCGGGAGATGACATCTTCAAGCAGCACATAGTCGTCGGGGTTGGACGCACGGCTGGCGCGCAGGCCGATCAGAGACGACCGGTCGGTCGTGAACATGTTGCAGGTATGGGCGAAGAACGCGTCGAAACCCGCCTCGTTGGACTGGTAAGCGCGGATCTCCAGATTGGGATACCGCGTGCGCACAAGGTCCTGCAGATTGTCGATGGTGGTGGTGTTGGAATGCACACAGACCGACGCCGGGCCGTCCAGATCGTCCAGCCGCTCGATGCCCAGTCTGTTGTGCGCCAAGAAACCCTGTCCGTCGTAGAGCAGCGTCGCGGTGAAAGCGAGGCCCAGCTGCACGTCGCGCCCCATCGTCCACGTCGTGTTGCTCATCAACACATCGAAGGCTTCCCCGCGCAGCGCGTCGAACCGGGTGACGAAGTCCACCTCCACGAAATCGACCGCCTCGGCGTCGCCGAGGATGGCGGCTGCCAGGGCCCTGCACATGTCGGGAAAGAAGCCCACCCATCGCCCTTGGGCATCGACCTCGACCAACCCCATCCCGGCCACGTTTACGCCGCATTGCAGCAGGCCACGATCCTGAACCCGCTCCAATGTCCCAACTGACGCATGAGCAGGGGCCAAGACGGCAGCAAGCAATACCATCAGAGCGGTGAAATGGCGCACCAGCGTCATCGGCAACCTCATCGTCACCCTTCCCTGCGTCGTCTCTCCGGCGCGGCGACGGTTATCCTTTTGCCAACCGGACATCGCCCGGCGCTGTATCAGCCGCAGCCCTTCGTGTACCCAGATGCTCACCGATGATCCTGATCAGCTTTTTGCAATCTATGGTTGATGATCTTCGAGAAACCAGCTCGCTTTCGACGCAAACCTCATGCTCCGACTCATAGGACAGAATGGTTATCAGTCGATTACCGGAGGCATATCTCTTCGGTCCAAAAATGACGCAGACCTAGTCGAATGGAGTTGAGCATAGTGTCTGCGGTTCGTCGGAAAAGGTGCTATCGGCGGAGATCGAGGGCTGGGACCGCCGTTTATTGAGTTCATCCTCGGATAATTTTAGTTCCTTGTCTTAACAAAGCGACTGGATAGCCTGTTTGAAAGATAATCCGCACCGTGCCGCAGAAATCATCAGGTCGGCTGACTTTCCAGCAATGCGAGAGGGTATGGCCGCCCTCTGTGGCCAACCTGCGATGGCCTTGCTCTGCATCGCTTGACGGCGCGCGGCAGAAAGGCCCTTCTCAGCAGGACTGCTGCATTGGTGACAAAGAATCACGGCTATGGACGAACCCACCGCGTCGACGAACCTCTCCGTCGCCATAGGCGGACTCGGCGCCATTGGCCTGCCGGTGGCGCGCCGGCTCGACGCCGGCATTGGCGGTCTCGAACTGACTGCCGTGTCCGCACGGAACCGGACGGCCGCACAGGACCGGATCGCCGAATTGCGACGGCCGGTTCCAGTCGTGCCACTCGACCGGCTGGCGGAACACGCTGCCATCGTCGTGGAATGCGCACCGGCCGCCGTATTTGCCGATGTGGCGGAAAGCGCGGTCGCGGCTGGCCGTACCCTGGTGACCGTCAGCGTCGGTGCCCTGCTGGCGCGAATGGACTTGGTTGAACGGGCAAAGGCTACGGGCGCGCGCATCATTGTGCCGACGGGCGCGCTGCTGGGGCTCGACGCCGTGCGCGCCGCGGCGGAAGGCAAGATCGTGGCCGTCACATTGATCACCCGCAAGCCGCCCGCCGGCCTGCAGGGCGCACCCTACCTAACGCAGCGCGGCATCGACCTTGAGGGCCTCACGGCGCCGCTGAAGGTCTTCGATGGCCCGGCCAGCGCAGCGGCCGAGGCCTTTCCCGCCAACGTCAACGTCGCGGCCGCGCTCGCGCTCGCCGGCATCGGTCCCGATCGCACAACCGTCGAGCTGTGGGCCGATCCGGGCGTCACCCGCAACACCCACACGGTTGAGGTCGAGGCTGACAGTGCCCGCTTCAGCATGAGCATCGAGGGCATCCCGTCGGCCGATAATCCGCGCACCGGCCGCCTGACACCGCTCAGCGTCATCGCCGCGCTGCGGCGGCTGGTGTCACCGCTGCAGGTGGGAACTTAAGGCTGGGGTCGCTAGTCCCGCTTGCCCATGATGGCGCGATAGATGTCAGCATCGTCGATGACGCCGGCCAGAGTGTCGCCGTCCGTCAGCAAGAGCGGCCAGTCGCTCTCGTGGCGAAGCTCGATGGCGCGGCGCAGCGGGATGCGCAAGGGCGCAGAAAGAACGTCGTCGCAGCTCACATCCTCAGGGCTCAACGCTTCGGTCACGGGGCGCAGCGTCACCGGCTGGCCGTCCCGAGCAACTGCGAACGGCCCCGCGTCGCCGTTGGCCTGGGCGGTCAAACGGGCCAGCGGGTCGAGCGCGAAGGCGCCGGCCTCGGTCTGCGCCAAGGTCTCCAGCGGGCGCATCAACGCATCGCCGCACAGCACGTTCAGCGGGTTCACGTGCTGGACGAAGGCGGCGACATAGTCGTCGGAGGGCTTCAGCACGATTTCCTGCGGCGTGCCGTACTGCACGATGGCGCCGTCGCGCATGATGGCGATGTGGTCGCCCAGCTTCAGCGCTTCGTCCAAATCGTGGCTGACGAAAATGATGGTCTTCTGCAGCTCCTGCTGCAGCTCCAACAGCGAGTCCTGCAGATGGCTGCGGATCAGTGGATCGAGCGCCGAATAGGGCTCGTCCATCAGCAGGATGTCGGCGTCGGTGGCAAAGGCGCGCGCCAGGCCGACGCGCTGCTGCATGCCGCCTGAGAGCTCCGAAGCGTAGCGGTCGGCCCAGCGTTCCAACCCCACCAGGGTCAGCTTGTCTTCCACGATGGCGCGGCGTTCGGCGCGGCCGATGCCTTGCAGCTCCAACCCGAAGGCCACGTTCTCCGCCACGGTGCGCCAAGGCAACAGGCCGAACTGCTGGAACACCATGGCGATGCGGTGGGTCCGCAAGCCGCGCAGGGCTTCGTCGTCGCATCTGGCAACATCGATGCCGCCCGACCCGTCGGCCTCGTTCACTATCACCCGCCCGCGCGCCACGGTGTTGAGCCCGTTCACGCAGCGCAGCAATGACGATTTGCCCGAACCGCTGAGCCCCATCAGCACGCACAGCTCGCCACGGCGCACACTGATCGTGGCGTCACGCACGGCCACCACGGCCCCGGTCTCGGCACTGATGTCGTCGCGGCTGACACCGCGATCGATCAAGGTCAGTGCCTCGTCGGCACGGCTGCCAAAGACGACGTCGACCGAGCGGAAATCGACGATGACCGGCGCGTTGTCCAGTCGCGACGCCATCAGCGTGCCCCCGGACGGCTGCGGCGTGCCGGCTGCTTGACGATGCGGTCCAAGAGGATGGCGAGGATCACGATCGCCAGCCCCGCCTCGAACCCCATGCCGATATTGACGGTATTGAGCGCGCGCACCACCGGCTCGCCCAGGCCATCTGCACCTACCAGAGCTGCGATCACCACCATGGACAGCGACAGCATGATGCACTGGGTCAGGCCCGCCATTATCGTCGGCAGAGCGTGCGGCAGTTCCACCTTCCACAACAGCTCACGGCGGCTGCAGCCGAACGCCTCGCCGGCCTCCTTCAGCGACGTCGGCACCGATGAGATGCCGAGATAGGTCAGCCGCACCGGCGCGGGGATGGCGAAGATGACGGTGGATATCAGGCCCGGCACGACGCCCAGGCCGAACAGGATCAGGGTTGGGATCAGATAGACGAAGGTTGGGATCGTCTGCATCAGGTCCAGGATCGGGCGCAGGATGGTGTAGAGCCATGGCCGGTGGGCGGCCGCGATGCCCGTCGGTACGCCCACGACCATACTGACGCCGGTGGCGAACACCACCAGCGCCAGTGTCTCCATGGTTTCCTGCCAATAGCCGAGATTAATGATCAGGATCAGCGAAAGTGCGATGGCCAGCGGCAGCTTCCAGCCGCGGTGCAGCCACCAGGCCAAGCCCGCGATCGCCGCCACGATGATCAGCGGCGGCAGCCACACCATGATGTCGATCAGCCCCTCGATCAGGAAGCCCAGGACATCGGAGATGAGATTGAACACGCCGGCGGCGTGTTCGTTCAGGAACTCCACGCCGTCGCGGATCCAGCGGCCCAGCGGGATCTTGTTGTCCGTCAGCCAATCCATGGTCGGCACGCCTCCGCGCTGCGGAGCGACGCCCTGCCGCAGCCCGCGAATGGTCCGTCGGTCAGTGCGCCCCGCAGTCTAGGGTCCGTCAGAGGCCCAGATGCGCCTGAACGGCGGGAAGGCCGGGCTCGCCAGACAGCGTCGTCACACCGTCCAGCCACGCGTCCAGGACGTCCGGGTTGGCCTGCAGCCAAGCCGTCGCCGCGTCTTCCGGCGTTTCGCCTTCGTCCAGGATGGCGCCCATCACCTCGTTCTCCATGGCCAGCGTGAAGACAAGGTTGCTAAGCAGCGCACCAATATTCGGGCACTCGTCGCTGAAGCCGGGACGCGTGTTCGTATAGACCGTGGCGCCACCGAAATCCGGCCCGAAGATGTCGTCGCCACCTGAGAGATAGGTCAGCTCGAAATTGGCGTTCATCGGGTGCGGTTCCCAGCCCAGGAAGACGATCGCGTCGTCGCCCCGCACCGCGCGCGCGACCTGAGACAGCATGCCCTGCTCCGACGACTCGACCAGCTCGAACTCGCCAAGCCCGAAGGTGTCGTTGTCGATCATGTCCTGGATCAGGCGGTTGCCGTCATTGCCCGGCTCGATGCCATAGATCTCGCCATCCAGCGCATCGGCGAACTCCGCGATGTCCGCGAAATCGGTCAGCCCCTGGTCCGCCAGATAGGTCGGCACGGCCAGCGTGTACTTCGCCCCTTCCAGATTGACACCGACGATTTCCACCGTGCCTGCCTCGCGATAGGACGCGATGTCGCCTTCCATCGTCGGCATCCAGTTGCCGAGGAAGATGTCGATATCGCCGTTGGCCATGCTGGCATAGGTCACGGGCACCGCGAGCACGTTGGCCTCCGGTTCATAGCCCAGCCCTTCCAGCACCACCGTGGTCAGGGCCGTGGTCGCGGTAATGTCGGTCCAGCCGACGTCGGAGAACTGTACATCGGCGCAAGCCTCGGGGTCGGCCGCCTGAGCGAGGCCCGGCAATGCGGCAAAGACGGCGACGGCAAGTGTTCTGACGGCAACGGAAGTCATGGGTCCGAAGGCTCCCTGTTATCGGTTGCTTGGGCCGATGGGATCGAACGATCCCGAACGACAAGTCGGCCAGGCCGCTACGATGACCCGATTGGCCCCGCGATGGAACGGGTTTTTGCGCGGACGCGCGCGATCCCGGTCGCAGACACGGATAGCGCTCGGCCGACACCCCGTCGTATGGTCCGCGCCTTCGAACGGCCGCACAACTAGGAAGCATGATGGGTACGAGGGCGGAATACGATTACATCATCGTCGGCGCCGGTTCCGCCGGCTGCGTGCTGGCCAATCGGCTGACGGAAGATGCGGGCGTGACGGTGTTGCTTCTGGAGGCCGGCGGGTCGGACCGGAGCCTGTTCATCCACATGCCGACGGCCCTTGCCTATCCCATGCACAATCCGCGGCTGGCCTGGCAGTACTGGACCGAACCGCAAGAGCATATGGACGGGCGCCGCCTGTACTGGCCGCGAGGCCGCACGCTCGGCGGCTCGTCGTCCATCAACGGCATGTGTCATGTCCGCGGCCATGCCCGCGACTATGACCGCTGGGCAGAGGCCGACGGTCTTGAGCATTGGCGCTATGCCGAATGCCTGCCCTATTTCCAGAAGCTGGAGCGGCGGGATATCGGCGGCGACGACTGGCGCGGCGGCGACGGGCCGGTCGGCGTCACCACCGGAAGGCCGCAGAAGAACCCGCTCTATCAGGCCTGGATCGAGGCGGGGCGGCAGGCCGGCTATCCGGTGACGGCCGACATGAACGGCCATCAGCAGGAAGGCTTCGGCGACATGCAGATGACGGTGGCCGGTGGCCTCCGCCAGTCGACCGCCGTCACCTATCTGCGACCTGCGATGAAGCGGCCCGGGCTGCGTGTCGAAACCGGCGCCCTGACAACGCGGCTGCTGTTGGAAAATGGCAGTGCCGTTGGGCTTGAGTATGTGAAGGACGGCCAGACAGTCACCGCCCGGGCGGGCCGAGAGGTGATCCTGTCGGCCGGGCCGATCAACGCGCCACAGATCCTGATGCTGTCGGGCATCGGCCCGGCGGACGATCTGCGTGCGCTCGGCATCTCCGTTGCACACGACCTTCCCGGCGTAGGGCAGAACCTGCAAGACCATCTGGAGATTTACCTCCAATACGCCTGCACCCAGCCGATCAGCCTCTACAAGGTGATGAACCCGCTGGCCAAGGCGGCCCTCGGCGTCCGGTGGATCCTGTTCCGCTCGGGCCTTGGTGCCTCCAACCATTTCGAGGCCGGCGGCTTCATCCGTACAGAAGCGGGCATCGAGCACC
Source organism: Anaerolineae bacterium (assembly GCA_028285185.1). GTDB lineage: Bacteria > Pseudomonadota > Alphaproteobacteria > DSM-16000 > Inquilinaceae > JACKIG01. Next base: position 15,271 of record JANQQD010000343.1, on the reverse strand, counting down.
CGAACATCCAATACCACTTCCTGCCCATGGCGGTGCGGTATGACGGGGGCAACCCGTCGGACCAGCACGGCTTCCAGGCGCATGTCGGACCGATGCGGCCGACCAGTCGCGGCTGGCTCACGCTGAAATCGGCCGATCCGCGCGAGGCACCGCTGATGCAGCCCAACTATCTGTCGACCGAGGAAGATGTGCGCGAATTCCGCGACGGGCTGAAGCTGACGCGCGAGGTGTTCGCGCAGGCTGCCTTCGATCCGTACCGGGGCCCGGAACTGCAGCCCGGCCCGGACGTGCGCACGGATGCGGAAATCGACGCAGCGATCCGCGAACTGGCCGAGACCGCCTATCACCCGAGCTGTACGTGCAAGATGGGCTCGGACCCGCTTTCCGTCGTCGACGGCTATGGCCGCGTTCACGGTGTGGAGGGCCTGCGCGTGATCGACAGCTCGATCATGCCGGACATCGTGTCGGGCAACCTCAACATCCCGACGATCATGATGGCGGAAAAGCTGGCCGATGCTGTCCGCGGCCGGCCGCCGCTCCCGGCGTCCGATGCGCCCGTCTGGATCCACCCCGACTGGCAGACGCAGCAGCGGTAACGGAACCCCTCAGGCTACGCGGTTCGGCGGCTCTCTGCCCGCAAACACGGCGTCGAGATTGTCTAGCGCGGTGAAGCCCATGGCGTTGCGGGTCTCAACCGTGGCGCTGCCGATATGCGGCAGCAGCACGGCGTTCTCCAGCGCCAGATACCCCTGATGGAACCTCGGCTCGCCGTCATAGACGTCGAGCCCGGCCGCCGCCAGCCGGCCCGACTTGAGCGCTGCGATCAACGCCTCATCATCGACGATGCCGCCTCTCGCCGTGTTCACCACCACCGCTCGCTCAGGCAGCAGGGCGATGCGCTCAGCATTCAGGAAGCGCCGTGTCTCCGGCGTCAGCGGGCAGTGCAGAGAAAGCACGTCGCAATGCGGCAGCATCGCCTCGGCACTCGCATGATAGACCGCGCCGGCTTCGTCTTCTGCCGCTACCGGGTTCGTGTCGGTGTAATGGATCGCCATGTCGAAGCCACGGGCCCGCTTCGCCACCGCCCGGCCGATCCTGCCCATGCCGAAGATGCCCAGCCGCTTGCCCGTCACCTCAAGCCCCAGCTGGCCCGTCGGCGCCCAGGCCTGCCATCCGCCCATTCTCAGCAGCGCTTCGGCCGAATGGGCGCCGCGCGCGGCCGCCAGGATCAGCAGCATGGCAATGTCGGCCGTCGCCGCCGTCAACACGTCCGGGGTATTGGTGACGATGATGCCCCGCGCCTTGGCCGCGGCAAGATCGATATGGTCGTAACCGACGGAAAAAGTTGCGATCGCCTTGACCGATGCGGGCAGTGCCGCGATCACGGCAGCATCCAGCCGATCGGTTGGACACGGCAGCACGGCATCGGCGCCCTCGCAGTGCTGCGGCAGGGTCGCAGGATCGTAGAGCGCGTCCGTGCCGTTCAGAACGGCCCGATAGTCGCGCTGCAGCCGCGCCTCCACGGCTTCGGGCAGACGACGGGTTACAAGGACGACCGGCCTCTGGTCGGACATGCGGTACTCCGTTTCTTGCTAGTCCGGCGCGTTGGCGCCAACGACAACCCCGCCTTCGCCAACCACGACAAACGGCGCCCAGTAAGCGGGGTGTGGATCCTCCAGCTCTTCTATCAGGGCAAGCATGGTCAGGCGCAAGGCTTCGGCGCGATGCAGCCCCGGCTCGGCGGCCAGGCGCTGGAAGGTCCCCGTGGTCAGCGCCAGCGCCGCCTCGGAATAGACAGCCCAGTGTGACACCAGAAGCGACCGCGCACCGGCATAGAAGAAGCCTCGGGCCAGTCCCGACAGACCCTCGGCGCTCGGTTGGCCGTCGGGTCCCGCCGTGTTGCAGGCCGACAACACTACCCAGTCGGCCGCTAGATGTAGCTGCGCGACTTCGCCGGCGGTCAGCAGGCCGTCGTCCCCCTCGGTCGCGACCTCCGGCGGCGTGAAGACCAGGCCGGGTTCGTCGTAGCCGCGCAGGTCTCCGGACATCAGACCGTGCGTGGCGAAGGCCAATACGCGAGCTTCGCCCAGGGCGCCGGATTGGCTGAGCGCCTTAACCTGCGCTTCCGTCGCCTCGGCGTCCAGGTAGAGCGCGGTCTCCCAGCCCTCAAGGCTTGCGGCAACCGCCCGCAGCTCATCGGCCGTTTCCGGCAGTGGCGTGAGTTGACGCAAGCTGGGTGTGCTGGCGATCCCGCGCTGATCCAAACCGGCGGCGCGTATGCCGGCAGCACGCCCCCCTTCCAGCACCGGATCGCCAAACCCGATGAACCGGTCGACTGCCTCGGCCCCGCGGCCAAGCGTGCGGAGCGCGTGCAGCGAACCGACGGCGGGCAGCGTGGTAAAGGCGTAATCGTGCACCAGCCAGGCTGCCCGGCGACGCCGATCAGCCGGCTGCCCACCGACCGCCACTGGGTCGCTCACCAGCACTGTCAGGGGCAGGCTGGTCAACGGGCCATCCGGTACGACCAGCACGCGACTGGCGCCGCTGAGCGCAGGTTCCAACGGCTTCCAAAGGGCACTGTAAAGGGCGTGCGCTATGTTGAGTGGATCTTCGCCACCCACCGGCATCGGCTGTGCCGCCGGATCAAGCCAGCGGCGCAGCCATCCGACCTGGCGGTCCAGCTCGGCCGCGCCGACATCCAGCCTCACGAAGGCGGCGCTTCGGTCCTGCACCACCCAAGCATACGAAACCGGTCCCAGAACGGCGAACACCACCAGCGCCTCGCCATCGTCCAGAAGAGCTTGCGCGTCGTGCAGGTCCAGCGGTCGCGGTCGCGACAGCGCGGCATAGGCCGGGAAGTCGCGGGCGATCTGTTCGTCCTGGGTCGCAAGCGAATGCGTCAACGCGGCCATCTCATCGTGCAAGGCATCGGTGTCGACTACCCCATCGCCGGCCGACGCGGACGTAACGAGGTGGAGGAGTTCGTCCCGCAAAGCCGCCAGCCTTTCGGCCGTCTCTTGGCGGTCGCGAACCAAACCGGCCAGCGCATCGTCGCCTGCGGCGAACCGGGCGGCCATCCGACCGATGGCCTGACCCGTCGCCGTGAAGCGCAGCAACTGCACGATATCGAAGCTCTCGCGGATCCAACGGTCACGCTCCGCCTGTTCGGTGGCCTCAGCTTCCCAGCGATTTGCCAGCCACAGAAGATCCCCCAGCACGTCTTGCGGCGTCGGCGAGGCGGAGACGCCGACCAGTTGGTCAGCGTCCAACCGATCGAGCCAGGCCCGCAGCGCATCGCGTGCCGCCGCTGCCGTGTCCATCGCCAACGCCCGGTGGCCAGCCGCGTCATAGGCAAGGCCAAGATCCGCGAGGCTGCTGGCCGTGTCAGGATGATCGCGGCCCAAGGCGCGCTCGCGGATCGCGGCCGCCCTCTCCAGCAAGACCGACGCGCCCGCGGCATCGCCTGGCCCGCCCTGGGCGATGGCCAGGTTGATCAGGCTGGTCGCCGTCGTCGGATGATTGGGCCCGAGCGTCCGTTCGAAGATCTCCAGCGCCTGCCGGCTGAGAGCCTCAGCCTCCTCCCACGCGCCGATGGCGTGGTAATGCGATGCCAGATTGTTGAGCGTTCGCGCCGTTTCCGGATGTTCCGGTCCGAAAACGGCCCTGCGGATGGTCAGCGCCCGGATCAGCAGCGGCTCGGCACGCTCGTATTCTCCCATGCCGCCATACGCGTCGGAAAGATTGTCCAGGATGGTCGCCACATCAGGCGCGTCGGGACCATATTCACGCTCGAAGATCGCTAGCGCACGGAGATAGAGGGGCTCCGCCTCCGCCCAGTCGCCAAGATTGCGATAGAGCGCGGCCAGATTGTTCAGGACCGTGCCGACCACACGGTGGTCCGGCCCGAATGCCGCCTCGCGAATGGTCAGGACGCGCTGAAGCAGGTCCCTCGCTCGGGGATAATCACCAAGGTTCCCGTATAGCACGGCCAGGTTGTTGAGGCTGATGGACGTCTCGAGGCTCTCCGGCCCGGTGACGACCTCCAGGATGGCGACAGCCTCCCGGTAGAGGCGCTCAGCCTCGCCCAAATCCCCCATGGCACGACGCAGACCGGCGAGGTTGTCCAGCGCCAGAGCCACCTGTTGGCTTTCGTGGCCATGTGCTTGCCGGAAGATCTCGAGTGCCTGGCGGAACAGCAGCTCAGCCGCCGCATCCTCACGTACATCTTGATAGGTCAGGCCCAGATTGTTCAGGTACCGCCCGACGATCGGGTGATCGGGGCCATACAGCATGTCGGCAAGGCCAGCACCCCGCTCAAACAGCCGAATTGCCGCCCGGTAGTCGCCCTGGGTGCGCAGTCTGCTCCCCTCATCATTCAGCCGGACCATCATCGGCAAAAGCAGATCGCCCGCTTCGGTCTCGCCGCGGCCATGGGCCGACTGAAGGATGCCGATCGCCTCCAGCAGCGGATCGGCGATGCTGCCGCCGGCGCTTGCCGCCTCCCCCAGTCCGTCGGAGAGATCGGTGAGACGGCCGAACTCAACGTCAGTTAACACCGTCTGCGCCACCGCGTCGGCCGCAGCGCAATCCGCGCTGTCGGAGCCGGCTGCACACAGGCCGCTGCCGAGGATCGTCGGCTCGTCACACTCGCCATCGTCGGCGTATTGGCACTGTTCGGCTTGGGAAAGGGCCTGTCCTGGAAATCCGAGACCCAAGACGATGAGTATCCAAGAGAGGAACAGCAGACCCAGCCGCCTCACGCCATCGCATGCGTGGCCGGAGAGAAGTGCCCTCGGCCCGGCGATCGTCGGATGGATGTCAGACACGCCTGCACCTCCAATTCGCCCAATGCGGTGTTAGCACAGATCATCGGCGCGCCGGAGGCATCATGCGTTGGGAGCCACCCCAGGTCCGCCGGCTGGCATACATCGCATGCGAAGATATATCGATTGGGGCCGACCTACGCGGGAGATCGTGCTTGGGAGGCCCCTGGGCCCCGGTATCGGATGTAACCGATGCCGGGTGGCGGTCATCGAACGGCCGTGCTTAGGGAACGGTGCGCGGGATCTTCTTGGTCCCCGCCCGGACGAAGGCCGGCAAACAGGGAGACAGCGGCACATGGCGTATCTACCGATCGAATCCTACGGCATGATCGGCAACCTGCATACGGTTGCTCTGGTCGGTATCAACGGCTCGATCGATTGGATGTGCCTGCCACGGTTCGACTCCCCGAGCGTGTTCGGCCGCATTCTGGATGATGAGAAGGGCGGCCATTTCAGCATCGAAGCCGTCGATGACGACACGACGAACAAGCAGTTCTACTGGCCGGACACAAATGTGCTGGTCACCCGCTTTCTCTCCCATTCCGGTGCTGCGGAACTGATCGACTTCATGCCGATCGGCCAGGCCGCGGTGGCCATCCACCAGCGCCGGCAGCTCATCCGCCGGCTGACGGCGGAACGCGGCACCATCACCTTCCGCGTTCAGTGCAAGCCATCGTTCAACTATGCGCGCGACGGGCATGAGATCGCCGTGGTGTCAGGTGGCGTGCGGTTCACCACGCCGACCCTGAGCCTGGGCCTTGCGACGACCGTGCCGATGCATGCGGAAGACGGCTCCGCCGTCGCCGAGTTCACGCTGCACGAGGGCCAGTCGGCCATCTTCGTGCTGCGCCTGATCGAAGACGACCTGGGCAGCGAACTGGCCTTGAGCGAAGGCACGACCGAGGCGCTGTTCCGCGAGACCGTCGCCTATTGGCGCGGCTGGTTGCGCCAGTCGAAGTACCGGGGCCGCTGGCGTGAGGTGGTGCATCGTTCGGCGCTCGCGCTGAAGCTGATGACGTATGAGCCGACGGGCGCCATCGTCGCCGCACCCACCTGCAGCCTGCCCGAGGGCCTGGGCGGCGAGCGCAACTGGGACTATCGCTATACCTGGATCCGCGATTCCGCGTTTTCGATCTATGCGCTGCTGCGCCTCGGCTTCACCGGAGAGGCGGCCGCTTTCATGCGGTTCCTGTCCAGCCTGTGCAAGGACCGGGATGGCGACGACCATCCGCTGCAGATCATGTACGGCATCGACGGCCGGAAGGAACTGACCGAAGAGACGCTGGATCATCTTGACGGCTACAAAGGCTCCAGACCCGTGCGCATCGGCAACGGCGCCTACGACCAGTTGCAGCTCGACATCTACGGCGAGCTGTTGGACGCGGCCTACATCTTCAACAAGAACGGCGAGCCGATTTCGCACGACATGTGGGTGCCGCTGCGCGGGTTCGTGGACTGGGTCTGCGACAACTGGCGGCTGAAGGACGAAGGCGTGTGGGAGGTCCGCGGCGGCCAGCAGGAGTTCGTCTATTCCAAGCTGATGTGCTGGGTCGCGGTCGACCGCGGCCTGCGCCTCGCCGACAAGCGGTCGTTCCCGGCCGACCGCGCACGATGGTTGAAGGTCCGCGACGAGATCTACGAAGACATCATGACCAATGGCTGGAGCGAAGAGCGCCAAGCCTTCATCCAGTCCTACGGCAGCGAGTCCCTGGACGCCGCTAATCTGATGATGCCGCTGGTCTTCTTCGTTTCCCCCAGCGACCCGCGCATGCTGAGCACACTGAAGGAGACTCTGAAGCCGCCGGAAGAGGGCGGCCTGGTCGCCAACAGCTTGGTCTACCGCTACAATGTGGAGGAGACGTCCGATGGGCTGGCCGGCGAGGAAGGCACGTTCAACATCTGCACCTTCTGGCTGGTCGAAGCGATGACCCGGGCCGGTCATTTCGACCGCAAATGGCTGGACGAGGCGCGGCTGATCTTCGAGCGCATGCTGGGATTCGCCAACCATGTGGGGCTGTATGCCGAAGAGACCGGCTCGCGGGGCGAGGCCCTGGGCAACTTTCCGCAGGCGTTCACCCATCTCTCGCTGATCAGCGCGGCCTTCAACCTGGACCGTGCGCTGGGGGCACGCCCGCAGGATCGGTGACCGGGTCTGCGGCCCGACACACATTACGTGGGCAGGAACAACTGCTTCTCCAGAGGAGGCATCGATAGATGACGGGTACTTCGCAGCAAGATCTGCCGCCGGCCGTCCTGCCGCAGGGCTCCGGCCGGCGGCAGCCGCTGAAGGGCCAGACGGCGCTGGTGACCGGTGCCAATTCCGGCATCGGGGAGGCCGTGGCGATCGCGCTCGGTGCGGCCGGTGCCGACGTTGTGGTCAACTATGTCGTCGGCGACGATACGGCGGCAAAGGTGGTCGAGGCGATCGAGGCCCATGGGCAGAAGGCGATGGCCATCAAGGCCGACGTGTCGAAGGAAGACCAGGTTCAGGCCATGTTCGCCCGGATGATCGAGGCGTTCGGCACGATCGACATCCTGGTCAACAATGCCGGCCTGCAGCGCGACGCGCCGATGCATGAGATGACGCTGGACCAGTGGAATCTCGTAATCAACGTCAACCTCACCGGGCAGTTCCTGTGTGCGCGCGAGGCGATCCGCGAATTCATGCGCCGCGGCGTGCGGCCTGACGTGTCCTGTTCCGCCGGCAAGATCGTCAGCATGAGTTCCGTCCACGAGGTGATCCCGTGGGCGGGCCATGTGAACTATGCCGCCTCGAAGGGTGGCGTCATGCTGATGACCAAGAGCATGGCGCAGGAACTGGCACCCCAGCGCATCCGCGTGAACAGCGTCTGCCCCGGCGCGATCCGCACGCCCATCAACCGGGACGCCTGGGAAACGCCAGAGGCCTACGACGCGCTGATGAACCTGATCCCCTACAAGCGTATCGGCGAGCCCGACGACATCGCACGGGCCGTCGTCTGGCTGGCCTCTGATGACGCCGATTACGCCAACGGCATCAGCCTGTTCATCGACGGCGGCATGACGCTCTATCCCGGCTTCACCGAAGGCGGCTGATCACCGACCCCAACCGACATCGCATGTCTCCAACGGAAAGCGGCACATCCATGTCGAACAGCGATCCGATCATCGTCATCGGTTCCGGCGCCGGCGGCGCGGCCGTGGCTTACAAGCTGGTCACCAGCGGGCACAACGTCCTGATGCTGGAAAAGGGCGGCGTGCTGCCGCGCGATGGCACCACGATGGACGTCAAGCGCGTCATGAAGGAAGGCGCGTTCAAGAACAAAGAGCTGTGGGTCAACGGCCAGAACCAGGAGTTCATTCCCGGCGAGTATTACAATCTCGGCGGCAAGACCAAATGGTACGGCGCTGCCCTGTTGCGCTTCGATCCGCACGAATTCCTGGCGGACGACGATCATCAGTGCCTCGCCTGGCCCTTCGGCTATCAGGAACTTGCGCCCTATTACGACGAGGCTGAGGGCCTGCTGAGCGTCAACAAGTTCGACAATGAGCCGGAGCTTCAGGCGCTGATCGACCGCATCGTGAAGGCCGATCCGCGCTGGAAGCCCGACCTGCTGCCGCTGGGCCTGAAGCGCGAGATCCTGAACGACGAGCAGGAAGCCAAGCATTTCGACGGCTTCGCCTCGGCCTGCGGCTACAAGTCGGATGCGGAATGGAGCCTGCTCGACAAGATCCGCGACAACCCGGCGTTCCGGCTGGAAACGGGCAAGACCGTCAACGGCTTCCTGCATGCCGACGGTGACCCCGCGCGCATCGTCGGCGTCACGTGCACGGACCGGTCGACCTACACCGGCTCCGCCGTCGTGCTGGCGGCCGGCGCCATGACCTCGCCGCGGATCCTGCAGGACTATCTGATGGATACGAGGCTTGAGGAGACGCTGCCCTCAACCCCGCTTGTCGGCGCCAATTTCAAGATGCACCTGAACAGCGCCGTCATCGGGTTCTCGCCGTTCTCCAACCAGGACGTGCTGCGCAAGACCGCGATCATCTTCAACGAGGACTATCCGCACAGCACGGTGCAATGTCTCGGCTGGATCGACGGTGATATCCTGGGCAGCGAACTGCCTGCGGCCGTGCCGAAATTCGTGACCCGCGCGGCGGGCAAGCGCGCCTACGGCTTCTTCGTCACGACTGAGGACGGCTCAAGCCCCGACAACCGCATCGTCTCGTGCGGTGGGGCCGGCCGGCCGCTGATGGACTACGACCTTCAGCGCATCAAGCCGGCAGCGCGGGAGCACCGCCGCCTGGTGCGCGCCTTCATCACGCGGTTGCTTGCCGCCGGTCTGGTGGGCGCCGACAAGTACATGGGCATGGCCGGCACGGCCCACGCCCTCGGCAGCATGGTCACCGGCACCGATCCTGCTGCCAGCGTGGTGGACGCCGACGGCAAGGTGCATGGCATGACCGGCCTCTATGTCGGCGACGGCAGCATTCTGCCGCGATCCAGCCGGGTCAATCCGGCCCTCACGATCTATGCCTGGGGTCTGCGCCTGGGCCGTCACCTTGGCGCACAGGCAAACTGACCGGACCGTCGCCCTTGCCACAACCAGCGCGGCCCGGCAGCTATGCGCTGCCGGACGCCGTGCCAGCGCAGTCCGGAGCGCCGGTCAGCGGCCGCCCGGCCACCAGCGCAGCCCTTCGTGCCACGCGTGACGGTCGGGGGAGTTCAGTTCAATGAGATCGTCCAGCCGGCGCTCGATCCGCTGTGCACGTCGCATCTGCGGCGTGTCGCGGGTCTTGCGAACCTGCTCTCGCACGTCCGCCAACAGTTCCCGGAGCGCGTCTTCCGAGTCCGGCAGCGTCTCATCCCGTTCTTCGGGATCGACGAATCGTTGTTCTGCCTTGCCTGGCATGGTTGCCTCACCTCCCGGGCTAACCGTGCGGTCCCCTGAGGCCGCCAGCAGCAAATATTCTTTCGGCGTCTTATGTTTAGTTTATTATCGAACAGCGCCGATTTATTTCCCTACTAATTATCAGGCTTTTGGTCCGCGTAATCAAGCGACGATATGCGCAACATCGATACTATCTTTGATAAGACAACGGCTTCTGGCCAGCGGTGTCGAACGACGTCGATGGGGATCCGTGTGTGCCGTCAATCGAGCCGGGCGCCCTCTTCGATATCGCCGGTCACGTCCGGGCCCCATTCGGTGACCAGGGCCTCTTGGCGCGAACGCCAGCGTGCTATGTCCTGTTCGTTGCGCCAGACCATGATCGACGCCACCATCGCCGGCACGAACATGTAGATCAGCCAGCCGACACCTGCGGACCCCAGCATCATCGCCAGGTGGAACGGATCGCCCAGCAGGCCCAGCGCCCGGTCGATGCTGGAGCCCCCTTGCCAGAGGTCGAAACCCGCCGGCATCACGCCGCAGAAGTTCAGGCTGCCGACAATCATCGGCGTGTACTTTTCCTGCGACCGATCGATCACGAACGCCACGATGGTCGGGATCATGCCGCCGATGAACAGGATCGATGTCGGCAGCACGAACAGCGCGACCGGTGCCAGGCAGACGGTAATGACCAGGGCAGCCTTGTCCGCCTTGTTGGCCGGGCGCTTGCCGGCACCGGGCCGCCCCTTGGCGCCGTCGAAACCCGGCACCTGATCGAGCGGGACCGGCAAAGCGCGGCCCTGCTGACCGCCGCGAGTCCCTGATCGGCCTGCCATATCGCCTCCTCCCCCGTGACTAGGCGACACCGGCCACGACGATGCCGGCGAGGATGACGGCCGACAACAAAGAGGCGACCACCGCCGCCGTCTGCCGACCGATACCCGTGACGAATTTCTCGCGCTGGTCCAGTTCGCGCTGCCGGTGCTGGATGACCTTGGTCGCCAGCTGGTATTCGCGCTTGGCCAGGGTGAAGGCCTGGCCGTCACGCTGGGTCAGGTTGTTGTTCTGCAAGATCACATAGAGGTTCTTCAGCGCCCCCGATTCCGCCTGCTTTTCCAGCTCGCTGCGCACGCGGTCGCGCAGTGTTCCGCTGCGATAGCGCTCGATCGCCGGCTCCATCATCGAGGCGACCCAAGCGCACAGTTTCGGCAGCGGGAACGCCCGGGACTTGCGCTGGACATCGAACAGAACATCCAGCATGCCCAGCACCTGCTCGATCGGCTTGCCCGTGGGGCTCATGCCGATCAGGCTGCGGTCGCTGACACCGCCATGGCGCGAAATGATGAACGCCATGATGTGCCGGTCGAGCGGCTCCGCCGGCCGGTCGGGTTTGCCGGCGACATCCTCCAGCGCATACATCAACGCATCCAGCTCTTGCGCATAGTAGGACGCTACGATGGGGCTGGCGCAAGGCAGGGCGGGATTGAGGTGGTACAGCACCCGCTCGATCCCGAAGCCCGGCATCGCCCGCTCCAGATAGCTGCGGGCCGTCTCGAAGGACTTCACGACCGGAACGTATTCCGGGCTGAAGTTGCTTTGCATATTGACCCAGAAGATGGGCAACTGGGCACCGACCATCTCGGCCAGCTCTTGCGTATGATCGCCGCCACTCATGGCCTCAGCCAAGGCGACGCCAATGCCCTCCGGCATGGCGGCAATGCCGCGATAGCGGATGGGGGCCCGCGGATCGAGAGCCATCAGCACGCGCGCAAGGCGGCGGTCGGACAATGTGCCGCCGGACCCGGACGCGGCCGAACGCTGGCCTTCCTCCACCCGGTCCGCCAGGCCATCGTCTTCCATGCTGCGGCGCAGCCAGGTGTCCAGCTCACCATTCTCGATGATGCGGATCGCGTCGACGGGCAGGCGATTCATCGTGAAGGCCAGCGACCTGGCCGTGAAATAGTCGCGCCCGGCGAAGGTCAGCGGCCGCTGGGCGCGCCGCGCCGGCTGCGGCTGCTTCGGGCTCAAGCGGCGCCCACTGAGCCACATGTCCAGGTCTTCCAGGGTCCACCGCTGATACGGGTCGTCCAAGAGCAGGCCCCGCACCGGTTCGGTCATCATGGCCGAGACCCGCGCATCGCCGACAAGGGCCGCGTAGGATCCGCGATCCAGTTTCGCCTGCAGGATCTGCTCATCGGTCATGCCGCTGGCCGGGTTGCGGCCCAGTGCCAGGAACAGGATCAGCACCCCGAGCGCATAAAGATCGTCCGCCACGGTACCCGGCCCGCGGCCCGCGGGCATGGCCATCCCGCGCTCGATCGTCTCGAAGATCAGCGGCTGGTTGTACCCGTCCGGTGCCGTTGCACATTCCCCGAAGACAATGCCGCCGTTGGCACCGCCCTTCATGTACATGTTCAACGGGTTGATGCAGCCATGGAAGACCCGCCGGGCCTTCAGCTCTTTGAACACCAGCAATGCCGGCTGGATGACGTTGCGGGTGATCGTCTCGTCAAGAACCGCCTCGAGCCGGTCGCCGAGCGTGTTCATCAGGCGACGGCCCGGCGGCCGGTCGAAAAGAACGACAGCCCGATGCGCCCGATCCGCCGGCCAGCCCACGGCGCCATAGTCCCTGAGCCGCATTAGCGCCGGCGCCTCGACCCCTTTCAGGGCCCCAAGAATGTCGCTGCGGGGCGGCAGCCCGGGTCGGCAGACATATGCGACGAGGTCGGTTCGGGCATCACGCTTGTCGGTCGCCGTGTAGGCCGCCGCCGTCGGCGCATGCAGGTCCGCCAGCGGCTGGTCGCAGAAGATTTCATACCGCTTGTTGACGACGACCTTCGAGTCGCCCCCGCCCGTCTGGCCGGCGCTACCGTCAAGAAAATTGGAGAGATCGCTGGGCGGCATGCGGTGCCATGGCTCCGATCGCGGCCGTTAGTGGCCCGTTCGCGATCTAAGCCGATTAACGGAAAGGAACGGTTAATGATGGGCGCCCGGCGACGTCAATCGACGAACGGATCGCGCACCAGGATGGTATCGTCCCGGTCGGGGCTGGTGGACAAGAGCGCCACGGGTGCCTCGATCAGCTCTTCGATACGGCGGATGTACTTGATCGCCGTTGCTGGAAGATCGGCCCAGGACCGGGCACCGAAGGTGCTGGCGCCCCAGCCTTCCATCTCTTCATAGATGGGCTCCACGGCCGCCTGGGCCGCCTGGGCCGACGGCAAATGGTGCAGCGTCGCATCCCGGTGCCGATAGCCGACGCACAACTTAAGGCTGTCGAAGCCGTCCAGTACGTCCAGCTTGGTCAGTGCGATGCCGTTGATGCCGCCGGTCTTGACCGCCTGGCGCACCATGACGGCGTCGAACCAGCCGCAACGCCGGCGCCGCCCTGTGACCGTACCGAATTCCCGCCCGCGTTCGCCCAGTCGCTGGCCGATCTCGTCGTGCAGCTCCGTCGGAAAGGGGCCGGAACCGACACGCGTGGTATAGGCCTTGGTGATGCCGAGCACGAAGCCGACGGTTCCCGGCCCCATGCCGCTGCCTGCCGCCGCGTTGGCCGCCATGGTGCTGGACGAGGTCACGAACGGGTAGGTGCCGTGGTCGACATCCAGCATCGCGCCCTGTGCCCCTTCGAACAGGATGCGCTTGCCCGCACGGCGCAGCTGATCGAGACGCTCCCACACCACGCCGGCATGGGCCAGCACGCGGTCCGCCACACCATCCAGCTCCGCCAGAATGGCGTCCCGGTCCATGGGCTCGGCGCCCAGGCCGGTCAGGAACAGATTGTGGTGGGCCAGGAGGTCGTCGAGCTTGGTGCGCAACAACGGCGGGTCGGCGAGATCGCAGACCCTGACCGCTCGACGCGCCACCTTGTCTTCGTAAGCCGGCCCGATGCCGCGCCCTGTGGTGCCGATTGCGCTTGCCCCGCGTGCTACTTCCCTGGCGCGGTCTATGGCCCCGTGCACAGGCAGGATCAAAGCCGCGTTCTCTGCAATCACCAGTGTCTCGGGCGTGATCTCCACCCCCTGGCCGCGCACCTGCTCGATCTCGCGCATCAAGGCCCAAGGGTCGACGACGACGCCGTTGCCGATGACAGACAGCTTGCCGGGCCGGACCACGCCCGAGGGCAGCAGGCTGAGCTTGAAGGTGCGGTCGCCGATCACCAGCGTATGACCGGCATTGTGCCCACCCTGAAAGCGGACCACGACATCGGCGCGGCTGGACAGCCAGTCGACGACCTTGCCCTTGCCCTCGTCGCCCCATTGGGCGCCGACTACGGCGACGTTGGTCATGGCTGCGGATGCTCCTCAGCAACGGGGACGATCGTGCCGTCCGTCCAGACATGGGTACAGCCCAGGCGTCGGGCCTCGGCGACCGGGCCATCGCCCACCGCCAGGCCGGCAACGGTGATCCAGCCGGCCTCGCGATGCTGTTCGCCGACGGCGCGATCCGTGGACAGGGGCAAAAACAGGCGCCGTTCGGGTGCCGGCAACGGCAGGGCCCGCAGCACGCTGTCCATATACAGCGTCATGCCGGTCGCGGGTTCGCCGCCATCCCCATTGGGGCCTGGCCCCACGGGGTAACGGCCGCCGCGCCCCAGTTCGCCTCTGATACCCTGGGCGAATAGCGTGAAACTGACGCCGGAGTGGTACTCGAACCCGCGATGCTCGACGAGATCCACGGTGACGCTGAGATCGGGCAGCGCCCGGCCGACCAAGCCCACCACCTCGACCAGGCGGTCGAGCTCGCGCTGGGCGGCGGCCGGAAGCTCCAGATGGGCCATCGCCGGCAGGGCCCGCGCCGACGGCCCGCTGGCCCTGAGCAAAGCGGCAAGGGATGCGGCGGCGGGCCCGCCGATCGCCGATACCCGATCGGCATCCTTCCGGTCCAGGGCGTGACGCAGCCGGGCGGCGTCCGCCGGCTCCACCGCCATGGCGTCAAAGAGGGCCGTCACCAGGGTCGGCACGTTCAGGTCCAGCGACAGCCGGGTCACCCCCACAGCTGCGAGTGCTCTGGCGGCCAGAACCGCCACTTCGGCATCCGCCGCTGGCTGGTCGGCCCCGATCAGTTCCACGCCCACCTGGGCGAACTGGCGCTCGGGCCTCAGCTCACTGCCGCGCACCCGCAGCACCTGGCCGGCATAGCTAAGACGCAAGGGCCGGGGCACATGGCCCAGCCGGCTGGCGGCGATGCGCGCGATCTGCAGCGTGCTGTCGGCCCGCAACCCCATCATGCGCTGGCTGACGGGATCCATGAGCCGGAAGGTGTCGACGGCCATGGCCGCGCCGACACCGGCCAACAACGTGTCTTCGAATTCCAGCAGCGGCGGCTTGACCCTCTGATAGCCGTGCAGGGTCAGGCTCTGCATCAGATGTTCGACGGTCGCCGCCTCATGCGCCGCGTCCGGCGGAAGCGTGTCGTGGAATCCGGCGGGCAGAAGCGCCCAGTGGGGCTGGTCTATCATCGCGGGGCCGGAAGTTAGGCCGGGCAGGGTCAGCGGCGCAACAGCGCAGTCTCACGACCGTCGCCGGTTCAGCGCCGGCGGCTCCACCAGTCGATGGTCCGCATGGCTCTGCCGAG
>JANQQD010000329.1 GCA_028285185.1 Anaerolineae bacterium | reverse complement strand
TGGCGCGCAATCCGCCCGCTGATGCCGTCGAAGGAAGCCTTCCCCTATACCGTGCGCGTGGTCTCGGAGATCACGGAGTCCAACGGGTCGTCATCGATGGCCACCGTATGCGGTACCAGCCTCGCCATGATGGACGCGGGCGTTCCACTGCCGCGGCCGGTCGCCGGTATCGCCATGGGCCTGATCAAGGACGGCGACCGCTTCGCCGTGCTGACAGACATCCTGGGCGACGAAGACCACCTGGGCGATATGGACTTCAAGGTGGCGGGAACCGACACCGGCATCACGTCGCTGCAGATGGACATCAAGATCACGTCCATCACCGAAGAGATCATGCGCGTGGCACTGGACCAGGCGCGCGACGGCCGCATGACGATCCTGGGGGAGATGGCCAAGGCACTTGGCGATGCGCGTGACGGCGTCAAGGAATACGCGCCGCGCATCACCGTCATCAACATCCCGAAGGACAAGATCCGCGAAGTCATCGGCACCGGCGGCAAGGTGATCCGCGAGATCTGCGAGACGACGGGCGCGAAGGTCGATATCGAAGACGACGGCACGATCAAGATCGCCGCTGTCGACGGTCGTGCGGCCGATGCCGCCATCGACATGATCCGGTCCATCGTCGCGGAGCCGGAGGTCGGCGTGATCTACAACGGCAAGGTCGTGAAGGTCGTCGATTTCGGTGCTTTCGTGAACTTCCTGGGCAGCCGCGACGGTCTCGTCCATATCTCGGAGCTGGCGCCGCAGCGCGTCGGCAAGGTGTCGGACGTCGTCAATGTCGGCGATACGGTGAAGGTCAAGGTTCTCGGCGTCGACGACCGCGGTAAGGTGAAGTTGTCGATGAAGTCGGTGGATCAGACGTCGGGTGCCGATCTGACCGCCGATGCCGGCGCGGAGAAGAAGGCCGGATAAGCAAGACAAGGCTTGACCCCCGGGGCCGCCGGTTAACGCGCCGGCGGCCCAACCGTCTTGTCGGGCTAGAGCATCGTTTTGTCAGCATATAATTAATACTTTTCACTAAAAATCGCTCCTCGTCACGCTGGCATCTGCCGGCGACGGTGTTGTCTGACGAGGAGGATGCGGTGGAATTCACCGCGGAGTGGGGCCAGGCAGGGCCCTTCATTCGGCGCCATGACTTGCTGGAGGCCCGCGGCCCTTCGGCATCGGGCGCGGGGTGGCCGGCATGACGATCGCGCCAGCCATCAGCCTGCCTTCCGACCTATCGCACGCACACGACGGGACATTGGGCGAAGCGCCGGCCCGCGGCGGCCACCGGCCGCTGAACACTTGGCGTCGGCTCATCCTGCCGATGGGTGTTGCGCTAGTGATCGGCCAGTTCGTCCTGATCTCGCTCTTCGCCTTCAGCTGGCGAGGTGCAGAGCTGCGCCAGGCCGAGGGCAGTCTGCAGGACAGTGTCACAGGCCTATCGGAGCATGCGGCCCAATCGCTCAACACGATCGATGCCGTGCTGGACAGCTTTGTCGAAAGGGCGCTGTCGGAAGGCACGGCGTGGTTCGACGGATACGACGAAACCATCGCCGCCCGCCTGATGGATGAGATCGCGAACATTCCCCATATCCGCGGCTTCCTCACGATCACCCCCGCCGGCCTGCTGGCAAACGACTACGCGGTCAGGGGCAGCCGCGTGATGGACCTCTCTGATCGACGCTATTTCGCTGTCCATCGCGACAACCCGGAGCATGGCCTCTTTCTGAGCGAACCGATGATGAGCCGCTCACAGGGCACATGGTTCCTCTCCGCCAGCCGAGCGGTCATCGACGACGACGGAGAGTTTCTCGGCGTCATCGCGGTTTCGGTCGAGCCGATGTACTTCTCCTCCTTCTACGCAGGCCTGGGCGACAGCTCGATCGACCGCGCGATCGTTCAAGGCGACGGCACAATTCTGTCGGCCCAGTCGGAAAATGGCGGATCGGATGCAGGGTCGCTGATTGGCCAGGCGATCACGCTGCCGGACGGACTGGCTGGAAGCGGCACGAGCTATCGCGGTCCCGGCCTCATGTCTGCCGATACCAGCCTGGTCCGGGTCGCGCGCGTTCCCGGTTGGGACTGGCTGATCGTCGCCGAAATACCGGTCTCGGTGGCACTGGCGCATTGGTATGAGGAAATGTGGGTGCTCGGCACTGTCGGCGCGTTGAGCGTGCTGACCATCGTCGGCGCGCTCGCCTGGATCGGCCGGCATCACGGGCTGTTGCGCCAAGCCTATGAGACGATCTCGAAGCAGAAGGTCGATCTGGAGGTTCAGAACCTCCGGCTGAAGGAATCCAACCGCAGCCTGGAGGAGTTCACCTACGCCGCGTCGCACGACCTGCAGGAGCCCCTGCGCAAGATCGAAGCGTTCAGCGATTGCCTCTCGTCACATTGCGGTGGCTGCCTGAATGAAGGAGGCACGGACTTCGTCACCCGCATTCGCAAGGCATCGACCCGAATGCGCACGCTGATCGAAGACCTGCTTGCGCTCTCGCGCATCAACACCGAGGAACTGGACTTCAAGCCCACGGATCTCGCAGAGATATTTGCCGATGCCCTGCACGACCTCGAGATCGTGGCAGCTCAAAGCGGCGCGCATGTCCAGATCGACAATGCGCTTCCTGTCGTCGACGGCGATGCGCGCATGCTGCGCCAACTCGCCCAGAACCTGCTATCCAACGCGCTGAAGTTCGGCCGCCACGATGTGCAGTCGCAAATCTCCGTCTCAGCGGAGATCGCGGCCCGCGACGACGGCACGGCCGTCTGCCGGGTGATGGTCCGCGACAACGGTGTCGGCTTCGAGCAGCGGTTTGCCGAACGGATCATGCGCCCTTTCCAGCGCCTGAATGGCCGCAGCGCCTTCAAGGGAACAGGTATCGGCCTTGCCATCTGCACCCGCGTGGTCGAACGCCATGGCGGAACACTCTCTGCGACCGGCGTACCCGACGAAGGCGCAACCTTCACGGCGGCGTTGCCCTTGCGCCAACGCCAGCGGCCGATCGCAAATTCGATAACCAGGGAAAATCCATAGGATGATGAAGGCCCCGATTCTGATGGTCGATGACGACGAAGACGATCGGATGCTGACCGAAAGGGCATTTTCTCGGGTGGGTCTGAAGTGCCCGCTCGAATTCGTCGAAGACGGCGAGGAAATGTTGGACTATTTGCTGCGGCGCGGCCGCTATGCCGACCGTGCGGCAGTTCCGCTGCCAAGCATCATCCTTCTCGACCTCAACATGCCACGCTGCGACGGCCGCGAGGCGCTGGCAGCCTTGAAACAGCACCCGGAGCTGCGACGGATCCCCGTCATCGTCCTGACCACGTCGCAGCGGCCCACCGATGTCCTGGTATCCTACGAGCTCGGCGCCAGCACCTACATCGTCAAGCCCTTCAGCTTGGACGGGCTGATCAACATGGCGCGGAACCTGCTGCTGTATTGGTTCGAACTGGCCGCGATACCGTCGGAGGCCACATGATCGGCGACCCCATTGCAGGAGTTGAACATCCGGGGCTGCCAATGAAGGCCAGTCTTCGGCCACAGTCTGAACCCATTCGCATCATCTGTATCGACGACGACGAGGAGGAATTCGTTCTCCTGTCTCATATGCTGTCGAGTCTCCACGACTTTCCTGTGGAGCTGACCTGGATCGAAACGTTCGAAGCCGGCCTTGCCGCGCTTTCTCAGAATGCCGCCGACATCTTCCTGATCGACTACTGCCTGGGCGCCAGAACCGGGCTCGACCTGTTGCTGGAGGCCCGGCGAATGGGCTCCTCCCGGCCCACGCTGCTGCTGACGGGCCAAGGCAATCGAGAGATCGACCTGCACGCCGCGGCGCTGGGTGCCGCCGACTATCTGGAAAAGGGATCGCTGACCGCAGCGATGCTGGAGCGTTCGGTGCGCTACGCCCTGCGCCAGTGGATGATGATGACCGCGCTGAAGGAATCGAACCGCGAACTTATGCGGGTTCAGGACCAGTTGGAGGCAGAAAAGGCAGCCCTTGCCCGGACAGCGGCGGATCTCGCGGAAGCCCGTAACGTCTGCGATGCACAGCGTCAGGAGATGGAGACGATTGCGCTGACCGATGCGCTGACCGGAATAGCGAACCGGAGACATTTCACCGAGATCGCCGAGCGCGAGGTCAGCCGCGCGCGGCGTCATAATAACAGGTTGAGCTTGCTCTTGCTCGACATCGACGGCTTCAAGCAGATCAATGACGGCCTGGGCCACGCCTACGGAGATGAGACGCTGTGCCTGTTTTCGGAGGCTGTCAGCAGGGAGCTTAGGCGCAGTGACACTCTTGCCCGCCTCGGGGGGGACGAGTTCGCAATCCTGTCGCCACAGACGGCCCTGGCGGGCGCCTTCCGCCTGGGCGAGCGGATCCGGCGCGCCGTGTCCGCACTACGTGTTCCCGGCAGCCCGAACGGCGTCCGGGTCGCCGTGAGCATTGGCGTCACCGATTGGCAGGCTGGTGAACCGGCGATCCAGACTGCTCTGGGGCGCGCCGATAAGGCACTCTATCGCGCGAAACGGTCGGGGCGCGACCGCGTCTGCGTCCTTGCCGCCGAGGACGACGTGGCTGAACCGTACCCCGACCTCGTCCCAGCTGGATCCGCGAGCGCGGGCTTCACAGAATGAAGTTGCTCAGATCGGCGTTCTTCGCCAGCTCCGACACGCGTTCCGTCACATAAGCCGCGTCTATCGTCACGGTCTCGCCGCCGCGGTCGCTGGCGGTGAAGCTGATTTCGTCCAACAGCCGCTCCAGCACCGTATGCAGGCGCCTGGCGCCGATATTCTCCACCGACTGGTTGATCTCCGCCGCCAGACGGGCCAGTTCGTCAACCGCATCTTCTGTGAAGTCCAGCGTCACCTCTTCGGTCTGAAGCAAAGCCTTGTACTGCTTGATCAGACTGGCTTCGGGCTCCGTCAGGATGCGCCGGAAATCGTCCTGGGTCAGGGCCTGAAGCTCCACCCGGATCGGCAGGCGCCCCTGCAGCTCCGGCAACAGGTCGGCCGGCTTGGCCTGGTGGAACGCGCCTGAGGCGATGAACAGGATGTGGTCGGTCCGCACGGCGCCGTGCTTGGTGGATACCACCGTGCCTTCGATCAGCGGCAGCAGGTCGCGCTGCACGCCCTCGCGGCTGACATCGGCGCCCACACGCTCCGACCGGGCCGTGATCTTGTCGATCTCGTCCAAGAAGACGATGCCGTTGTCCTGCGTCATCTTGATCGCTTCTGAGATCACCTTTTCCTGATCCAGAAGCTTGTCGCTCTCTTCCGCCATCAGGACTTCGTAGCTCTCCGAGACGCTGAGCCTGCGCGCCTTGGTGCGACCGCCGAAGGCCTTGCCGAAGATCTCGTTGAGGTTGAGCATCCCCATCTGCGCCCCCGGCATGCCGGGGATGTCGAAGGTCGGCAGCGCGCCGGCGCCGGTGTCGGAGACCTGCACCTCAATCTCGCGGTCGTTCAGCTCGCCTTCCCGCAGCATCTTGCGGAATTTCTGGCGCGTCTCGCGCGTCGCGTTCTCGCCGATCAGGGCGTCCAGCACGCGCTCTTCGGCCCTCAGTTCCGCCTTCGCCGAAACCTCCCGGCGCAAGCGCTCGCGCGTCATGGAGATCGCGACCTCCAAGAGATCGCGGACGATCTGCTCCACATCGCGGCCGACATAGCCGACCTCCGTGAACTTGGTCGCCTCAACCTTGATGAACGGCGCTTCGGCGAGGCGTGCGAGCCGGCGCGCAATCTCGGTCTTGCCCACACCGGTGGGGCCGATCATCAGGATGTTCTTGGGCAGCACCTCTTCGCGCAGGGACTCCGGCAGCTGTTGACGGCGCCAACGGTTGCGCAACGCGATCGCCACGGCGCGCTTGGCGTCATGCTGGCCGACGATGAAGCGATCAAGCTCCGAGACGATCTCACGCGGGCTGAATGCACTCATGACTGCGGTTCCTCCGCCGACAGCGACTCCACGATGATCTCGTGGTTGGTGTAGATGCAGATGTCGGCGGCGATGGTCAGGGCCTTGCGGGCGATCGTCTCAGCGTCATAGTCGCTCACATCGACCAGCGCGCGGGCAGCGGCCAGCGCATACGGACCGCCGGATCCGATGGCGATCAGTCCGTCGTCGGGCTCCAGCACGTCGCCGGTGCCCGTCAGCAGCAGCGAGACCTTGCGGTCGCACACCGCCATCATGGCCTCCAACCGTCTGAGATAGCGGTCGGTTCGCCAATCTTTGGCCAGCTCTACGCAGGCGCGGGTCAACTGTTGCGGATACTGCTCGAGTTTCGATTCCAGACGCTCGAACAGGGCGAAGGCATCCGCCGTCGCCCCGGCAAAGCCGGCGATAACCTGGCCCTTGGCCAGCTTGCGCAGCTTGCGCGCCGTTCCCTTCATAACGGTGGCGCCGGCTGTCACTTGGCCGTCGCCCGCGATCACCACCCGACTGCCCTTACGGACGGCAAGAACGGTGGTGCCGTGCCAGGCAGCCGAGTCGCCCGCCCCGGCGGATTGACTGTTCTGTATCATGGGTTCCCAATATGCGATGCGTCCGGATCGGTCTATTCATGGACCCGCACGTCGGCTCTGCACAATGTTGGATACCGACCGGGGACGATCAAGACCATGCATTTTGCGGCGGCGAGGCGTCGGAATGCGCCCGCCGATCTTCTTATGCTAGAACACCGGAGCCATGACCACCGAAACGCACACAAGCCGACAGGCTGCCGTCGAGCGCACCACGCAGGAAACCCGTATCAGCGCGCGCGTCGATCTGGACGGGACCGGCCGGCACGAGATCGCCACCGGCATCGGCTTTCTCGACCACATGCTGGCGCAGCTTTCCCGCCACAGCCTGATCGACATCGACGTCACCGTCGACGGCGACCTTCACATCGACGGCCACCATACGACCGAGGATTGCGGCATTGTCTTGGGCACGGCGCTGGCCAGGGCGCTGGGCGACCGCAGCGGCATCACCCGCTATGGCGATGCCCTGGTGCCGATGGACGAGACGCTGACACGCGTCGCCCTGGACCTGTCGGCCCGGCCCTACCTGATCTGGCGCGTCGCCTTCACCTGTGAGCGCCTGGGCACGCTGGACACCGAGTTGCTGCGCGAATGGTTCCAGGCCTTCGCCCAGGCGGGCGGCATCACGCTGCACGTGGAAACGCTTTATGGCCAGAACAACCACCACATCGCCGAAAGCTGCTACAAGGCCCTTGCCCGCGCGCTGCGGACGGCCGTCGCCCTCGATCCACGCCAGGGCGGCCGTGTGCCGTCCACAAAGGGCACACTGGCATCATCCGACTGACGGCGGGGCGGATTTGCGGAGGGCACGGGCGTGCAAACGATAGCCATCGTCGACTACGGTTCGGGGAACCTGCGGTCGGCCGCCAAGGCTTTCGAGCGGGCGGCGGCCGATGAGGGCGGCGCCGACATCGTCGTCACCGACGATGTCGAGGCGATTCGCACGGCCGATCGCATCGTGCTGCCGGGGGTCGGCGCTTTCGCCGATTGCCGCGCCGGCGTGCTGGCCGTGCCGGGCCTGCGCGAGGCGCTGGAGGAGGCCGTCATCCAAGGCGGCAAGCCCTTTCTCGGCATCTGCGTCGGCATGCAGCTGATGGCAACCACAGGTCGGGAACACGGCGAACATGAAGGCTTCGGCTGGATAGATGGCACGGTCGATGCCGTCCGGCCCGACCGGCCGGAGCTGAAGATCCCGCATATGGGCTGGAACGAGCTGCGGCTGACCGGCGACCATCCCGTGCTGGCGGGGCTGAACGGCGGCACGCACTGCTATTTCGTACACAGCTTCGCCTTTCAAGCCCGCGATCCTCACCATGTCCGAGCCGTCACCGACCACGGTGCCGAGATCACGGCGGCTGTCAGCCGCGACAACCTGTTCGGGGTTCAGTTCCACCCGGAGAAAAGCCAGGCCGGTGGCCTCAGACTGATCGGGAATTTCCTGAAATGGGCGCCCTAGACCGCGATACAGCGCCGACCACACTGGTCGAAGCGCTGCACCAGTTCCGGGGCAGCGACCTGCACGACCTGTGCGAGACGACGGAACTGGCCGTTATCGATGGCGGCGGTTTCGGCTGGGTCGAACCGCCGTCACGCGACATGCTGGAGCGGTTCTGGCGCGGCGTGCTGGCAGCGCCGGGACGCTCGCTCTTGGTCGGTCGGTTGGACGGCGTCATCGCCGGATCGGCACAGCTTCTGAGGCCGCCGCCCAACAACGAGGCCCAGCGGTTCGCGGCCGCCATCATCATGTCGTTCGTCGCCCCCTGGGCGCGCGGTCACGGGCTGGCGCGGGCGTTACTGGAGCTGGCGGAGAAGATCGCCCGCGCCGAAGGCTTCGAGGTCCTGACCTTCGACTGCCGGGAAACCCAGACTGCGGCCATGCAGCTGTGCCTCGCCATGGGGTTCGTCCATTGGGGTTCGAACCCTGTCTATGCCAAGGTCAAGGGTGGGCTTGTCACCGGCCACTACTACTACAAGGTTCTGGACCCCGGCACCGACGGCCCGTCATCGAGCGAACCCCCGCAATGATCCTCTACCCCGCCATCGACATCAAAGACGGCCAATGCGTACGCCTGGTACGCGGCGAGATGAGCGACGTGACCGTATTCAACGCCGATCCGGCGGAACAGGCCACAGTGTTCCAGTCGCAAGGGTTCCGCGCGTTGCACATCGTCGACCTGAACGGCGCCGCATCCGGCCGGCCGCTGAATGCGCCGACGGTGGAGCGGATCCTGCAAGCGACCGACCTTCCGGTCCAGCTTGGCGGCGGTGTTCGTTCGATGGAGATCATCGAGCAATGGCTGTCGAAGGGCGTGCAGCGTGTCGTGCTCGGCACTGTGGCGCTGACCAAGCCGGAGCTGGTGAAGGAGGCCTGCAAGGCCTTTCCGGGGCAGATCGCCGTCGGAATCGATGCCCGGGAAGGGCTGGTCGCGGTCGAGGGCTGGGCCCGCACCAGCCGCACCAAGGCCCTCAATCTCGCCCTGAAGTTCGAAGACTGCGGCGTGGCCGCGATCATCTATACCGACATCAACCGTGACGGGGCGATGGGCGGCCTGAATATCGAGGCCACGGTCGACCTCGCCTTCGCGCTCACCACGCCGGTGATCGCCTCAGGCGGTGTCGCCTCGCTGGACGATCTGCGTGCCCTGAAGGTGGAGGAGGCCGCCGGCATCACCGGCGTCATCTGCGGCCGGGCGCTCTATGACGGACGCATCTGCCCGAAAGAGGCGCTCGCCATCACCGACGAGGCACCCGCGGCATGTTGAAGACCCGCGTGATCCCCTGCCTCGACGTGAAGGACGGCCGTGTCGTCAAGGGCGTGAATTTCGTCGACCTGATCGACGCCGGCGATCCGGTGGAGCAGGCCAAGGTCTATGACGCTGCCGGCGCGGACGAGCTGACATTTCTAGACATCACTGCCTCCAGCGACGACCGCGCCATTCTGCTGGACGTGGTACGGCGTACGGCCGAGCAGGTGTTCATGCCGCTGACCGTTGGCGGCGGCGTACGCGCGGTTGCGGACATACGCGCCCTGCTGCTGGCCGGCGCCGACAAGGTGTCGATCAACACGGCCGCCGTGGCCGATCCAGACTTGGTCGGCGAGGCGGCACGCAAATTCGGCGAACAGTGCATCGTCGTTGCCGTCGATGCCAAAGCGAGCGGCCCCGGTCGTTGGGAGGTCTACACCCATGGCGGCCGGCGTCCGACCGGGCTGGACGCCGTGGACTGGGCGCGGCGTATGGCCGGCGCAGGGGCCGGCGAGATCCTGCTGACCTCCATGGACCGGGACGGCACCAAGATCGGCTTCGACATCCCGCTGACACGCGCCATTGCCGATGCGGTGCCGATCCCGGTGATCGCCTCCGGCGGGGTGGGTACGCTGGACCACTTGGTCGAAGGCGTACGCGACGGCCATGCTTCGGCCGTTCTGGCGGCATCGATCTTCCATTTCGGCACCTATTCCATCACCGAGGCGAAAGCCCATCTGGCGGCAGCCGGCATCCCGGTGCGGCCGACCGACGGCCAGGGTGCGCCGGCATGACGAAGGACAAGCGCCGTTCGTCGCGAAAGCCAAAGGCCGACAAGGATGACGGTGCCGAGACCGCCGACCATGTCCTGGACAGACTGGCCGCCGTTATTGCAGAGCGGCAGGGCGCCGACCCGGAGACCAGCTACACCGCCAGACTGTTTGAGAAGGGGACCGCGAAGATCGCCCAGAAGGTCGGGGAGGAAGCGGTCGAGACCGTAATCGAGGCCGTGCGCGGCAAGCCGGACCTGCTTGCTGAAGAAAGCGCCGACCTGCTCTATCATCTTCTCGTTCTCTGGTCGGCGGCGAATGTGGCTCCGCAGGATGTCTGGGCGGCGCTGGAAGCCCGCGTCGGCGTCAGCGGCCTGGACGAGAAGAAATCCCGCAAGACCGACTGACCGACGATCGACCAAAAAGGGAGCTGACACCCCACCATGGCCTACGATCCTGAGAACATCTTCGCCAAGATCCTCAGAGGCGAGATTCCGTGCAGCAAGGTCTATGAAGACGACCATGTTCTGGCCTTCAACGATATCCGCCCCCAGGCGCCGATCCACGTGCTGGTGATCCCGAAGGGCGCCTATGTGTCGCTGGACGACCTGACCGAGCGCGGCACGGATGAGGAGGTCGCGGCCCTGTTCAAGGCCGTGGGCAAGGTGGCACGCCTGACCGGCGCGACCGAAGGCGGCTACCGCATCCTCGCCAATATCGGCGAGAACGGACATCAGGAGGTGCCGCACTTCCACGTGCATATCTTCGGCGGCAAGCGGCTGGGCCACATGTTGCCCAAGCAATAGGATCGGGCCGGCGCGGCGCCCGATCGTGACACCGCTGGACGTCACGGCAGCCGACGACGCCACCCGGCGCCGCACTGTTTCGATTCAGGTCACGCTGGCCGTCGGCATCGCCGTCTTAGTGATCATCACTACTCTGGTGGTAGCGTTACCGAGCCTGCTGATCGGCGCGGGCAACACGATCGGCCTCTTGCGTGAGCGCACCGCTTTGGTGATCGACACCGCCGAGGCCGGCCTCGTTGACCATCTCACGGCCGTGGAAGACCTGGCTCAGGATTTCGCCACCTCCGTGCGCGACGGCCGCATCGTCATGGATGACCGGGACGCCGTCGAAGACGCCCTGGTGCTTTCGCTGGCAGGTGTCTCCCAAGTCGTCGTCATCGCGTTCATCTTTCCCGACTATCTGGGCGTTGCGGCAATCCGCACACCGTCTGGATTCGAGTCGGACGAATTCGACGGATCGGATGACGAGGAGGTGATCCTTACGCTGGAACGGCTTCGGGCCGCCGACGACGCCGTCTGGGAAGACGTCATCTATCTGGAGGAGTCGGGGCTGCCGGTGCTCAACCTTCGCGCACCCATTCGCGCGGATGACGGGCAGTTCCTGGGCGTGCTGGTGGCGACGGTCGACATGTACGGCCTGTCGCGGTTCCTGATGGAACTGCAGCAGGGCGGACGGGGTCAGACGGCCTTCATGCTTTACGGCGAAGACCGGGTGCTGGCCCACCCCGTTCTCGCCGATCCGTTCCCCGGCCTGTCGCCGGAACATCCTCTGCCGACCATCGATCAGGTGGCAGACCCCGTCCTGTCGGCCTGGCAGGACAGGGCCCCCGGAGCTGCCGATGAATACCTGGATATGCTGGTCGACAGGGATATCGAGGCCGGCGACGAGAGGTACTTCGTCGTATCGCGAGCGTTCGGCGGATTCGGGAAAGAGGACCTGCTGCTTGGAAGCTACTTCCCGGAGGACGTTCTGATCCGGGAGATGGGCCGGCTGGTCCTTTCGGCAATCTTCACCATTGTCGTCTTGATCGCTGCCGTGTTTCTCGCTGTCTGGTTCGCCCGCCGCATTGCACGGCCGATCCGCGAGATAGCGGCCGTTGCCGTGCAGGTCGGGTCGCTGGATCTGGAACGGATCCATCCCTTGCGCGGCAGCGTGATCACCGAGCTGAACGAACAGACCCGCGCCTTCAACACCATGCTGCGGGCGCTGGACTGGTTCGCCACCTATGTGCCGCGGCGGCTGGTGCAGCGGCTGATTCGCCGCGGCGCCGACGTGGCGCCGAGATCCATCGAGCGCGAGCTGACAGTTCTGTTCACCGACATCGCCGGCTACACGCGACTCGTGGAACCGCTGCCCGCCGCCGACACGGCGGACTTCCTGAACCACCACTTCGCCATGCTGGGCGAATGCGTGGAGGGTGAAGAGGGCACCATCGACAAGTTCATCGGCGACAGCCTGATGGCCTTCTGGTGCGCGCCCGACCTGCAGCCCGACCATGTGGCGCGCGCCTGCCGAGCGGCCCTGGCCATGAAAACCCGCCTGACGGCGGACAACGCGGCGCGCCGCGCCGAGGGGCAGGTTCCGGTGCGGCTGCGCGTCGGGCTGCACACCGGGCCGATGGTGGTGGGCAATATCGGCGCACCGGGGCGGATGAACTACACCACGGTCGGCGACGCGGTGAATACTGGCAGCCGTATGGAACAGCTGGGCAAGGATCTCGCGCCCGAAAGCGAGGTCGTCATCCTGATCACCGGGGATACGGCGAAGGGCCTGAGCGCCGCCTTCACCTTGAAGCCCCATGGCAAGCACGGTGTGCGAGGGCGGCGGGAGCTGATCGATGTCTTTGAGCTGGTGGACGGGCCCGATACGCCGGGCGGCTAAGGGGGCCGCATTCGCCGCCGTGTGCTTCTTGGCGATGGCCGGCCAGGCCGGCGCGCAGGGCGGTTGGGTCGACCCGTGGGCGACGGTCCGTGGGCCGTCTGTCGGGGCGACGCAGGTCTGGGGGCTCTACAGCGAAGGCTGCATTGCCGGCGCCGCGGCCCTGCCGCTGGAAGGCGATGGCTACCAGGCGATCCATCCCAACCGCCGCCGCAACTACGGCCATCCGGAGCTGATAGACTTCGTGGAAGACTTGGCGCACCAGGCATCGGAAGCCGGACTGGGCGTGCTGGCCGTGGCCGATCTGGGCCAGCCCCGTGGTGGCCCGATCACCGGCCATGCCAGCCACGAAAGCGGCCTGGACGTGGATATCTGGTACCGGCTGGATGTTCCGGCGCTGCCGCAGGAAGAACGCACCGGCCTGGAAGAGGTGGCGATGGTCGCGCCCGACGGTGCAGTCGATCCGGCAGTCTGGGGCGATGCGCAGGCGGAGTTAGTGCGCCTGGCGGCCGTTGACGAGCGCGTGGCGCGGATCTTCGTGCATGCCGCGATCAAGCGGGATCTCTGCGCGCGCGAATGGGACGACCGGTCGTGGCTGCGCGTGCTGATCCCGGAAGGCAACCACCATCGGCACATGCATATCCGGCTGAACTGCCCCGAAGGAAACCCGGGCTGCCAGGGCCAGGGGCCGCCTCCGGCCGGGACCGGATGCGACGGCGATGACGATCCTGGCGATCTGGGGGCCGACCGCCTGGCCCGCTACGGCTCGCCGGGCTATCCGCGGCCGCCCGGCGTCCTGCCGATGCAGTGCATGACCGTCCACCAGGCGGCCACGGCGCGCTAGCGATTCGGCTGTGGCCCGTCGAGATCACAATGGTACCGCCGCAGAGCGCCGAGACGGATGAGGTGACATGATCACAGGAACCCAGATCAGGGCTGCCCGTTATCTGGTGGGGATTTCGATCGAGCATCTTGCCGAATCGACCGGCGTTGCGGTTGCGACGATCCGCCTAGCAGAGGGGGGCGAGGCCGAGTTGACGGCGACCGCCGTTCAGCTGGACGCGATCAGGTCTGCGCTGGAGGATCGCGGCGTGGAGTTTATGGACGACGGCACCAATGTCCGGTTCTCCTGTGGGCGATGACGTCGGTGCGAAGGCGTTCCGCTATGCGGCCGCCCTGGTCTGTGGGCGATTGTAGAGCCCCGTGCTCAGATACTTGATGCCCGAGTCGCACATGACGGTGACCACTGTGGCGTCGGGTCCGAGGCGCCTGCCGACGTCCAGCGCTGCCACAAGGTTCGCGCCTGTGGATGTGCCGGCGAACAGGGCCTCTGTCTGCGCAAGCCGTCGGGCCATGGCCATCGCCTGATCGGTCGAAACCGTTGCAATCTCGTCGACCATCGACGGATCCCACAATGGCACGACGAAGCCTGCGCCGGCGCCTTCGATCTTATGCACGCCCGACGGACCGCCGGATAGGACGGCCGATTCGCTCGGCTCGACCGCAACGATGTGGATGTTCGGCCGGCGGCGGCGCAGCGCTTCGCCGATGCCCCGCACCGAAGCCGCGGTGCCGGTGCTCTGCACGAAGGCATCGATCCGGCCGCCGGTCTGCTGCCAGATTTCCTCGCCCTTGGCGTGGTAAGCGGGCAGCTGATCGGCATTACTGAGCTGGTCCGTCCAGAACGCGCCCGTCTGGTCGGTGATCCGTCGGGCGGCTTCGATCATGTTGCGCGTGAGCGCTTCGTCCATTCCACCGCCGTTGCTGGGCACGATCGTCAGCTCCGCGCCCAGCGCTGCCATATGGTTCCGCTTTTC
>JANQQD010000316.1 GCA_028285185.1 Anaerolineae bacterium | reverse complement strand
CAGCGTCCGCGTGCCCGCTGTCTCATGATCCAGCGCCGACGGATCCGCCACGGTCACCGCCCCCGACGATGGGTCGATCGTGAACGCTCCGTCGCCGTTGCCACCCGTGATGCTGTAGGTCAGCGACGCGCCCGCATCCTCGTCCGTCGCCGTCAGCGTGCCGACCGGAGCGCCCAGGC
The DNA here is from genome assembly GCA_028285185.1 of Anaerolineae bacterium. GTDB lineage: Bacteria > Pseudomonadota > Alphaproteobacteria > DSM-16000 > Inquilinaceae > JACKIG01. Next base: position 17,504 of record JANQQD010000316.1, on the reverse strand, counting down.
CCGCAGCTTCGGAGATCGTGAAACCGGTGTCGCCCAGTACCGGCGCCTCGTTCACATCCGTGATGTCGACCGTTACCGTGAACCGCGTCACAGTGACGCCGTTGTCGCTCTCGACCGTCATGTAGCGGACGGCTGCGGTCTCAAAATCGATGCGGCTGCTGTCGGCAACGGTCAGCGCGCCGGTGCTCGGATCCACGGCGAATGCGCCATCGTCGTTGCCGGCGGTGATCAGATAGACGCCGTTGCCAGCCAAATTTCCGAGAAGCGTGCCCGATCCGGCATCCTCCGACACCTGAAGCCCCACATCCAGCTCGACAAGGGCAGGCGGTTCCGGCTCAGGGCTCACCAGGCGCTGGCGAATCAGCAATTCTTCCTGAAGTTGATCGCTGTCATCCGTATCCGGTGCGGGAGCCGACACCGGCATCGATGCCGTTGCTGGGAGAAGGTCCCCGCCATCCACCTCGTCGGCCGGAGCGGGGGCCGACACCTCAAGTCCGCCGACGAAGAGGCCGCGCTCAAGGTCGAAGGAAAGTCGCCGATACAGTTCCGTCTCGTCCCCAGCTGCGCTCGTGGCGGGGCCGAGCTCGGCATCGTCCTCAGCCGGTGGGATCGGCAGCAACCGCCCCCCCTCGGCCAGCATGGCGGCCGGCCCGCCGGCCATCTGCACCGTTGTGGTCGGTTGCGGCTCGCCTTCGGCAAGCGATGGATCGCGCGCCGGCGGTTCACGGTCACCAAGATGGATGTTGGGCTTGGCGACCTCTTCCTCGACCAGGACACGCATGCGGGCCGTAAGCTCGACATCCTCGTCAGGCGCCATCGGCCCGCCGATCGTGACGTGAAGCAGCGCCTCTTCAGGCTGAATCTCGGGAGTGGTTTCCCTGTCGGCTGCCATCTTCCGGCTCTCCTAGATCAGGACTCGCCATGGGCGTCTACGCAGACGATGCAATTCCATCGACTCAAAAGCTTATAAGGAATATAGCAAAGGCGTAAAAAAAACGTTAGGACAGACGCAATGGTTACGGCACTTGCGCATGTGCGCTTCAAATCCCGCTTCAAATTACATGGCAGCGACCAAATTGATCGCCGCCATGCCCTAAAATTTGACGCCTCATTTTCGGGGTAAATCGGCGGCAATTGCTGTAGCCTTATCTAAAGTTTAAAGGATTTACCTTTTCCTCCCAGTTTGGATAAGGTCATTGACCGAGTTCAGGCGTGCCGGCACGGCCGGAGACTACAAGACGGACGACGATGTCGCTTCAGCGTCCAGAGCAGGTCCCGTAGACCCCGAAACGAACCCAAGCGAGTCTTCCACCTTGCGGATTTCTTCTTCGAACAGGCGACGCCACACGGAGATCCGAGCCCGGTCCGCGGCGGTCACTTCCTTGCTGTCGATCAACTCGCTCCATCGCTTGGCCGTCATCTCGCAGCGCACGAACGTATCGGGATCCAGATAGGGCATTATGGTTTCGCGTCCCCCGCGAGACAGGAACCGTGTCCTGCGCCCGCGACCGGCTTCCTGACCTGCAGCACCGTCCCATTGGGCGAACTGCTCTTCACCGTATTGATGGTTGCGAACGGCGATCACGGTCGCCAAGTCGCCGAGCGTGTCGATAAGCCAGATTGCCGTGTCTTGCGTGCTGCGCGCCGGCGTCAGCGTTGCAACGAACACAGGCTCGACACCCAAGTGCCGGGCCGCAACCGTAAACTCTCGCATGGCCAAGTCCGGACGATCGAGGCCCATCAACTGCATGAATTCGAGCCGCACGCCCGCGGGCAGGTCGTGGAAGACGACCTGGGTATCCGGCAGTTCCAAGCTGTTGATCAGGAAGTCCATGCCGTATTTCTTGTTCTGGATGTCATAGAGCAGACAGCCGCGGCGGGGATCCTGCTGATCCAGTGGCACGAAACCGCCCTGGTCGCTGCGCGCGCCATAGACCCGGAAGAGGCTCCGCGACACCCAGTCGCCATCGAACAGGGCAGCCCGCACGCCCCGTACGCGATACAGATCGGCGACCGCGCGCGCCCAGGTGGACTTGCCGGTACCTCCCTTGTCCCCAAAGATACAAACCAGCTTCGGCACCCCCGTGTCCTCCCCAGTGATAACTCTGGCACCGATCAGTATTCGGTGCCTGTCGATCCGATGTGGCCAAGATTTCGTACGCACAATACCCCAGGCTGCAACGGCGGACAATTCGCCACCGGTCTATGCAACAGAATAAGGGCTGGTACCGATCATCACGATGCGTAGCACCCCGGCACGGCATCTTCGACCAATGCCGGTCAGGCGCAGTATCCATCCTCCGATCTGGCGAAATCGCTCGGCATGTGTGGACATGGGACCAAGCATCCGGCCGGACATGTGAGATCCGTCGACGCTATGGCCAAGACAAGGCGACATAAGACATCCCAGCACGCCAGTGCCGTCAACCTTTCATTCATGTGTTTCGTGTGAAAGGTTGATAAGTTATAGCATAAAGATCATACACAATATCAACTCGATCGGGTGCTGAGAACTGTGACCGCCGAGGCAACGACAGCCTACACGGCATCGACGACACAGACGGCGGGCGCCGGCTCCGCATCGCGGCAGCCATCGGCCCGGCGGATAGCGCCCGCCGTGCGGTCTCTCACACGAGTAGCGTTCGGACGGACCGACGTCTTATTGGCCTCTTTCCTGCTGAACCTTCTGTCACTGGCCCTGCCGCTGGTTATCCTTCAAGCCTACGATCGGATCATTCCAAACCAGGCGCTGGACACCTTCACATTGATGATCCTGGGTCTTTCGGGTGCCGTCCTCGGCACGGCCGTGCTGGGGCTGATCCGCACGTACATCAATGCCTGGTCTGCCGCCCGGTTCGAACATGTAGCCTCGTGCCGCGCCATCGAACGTCTGCTGACGGCTGACAGCACGGCCGTGCAAGGAACGGCGCCGGGAACGCAGCTGGATCGCATCAACGCGGTCGACCAGCTCCGCAGCTTCTACAGCGGGCAAGGGCTGACCGCCCTGGTCGACCTACCGTTCGTCGTCCTGTTCATTGCGCTGATCGCCATCATCGCAGGTCCGCTGGCCCTGTTGCCTACGTTCATGCTGGCCGTGCTTGCGATCCTGACCGTTCTTGCCGGGCAGCGCCTGCGCGCCGCCTTGAGCGAGCGCTCCCTTCTTGACGGACGGCGCTCCAACTTCCTGATCGAGACCATAAGCGGCATCCACACGCTGAAGTCTCTGGCGCTGGAGCGGCTGATGGCGCGGCGGCTCGACCGCCTGCAGGCGAGCTCCGCCACTGCGATCCACACCACCGCCGTCCGATCGACCTTCGCACAGGCGATCGGCACGACCGTCTCCAACCTGACCATGTTCGCCACAGTGTGCGTGGGCAGCCTGCTGGTCCTGGCCGGCGATCTCACGATCGGCATGCTGGCAGCCTGCACCATGCTGGCAGGCCGGTCGGTCCAGCCGTTTCTTCGGGCCGTGGGTGCCTGGACCCAACTTCAGGGGATCAAGGTTGCCGAAGACCGCTACCGCGCGCTGATGTCGCTGCCGGCGGAAACGCGGCCCACCGCCCGTCCATTGCCTGAGATCACCGGAGCCTTTCGCCTTGAACACGTCTCGTTCACGCAGCCCGGGGCCGACAGTCCGCTGTTCGTCGATCTGGATCTAGACGTCACGGCGGGCGAGATGGTGGCGATCACCGGGGGCAACGGATCCGGGAAGTCGTCGCTGATGTGGCTGACCATGGGCCTGTTGAAGCCGACATCGGGCACGGTCAGCTTTGACGGACATAATCTGGACCATTTCGACCAGCGGACCTTGCGGTCGCAGATCGGTTATCTGCCGCAACGCGCACAGCTTCTGCGCGGCACCATTCTCGACAATCTAACCATGTTCCGCGGCGAGGAATATCTGGACACGGCCATGGCGCTGGCCCGCCGCATCGGCCTTGATGCCGTGCTGGCACGCCTGCCCCAGGGACTGGAGACGCCGCTGGGGGATACCACCTACGACATTCTTCCCAGTGGTGTGCGCCAGCAGATCGCCGTGATCCGTGGGCTGGTCACGCAACCGAGGCTGATCCTGTTCGACGAAGCGAACAGCTCTTTCGACATGGAAATGGACAAGAGGATGAAAGACCTGCTGCAGGAACTGCGCGGCAAGTCGACGATCGTCCTCATCAGCTACCGCCCCTCGTTGCTGTCCATCGCGGACCGTGCCTACCGGATCGCCGACGGCCGGCTGAAGCCGTTCGACCCGCGGGCCTATGGCGGACCGCCTCGGCAGGCACCCAAGCCGATGGCGCCGCCGTCACAGATCGCCGCAAAGCCGGGAGAACCGGCGTGACGGTGGTTCTCGATGCCCACGGAACGGCGTTCGAGCAGGCAGAACGTCTGACCAACGCCCTGGCGCAGGGCGACAGTGAATCCTCGCTCAGTTCATGGGGCGCATGCCTGACGCCGATCCTGGGCGCGCTGAACTGGCGCGGCGAGCCGCGGCACATCGCAGAGTCGCTGCCGCATTTCGCGAGCTCTCTGGACCTGGAAGAGCTGCGGGCCGTGCTGGCGCGGCTGGGCTATGTGACGCGGCCGCTTTCCATTTCCGCAGCCAGCCTGGACCCGCGGCTGCTGCCTTGCTTGTTCGTGACTCGCCGCGACCTCCCGCTTGTGCTGCTCGGCCGCGAAGGCACGCGGCTGCGGGCCTTCGACGGCGCAGCCCGGCAGGTTCGGGAGTTCGATGCTCGCGAGATCCGCGGCACCGCCTACGTCATCGAGACACGCGAACGCGAGCCTGCGAACAAACCGCGCGACAACAGCAACTGGTTCGGCGAAATCCTGCGCCGGTTCAGGCCGCTGTTCGCGCAGATGCTGGCCATATCGCTGCTCTCGAACATTCTGGGCGTGGCCGTGCCGCTGGGCATCATGGCGATCTATGACCAGGTGATCGGCAAGCAGTCGATCGATGCTCTGGGCGCCATCGCCTTCGGCGTTGTTCTCGCCCTCGGCGCGGAATTCGGATTGCGCCGGCTGCGTGACCGAGCGCAGGCGCATCTGGCCGGCCGCATGGAATACCTGATCGGCAGCAAGGTGTTCGAGCACGTCTTGCATCTGCCGGCCATATTCACCGAACGCGCACAGGTCGGCGGCCAGGTGGCACGGCTGCGCGAATTCGAGTCCCTGCGGGACTTCTTCACCAGCCCGCTGGCCGGCGTGTTTCTGGACATGCCGTTCATCTTCGTCTTCGTGGCAGTGATCTACCTCTTGGCCGGGCCCCTGGCGCTGGTGCCGGTTGTACTGATCGTCGTCTACGTCTTTCTCGGCCTTCTGCTGTTTCCGATGATCCGCCGGCTGGGCCGCCAGGCCAGCCTTCTCAGATCGGAGCGCCATGCCTTTCTGGTCGAGCTGCTGTCGCGGTTCGGCACGGTGAAGCAGCTCGGGGCGGAACAGACCTGGGCTGAGCGGTTTCGCGAGATCTCCGGCAATGCTGCCGCGGCCAATCTCCAGACGGTCGTGCTGCAAGCAGTGGTCCAGACCCTGGCGCAGGCGCTGATGATGGCCGGGGGCATCGCAACGCTGGCGATCGGTGTTGTCATGGTAATCGACGGCACCCTGACCGTAGGCGCGCTGATCGCCTGCATGGCGCTGGTATGGCGAGTGCTGGCGCCGCTGCAGACCGGCTTTACCCTGTTCATTTCGCTGGAGCAGACCGCAAAGAGCATTGCTCAGCTCAATCAGCTCCTACGCTATCCGCCTGAGCGCGAGCCCGACGCGCTGTCGCGCGGCAAGAAGGTGTTCGCGGGCAATATCGGCTTCTCGCGCGTTCTGCTGCGCCACTCGCCTCAGCAGGAGCCGGCGCTGATCAATATCAACCTGCAAATCCAGCAGGGCGAGATCTTCGGCGTGACCGGCAAGAGCGGCTCGGGCAAGACGACGCTGCTGAAGGTCCTGCTCGGGCTCTATGTGCCGCAGGCCGGCGCGGTGACGATCGACGGCATCGATGTCCGCCAGGTCGATCCCACCGAGTTGCGCCAGGCCGTCGCCTATTTGCCCCAGACAAGCCACGAGTTCTACGGAACGATCGCTCAGAACCTGCGTCTTGCCCAGCCCACTGCCAGCCATGAGGAGATTCTGCGCGCCTGCGAGCTGGCGGGGCTTATGCCCGATATCCGCGCCTTGCCGCAGGGCTTCGACACGCGCATCGGCGACCATGATGCCAGCCGGTTCCCGACCGGGTTCAGGCAGCGACTGGGATTGGCGCGCGTCTATCTGCGTGACGCACCGATCATGTTGTTCGACGAACCGACCAACAATCTCGATGAGGAACACGACAAGCAGTTCATCAAGATGCTGGAGGACTACAGGGGAAAGCGCACGATCGTCTTAGTGACTCACAGACCAAGCCATTTGCGATTGGCCGACCGGATGGGTGTTCTTGTCGCCGGCCAGATGCTATCTGTCGGCACGCCCGAAGAGTTATTGCCAAAATGGCTGGGATATCTGTAACCGACCGCCCGCAATTGCGGGACACGGCCATAGCCGCCGAGACCACGTCGTCTCGGGCGCCTGCGCTTGGCAGCACCCGCCTCATCTCCATCCCGGCACGCGCACGCCACACGCCGGGACAGGAACAGATGCGGCATCTCGCCAAGGCGGTGATGCTGGAAGAAAAGCCACCGCCGCGGCTGCTGCTCTATACGGTTCTCTTGATCGGCGTGCTGATGGCCGCAGCAACCGTCTGGGCCGGCCTGACCGAGGTGAAATCCACCGCGATGACGGCAGGCCAGGTGTCGCCTTCGGGCTCCGTGCGCATCGTCCAGCACCTCGAAGGCGGCATCGTGGACGAGATCCTGGTTGAGGAAGGCGATATCGTGGAGGCCGGGCAGGTCCTGGTCCGCCTGCGACCCAACGATGTATTGGCAGAGCTGGACCAGCTTCGCGCGCGGCTCGCCAGCCTGAGCCTGAGGGCGACGCGCCTGCGGGCGGTGCTGAACGGCGCTGAACCGGATTTCAGCGAATGGGCAGCGGACTACCCGCTTCTGGCCTCCGATCAGCAGGTGGTGTTCGAGGCCGAGCGCCAATCGATCGAGGACGAGCGCGCGATCCTGCGCAGCCAGATTGAACAGCGGGAAGAAGAGGTCAGCATCGCCGCGCGTCGCGCCGAAAGCCTGGCGGAGCAGGTGGTCATCATGGAAGAGCAACTGGAAATCCGCCAGCAGCTGTTCCGCCAGGGTGTCGGCTCGCGCGTGGTTGCCCTTGATACGGAGCGCGAGACCGTGCGGCTGCGGGGCGACAGCGCCAGCGCCGCGGCGGCCCTGCGCCAAGCCGAGCTGGCGGTCGGCGAGGCCCAGAATGCGCTGGCCGAGCTGGAGACGACACGCCGAAGGGAAGCGTCCAGCGAACTCAGCGCCGTCAATGCGGAACTCAGTGAAGTGCGCGAATCGGTGGAGGGGCTGGAAGACAGGCTCGCCCGTTTGAGCATCACCGCGCCGGTTCGGGGCATCGTCAACGCGCGTCAGGTCTCAACCATCGGTCAGGTGATCGACACGGGACAACCCGTTCTGACGCTCGTGCCGCAGGACGAGGCGATCGTCATCGAAACGCGGGTCAACCCGTCGGATATCGGGTTTGTGCGCGCCGGGCAGCAAACGGAGATCACGGTCGACGGTTTCCCCCCGAACCGGTACGGGCGACTGACCGGCGAGATCACCCGCATCTCGGCCACGTCGTTCGAGACGGACGAAGGCGAGCGCTATTACTCCGCCCGCATTTCTCTTGAACGGGATTATCTCGAGTACGAGGGCAACCGCTACAGCGTGCAGCCGGGGATGACCGTCAGCGTCTCCATCACCACCGGCTCACAATCGATCCTGAACTACATTTTCCGACCTGTGGTCGACGCGATCAGCCGCAGCTTCGCCGAGCGGTAGAACCGCCGCTAAGGCGTGGGCCAAAGCGGGATGTCTGGCGAAGGGCCTCGGACGATCCGCCGGGCCGGCAAATGCCGCAGCAACCGCTCGATCCTCTCCTGCGGATCGGGGTGAGTGCCCAGCCAGGCGGGGACTGTGGGCTGCAGCCGGCCGACCAGACCCCAGGGCGGACGGAAGGCGGCGTGAATGCGGCCCAAAGCGGACGCCAGCCCTGCAGGGTCGCCCGTCAGTTCAGCTGCCTTCAGGTCGGCAGCGAACTCGCGGCTTCGCGAGAAGCCCAGTTGCAGCAGCGTGACGCCGGCCGGAGCGAGTGGCAGGAACAAGACCGCCCAGACCGGCACGGTCCCTATGCCACCCAGCAGCACGACTGTGCAGGCGATGACACCGAAGACGGCAGTCAGCCGCGTCACATGGGCGATGCCCATGGTAACGCGCAGCCATTCGGTGTCGCCGGCGGCGACATGGGCCACTTCATGGGCCAGCACGCCTTCCAGCTCACGCCGCGTCAGCATGCGCACCAAGCCATCGGATAGCCCGATGGCAGCGGCACTGCCGGTTCCCACGGCGACCGCGTTGGGGCGACGCTGCGGCAGCCAGTAGAGTTGCGGAATAGCCTCCAGTCCCGCTCGCCGCGACAGCCGGCCGGCGATGGCGTAGAGCCAGGGCGCCTCTGCCGGCGACACCGGTACGCCGCGCTGCAATCGCATTGCCAGATGCGGCGGCAGACCGGTCGCCACCACCAGCGTGACGGCGAGGACGATCAGCGACAGAACGACGCCCTGGCCGCCGGCGATCAGCCACGCGGCCAACAACAGCGTCGCGCCCATCGCCCCGACCAGCGTAAGGCCGTTGACGGTATGCTCAAGCGCCGCCCGCCTCAGTGAAGGTGACCCGTGCATATCGCTACTGGGCCATCAAGGTGTTGAGCGCCGCAGGGTCGACGAACAGGCCGGCGATCCCGCTCAGCACGAAGAGGGCCGCCGCCTCGTCCCACCGCGTCAGATGGTCTGACCACACGCGCTCGCGTACGAATGCCGCTGCCAGGGCAGCCGCGATCGCGGTGATCAGGAACAGCGAAGACATCACAGCCGGCGCAAGTCCCGCCGGCGCAAACGATGCGCCGAATACCGCGGCACAGGCCATGATCGCGAATCGGATGATGCTTGTGGTGTTGCGGGCTTGGTGATCCGGGTCACCATGCCGCCTGTCCTGCAATGTGTTCATCACGCTTTCCCCCGTCCTCTATCGAGCAACTTGGGTCCGGCCTCCCGACTCTTGCGGCGAAGCCACTTTGACCGCGCCGCCTTACCTCCCCGAGTCGGCCTCTTCAGAGGCAGTTACGGGGGGCCGAGCAGACGCAGCCATTCTCCGTGTCCCGGGCAAACCCGCACGCTTCGGCATCTGCCCCATAGAGATATGTGTTGGCAGCCAAGGCGCCTCAAGGGTCGAAACGCGGCCCGGTACGGCGTCAACGGGCGCAGTCGAAGGAGTATAGCCGACTTGCATCGTCACTAACTCTTCACAATCGAATTTAACGCATTGCTAACGAAATGTCGCTTTACTTAGAAAGCTTTGATATGGTCTGCTATGTATCCGGAACCTGGGCAATTTGGACCCGGACCGGTGTTTCCCGACAATCGATCGAGCCGGATGGAACCGACCGGCTGACTGTTGAGGAGGGTTTGATGGAGCCCACGGAAATCCTGCGTGAGCTGTTCGAAGAGACGATCCCCGGCGACGCGCGCGAGCCGGAGTTGAAGCGGCGGATGCGGTCGTCGATCGCGGCGTCGCGGGCACGCTTGGCGGTCGAGCGTCTGGAATCGCGCGGTTATGCGATCGTTCCGCGCCATCACGAAGCGCGGGCGAGCAACGAAGACGACGAGTATCCGCTGACCCACTCCCGCATCTGGGGGTGATGGTTCCCACCGGCCGGCGGGCGCACGGCCGGTGGGTGCTTGCTTGAATGGGCGCCAGGCGGCACAGCTTGCGTGATCGCTCGATCCGCAGGATCCATGACCATCGCCGCCGCCATGACGATTGTTACCCGTTTTGCCCCGAGCCCGACCGGCTTCCTGCATCTCGGGCATGCCTATTCCGCTTATGCGGGATGGCATGCCGCCAGGATGGCCGGCGGGCTCTTTCTCTTGCGCGTCGAAGACATCGACACAGGGCGCTGCCGCCCGTATTTCGAAGACGCGATCTATGAGGACCTGGCCTGGCTTGGGCTGACCTGGGAACAGGCTGTCCGCCGGCAATCGGAGCATCTGTCCGACTATCGGGCTGCGCTCGCGGCACTCGAATCGCTCGATGTCGTCTATCCATGCTTCTGCACGCGCAAGGCCATACAGCAAGAGATCGCACGCATGTCCCAGGCTCCACACGGGCCCGACGGCGCGCTCTATCCCGGCACTTGCCGGCACCTGCCGCAGGCCGAACGCGATCGGCGGATCGGCGACGGTAACGCCTACGCCCTCCGGCTGGACAGCGCCCGGGCGGCAAGCCTGATCGGCGACGCGGAATGGGTCGATGAATTGGCTGGACCGCAGCGCGTTCTGCCCGGCCTGTTCGGCGATGTCGTTCTAGCACGGCGCGATGTCCCGACCAGCTATCACCTGAGCGTCACGGTCGACGACCACTTGCAAGACATCACGCTGGTCACCAGGGGCGAAGACCTGTTCCACGCGACCCATGTCCATCGGACGCTACAGATCCTGCTGGGTTACAAGGCGCCCACCTACAGCCACCACCGGCTGATCACCGATGGCCAGGGACAGCGGCTGGCCAAGCGGAGCGACGCGGCGAGCATCCGTCACCTTCGGTCCACAGGCATGACACCGGGCGAAATCTGGTCGTCCGTCGGCGTATCGGACATGCCGGCGCCGGCGAGCGAACCGGCGGCGCCACCCAGACCAGGGTAACAGGAAGTTCACAATCTTAAGAGTTGCATAGAAATGCAAATAATGAGAATATGAACGAAACAAGAAACCGTTGCAGCCGCAAGGATCTAAACCGGCGAGCGCAACGAGTGGAGGAAATCGCCAGGTGCAGACTGAGACCGCTCGGTCCATTCTCTACCTGTATGAGAACCGGACCGGACCCAGACCCGCCCGCAGCGGCAGGCCGGGTGGACGGCTATGGTCGGCCCTTCGTCGCTTGCTGGCGACAGGCCACCGTCGGAGGCCCAGGCAGAGGTAAGCCTTAGCGCAATCGGCAGGCGTGTGAGCCTCTGCTGCGCTGCCTAGATCTCCAGCCGCCAGCGCCCGCCCACCAGCGTCAGGTAGTCGGGATCGTCTGCCGTGATCGCGCCATGGCGGATCATGAAGTCGATCAGCACCAGCGCGACGTTGAACTTGAAATCGTCGGAGTCCCGCACCCGGCGGCAGACATCGTCGAGCGGCATGAGGGCGAACGCCTCGACCTCCCCATCCGTATTGTGCGGCACGAAGTCTGCAGGCAGTTCCAGGTCGTAGAGGAACAGCACGTCGTCCCGCAGGCCGTCGGCCACTTCCATACGGTATCCCAGGGCGCCGACGGCCTGCGCGCGGCCGGCAAGCTCAGCGGGCAAGTCGGCTTCCTCTTTCGCCTCTTTCAAGAGGTTTTCGAACAGACCGATGCCGATGGGCATGCCGCCCGCAACCATGTTGTCGAGTTTGCCGGATGCGATCGGCCGATCGGTGGCGCGGCGGCCGATCCAAAGCGCAATTCCGTTCCGCGTGCGGACCAGGCCATTGACGTGGACGCCATAGGCACGCACGCCGAATACCGGCACATGGGCACGGTCCACGGAAAACTGCGCCGGCTGCCCCCATCCGGTTGTCACGGCATAGCGCTCTCCGCGGGGGTGCGGGACGACGCCGGCTTCCGCCAAGCGTCCGACCACATGGTCGAACGCGCTGGTGCGGGCATCGAACCCGGTAATGTCCGGCGCCAGCGCGACGCCGGCGTCCGTGATCCGGAAGATCTCGGGAAAACGGCCAAGATGGTCGATCAAGTCCAGCCGCACCCAACCCACGCGCACACCGTCCACGGCCAGGGGCCGGAACCGCGTCAGGTCGTGCGCATCGCAGCGGCGGTAGTGGTCGAGATAGGCCATCCGCGGGCTCAGGCCGCCGCGGCGGCCGAAGCCGGCCGGAAGACAACCGCCACGACCCCGACCACCTGACCCATGCACTGGGCGATGTGCTCGGCGGCCCTCCGGTCCACGCCTCCGGCACTCAGGCTGATGGACAGACCGTCGTCCATCTCCGCATCCCGGCGGCGATAGGCGGACATGTCCTCCGGCACCAGGCCGCGTTTGGCGAACAACTCCAGCAATCGTGGCAGCACGCCAGGGTCGGCAAGCGCCGTGACGTCATAGCGGTAGTGGGTCGAGTTTCGGGTGAGCAAGGTGGCCAGTCCGGCCGTGTCGAAGACGCGCATGGGTCCATTCCTCGCGGGAAACGACGAACAATCGAAAGACGGCAAATGTCCCGATCCTCAACCGAGGATCGGGCCGGTAATTCGATTGTCGGTCCGCAAGGCGCTGCGCATGTCCGTGAGGCTATTCCCGCCGACGGCTGCGGTCAACCCGCCGCGAGGGTCGGGCGGTCACTCCGCCGCCGCCGTCGCTTCCGCTGTTTCCCCAGCGCCGTCAGCTTGCTCGGCCAGGTACTTCTCCGCCTCCAAGGCCGCCATGCAGCCCATACCGGCGGCCGTCACCGCCTGGCGGAAGACCTTGTCTTTCACGTCGCCGGCAGCGAAGACGCCGGGGATATTCGTGGCGGTGCTGTCAGGCGAAGTCAGGATGTACCCTTCGTCATCCATCGCCACATGATCGCGGAAGACGGCCGTCGCCGGATCGTGGCCGATGGCGATGAAGACACCGTCCGCGGAAAGATCGCTGGTCTGCACGGTCTTCCGGTTCAGGACCCGTACGCCCGTCACGCCCATATCATCGCCCAGCACCTCTTCCACGACACTGTCCCAGACCACATCGATCTTCGGGTGCTTCAACAGACGGCCCTGCAGGATCTTCTCGGCCCGCAACGCATCGCGGCGGTGGATTACCGTCACGCGCTCGGCGAGGTTGGCGAGATAGAGCGCCTCCTCCACCGCCGTGTTGCCGCCGCCGACCACCGCGACGGCCTTGCCACGGTAGAAGAAGCCGTCGCAGGTAGCGCAGGCCGAGACGCCGCGGCCGTTGAACGCCGCCTCGCTCTCCAGCCCCAGCCACCGCGCTTGAGCGCCGGTGGCGATGATCACGGCATCGGCGGTGTAGACGGCGCCGGAATCAGCCTTGCAGACGAATGGCCGAACGGAGAAATCGACCTCGGTGATGATGTCGAAGTCCAGCCGGGTGCCCACATGTTCCGCCTGGGCGGCCATCTGTTCCATCAGCCAGGGGCCCTGGATCACGTCGGCGAAGCCGGGGTAATTCTCCACATCCGTGGTGATCGTCAACTGCCCGCCCGGCTGCAGACCCTGAACCAGGACCGGCTGAAGATTGGCGCGCGCGGCATAGATGGCCGCGGTATAGCCGGCCGGTCCGGCCCCGATGATCAGCACCTTGGCATGCGTCTGATTGCTCATGGGCCCCGTCCCCGTCTGCTGCGTCGTCCGCGCTACTCAAGTCCGTTGCCAGATAGGCGACCGGCCCGGTCTGCGCAAGCCGCCAGGTTGGCCGAACAGGTTAGCTATGCGCTAGACAACGGGATCGACCGCGTCAGAACCCGAACATGTGATCCAGGCTGAAGGCGGCCCCGCTGTTGCGGACCAGGCCATGATAGCCGAACAGACGGCAGGTCAGGTCGCGGATCAGAACATAGCCGTCCGGGCCGGCCTCGCGCCGCTCCTCCCAGGCAAACGTCTCCGACACGCGGAACAGGTGCGAACCGCTGCAGGGGATCTGCACGAATTTCGACGCCACCTCTTCGCCCGACTGGTTCATCAGGATCAGGTTGGTCGCACTGTGGCCGTGCCACGGTGTGGAGGCCGCATAGATCAGGCAGCACATAGCGTCCGTGCCGTCGGGGCCGAGCCTGAGGAACAGCCGCGTGGAAAGGCCAGGCGGCCGGCCGGCATAGCTCTGCGGCTCGTTCTTGTACGTCAGGACCGTGTTGAAGATGTGCGAGCCGAAGCTCGTTTCCGCCACATGCCCCGTCTCGGTGTCCTGATACCGGAAAATGGCGTGCAGCCAACCATCGGCGTCGCTTCCCGCCGTGAAGTCGTACACCAATTCCACATGGCCGTGGCCGGAGGGCATCCCGCCCCCCCCCTCGGCCATCAGCCCGGTCAAGTCGACCACGCATTCATGGTTGCGTGGTAAGTCGCCGAAGCGGTGGCGCGCCACCTCTTTGCCGTTGGCGTCGTAGAGGATGGCGGCGATCGGCAGCGACTGCTGCGTGGTCGCCATCGGCGTCGGCTGGACGACCGCGCGATAGCGGTCGGTCGGCAGGATCGGTGCCGGAAGGATGAAGCCCTTGCCCATGAGATTGGCGATCTCGGGCAGCTTGGGATCGGGCTTCAGGTCGACCCGCTCGACGTTCAAGTGCGCGATCCGCTGGCGGCCGTCGGAACGCCATATCTCATAACGTGGACGCACGAAGTGCTTGCCGGCGCGCGCCTCGAGCTGCTGCGGCCACCGTGCGTCCGGCAAGAGCTCGGTCACGTCCAGCTTGTAAGTGGCGAAACCGGGAATCTCCCGATCGAGCCAGGCAATGTCGTCATGGCCCATCAGGTTCATGCCGATGCCCTTGGGCGCTATCGGCGTGGGATGGCTGTTCTGGACCCAGAGCACCACGGTCTCATCTTCCTGCGGCGCCGGCAGTCCGGCATAGAAGTCGCTGGGCCACGCATTGGCGTCGTGGGTGCAGGACAGCACCTCGTCCTCGTCGCCATAGGTGTCGAGCGCGTACTTGACGATGTCGTGCCCCGCCGCCCCGATGATGTGGACGAAGAGCTGGCCCGTGAACTCTCCCAGATCGAAGCGGGCGCGCAGGTCCGCGCTGTCGATCACGATCGTGCTGTTGGGGCCGGCCAGCCGGTCTTCCCAGGTGACCAGGCGCTTTCCCGTCTCATCGAAAAGGGTGGCCCAGAGCCGCACGTCCTTGCCGCCATAGGCGGCCCAATAGTTGGCCGAGACGATGCGCGTATGGTGCCCGTCCTGCTCGCGGAAGAAGGCGAAATTGGTGGCGAAATTGAGCGGCGACAGATAGGTGCGCTTGTTGGTCAGCAGCCCTTCCGGCAGGCGCATCTCATCCAGTGTGACGATCTCGGTGCCGGCGGGCAGAAGGGGGCGGATATGGTCCACGAGACGCGCTGCATCGAAGGCGGCCAGGAAGACCGTGCCGACCTGGGCGCCCTTCAACTCGGTGATGGGCTGCGTCTTCTCCCCAAGCAGCCGCTCGCCGACCCTCTCCACATCCTGAACGAACACCCCCACCACCTGCAGGCTTGAGAGATCGTACATGGCGGCAAGCGTCGCCAGCTGACCGGCCGGGTCATAGACGGCCACGGGTCCGGCGCGCTCAAGGCGGGCGATCAGTGCGTGCGCACGTTCGACCGCGTCGGGATGGCCAAGCGCCTTGAACAGGGCACTGCCGCCGCTGGTGTTGGAGAAAGTCTGGATATTCAGTGTCATGGCAATCAGCAGCCGTCAGGGAGTCAGCAAGGGGCTCAGCGCCGGTCAGGCGGAGGCGAAGAGACGCTTCATGCGCGCGCTGAAGCGATGGCGCGCCTGCTCACGCTCGACGACCGACTGATCGGTCACCCAGTTCAATTGGATCGAGCGGCGCTGGCCGATATGGCGCTCGTGACCGTGCCAGGCCGTCGGGCCGTTGCGGAACGCCAGCAGCGTGCCTGCCTCAGGCGGCACCTCGGCCACCGGATCGTCGAGGCTGTCGGGCGACCGCAGCAGGCGCAGCCGGCCACCGGTCGCTTCCCAGCTCGGGTTCATATAGATCAGGACCGTGATCACCTTGGTCTTGCTGTCGGTGTGGATGCGCCCGTCCTTCGCCTGCGCCTGCCCGCGCACAGTCACCATGATCGGCCGGTGGCCAAGGTCCATATCGAACTTTTCAGCGAACGCCTCCGTCACTTCGGGCGCGTACAAGGAATCGAGCAGCGCCTTGAACCGAGGCCCGAACTCCAGCGTCGAGGCCGGGAAGCTGCCCGGCTTGTCGATTCTGGGGAAATCCGCATTGACGCCGTCTTCCGCCTCTGGCCGGACGAAATGCGGGACGATCAGGTGGTCGAACGGGTCGGACACCAGCGGTGTCGCCACAAAGCGATCGAGATCGATCGGCGCGTCATGGAGATCCACGGAAGACACCCTCACTTTCACGACCGGGATGGCCTCTCGTCCCGGAAATAGTTTCGTGCGCAACGATATGGCAGAGATCGCATCCTGCGATCAATTGTGAATCGCACCTGCCTCCGGCGACCGTGCGGCAAGGCGGCGGCGAATTTCGCCGGCCACCTTAGCGGCATCGTCCAGGGGCCGATAGGTCCATGTCTCCAGCCGTCCGGCAAAGGGCCGGGTCACATTGGCGGTGCGCAGGTTTTCGTGGAACCGCGCGAATTTGGGCGAACCGCCTTCCAGATCGATGACGTGGACCGGCTTGCCGGTGGATGCCGCCTCGGACACCATGTTGATGCTGTCGCCCGTAACCAACACAGCATCCGCCAGGGCCAGATAGGCGAAGTAGGGGTTGTCGCCCGCGCCGTCCCAGATTTCAGCCGGCAGGCCGTCCAGCTGCGCGCGAAGCACGGCCTCGTTCTCCGGGCCGGTCCGCCGGCTGGCCGTCACCATCAGGCCCGCGCCCTCGCGCCCAGCCATGGCGGCGATATCGGCCGCGATCGCCCCCATGCGCTCCGACGTCAGGCGATAGGCGGAGTTGCCGCCGCCGATCAGCACCGCGACGCGCGGTCGCGGCAACGCGGACAGCCGGGCGCCATGACGGGCGGCCGCTTCGTTCAGCCGGCTCTCCGTCACGCGATTGGGCGCGCCAATAGTGGTGACGACATTGTCGCCGCGCAGGCGGTCATGCTGCGGTACGGCGACGAGATCGAAATGGTGGGGATCGATCACCGGGTTCTGCAACTGCACCAGATAGGATCTGCGTCCGCTGCCCCGTTTCACGGCAAGCGCGGGGGCAATCGATTGTCGGCCGGTGGCAATGACGATGTCGGGCCAGGGCGGTTCGACACGGTCGCCACCGGGCCCAGCGGCGCGGCTGAGCCGGAAGCGGATGTAAGGGGACAAGAGCCGCCAGAGCGGGCGCAACGCCACCCGCTTGACGACCGGCGCCAGACCCAGCGCTTCGGCAACGCCGAGACACTGGACCTCCATTCCCGCCTTGCCGTCGGTCACGACCCATGCACTATCCAGTTGCAAGGTCACCCCGCTCCGGATCGATAAGCGGCGGATTTCACACCGGACAGTTGAGCATTTCGCCACACGCAATGTGAGAAGTTCACGACAAGCACGATTTGTTCCGCTTGCCCGGCTTCATGAAGAGTAATATCGTTTCGCATTCCGACTATGAACTTTCGAGAGCTTGCCTATGCGCCGCGTAAAGCTGGACCGGATCGACCGACGTATCCTGCGGG
>JANQQD010000309.1 GCA_028285185.1 Anaerolineae bacterium | reverse complement strand
ATCGCCAGCTTCGATGCGGGGCTGATCCGCGGCCAGGGCGGCAACCGCCCGGCGGCCGTGCTGGCCTATCACGGCCAGGGCGACGCCGAAGACTTCAATTTCCTGGAGCTGACGGGGCCTGCCTTCGACCTGAGCGCCCGCGGCGTCAGCGGCCGGCCGGAGCCGGGGCCGCTCGATGCCTATCTCTATACCGAGCGCGGCGTCTATCGGCCCGGCGAGACCGTCTATCTGACGACGCTGCTACGCAATGAGCAGGCCGACGGACTGACGGACGTCCCGCTCACCATCAAGATCCTGCGCCCTGACGGCATCGAAGCGCGCGCCGTGTCGCTAAGCGACGAAGGCAGCGGCAGCTATGCCGTCTCCATACCCCTGCCCGGCAGTGCGCGGACCGGCACCTGGACGGCGTCGGCCTATGTCGACCCGGAAGGCGCAAGCGTTGGCAGCACGACTTTCCAGGTGGAAGACTTCGTGCCGCTAAGGGTGCGGCTGGAGATTGAGACCGAGGCCGACGCCCTGAGGGCCGGCGAGACGGCGGACATCGTAATCGGCGCCGACTATCTCTACGGCGCCCCGGCCGTGGATCTCTATGGCGAGGCGGAGCTGATCCTGCGATCGACCGGAACGCCGTTCGCCGACTGGGGCAGCTACAGCTTCGGCTTGGTGCAGGAGACATTCGACCCGCAGCGCCTGTTCCTGGACATCGCGCCGACGGACGGTACGGGCCGCAGCACGCTGCCGGTGACCCTTGACGAACTGCCGGACACGACCCTGCCGCTGGAAGCGGAGATCCGCGCCTCGCTGTTCGATGTCGGCGGCCGGCCGATCAACCAGCAACTGACATTGCCCGTACGGCGCCAGGGCCCGTGGGTGGGCATCCGCCACACGGCGGGCGAGCGGGTTCAGGAGGACAGCGTGGCGTCCTTCGAAGTCGTCGCGCTCGACGGCGAAGGCCAGCCGATCGCCGCCGACCTGCGCTATCAGCTTGTACGCGAGGTCTATGACTATCAGTGGTTCTCCAGCAACGGTGTGTGGGACTACCGCGTCGTCTACCGCGACCGGGTGCTGGCCGTGGGCGACGTGGCGGTCGGCCTTGAAGCTCCCGCCCAGATCGCAGAACCGGTGGACTGGGGTGCCTACCGCATCGACGTGTTCGATGCCGCGGGCATCACTGCCTCCAGCATCCGTTTCTACGCCGGCTGGTGGTCCGCGCCGATCGCGGACGAAACGCCCGACACGCTGCAGGTCTCGCTGGACCAGGACACCTACCGGCCCGGCGATACTGCCCAGATCCACCTTGAAGCGCCCTTCGCCGGCGAAGCCCTGGTGATGGTCGTCAACGACCGGCTGCTGCATGCCGTGAATGTCGCCGTCGCTGAAGACGGAACCACGGTCGACATCCCCGTCGGCGAGGGTTGGGGCGTCGGCGCCTATATTCTGGCGACGGCCTTCCGCCCGGCGGAAGCGGCGGGGGAGAACGCCCGCGGGCCCGGCCGCGCCGTCGGCGTGGCGTGGTTCGACATGGATGCCAGCGCCCAGACGCTGGCCGTGACGATCGATACACCGGATGAGGTGCGGCCTCGGCAAGGCATCACGGTGCCTGTCGCCGTGGAAAGCATTCCGGATGGCGAACAGGCGTACCTGACGCTGGCCGCCGTCGACGAGGGTATTCTGCTGCTGACCGACTTCGCCTCGCCCGACCCGACCGCGCATTACTTCGGCAAGCGCGCGCTGGGTATGGAGATGCGCGACGCCTATGGCCGGTTGATCATCAGTGAAGGCCGCCGCGGGCGCATCCGCTCCGGCGGTGACGGCGACCAGCTTGGGGCGCTGAGTGTGCGCATCGTCGAGACGGTCTCGCTGTTCTCCGGCATCGTCGAGGTCGACGAAGCCGGCCGGGCAGAGATCCCCATCGAGATTCCGGACTATAACGGTGAGCTGCGGCTGATGGCCGTGGCGTGGACCGCCAGCGCCGTCGGGGCGGTCGACCGGCCGCTGACCGTGCGCGACCCGCTGGTCAGCCAGGTCTCCCTGCCCCGCTTCCTGGCACCGGAAGACCGGGCCCAGGCGACGCTCAGCCTGCACAACGTAGCCGGCGACGCGGGAGCTTATCAGGCAGAGGTCAGCACCGACGGCGCCGTCGCCATCGACGGCGATGGTGCCTTCGACCTGGACCTGGCGGTGGACGAGCGGTTCGAGGCGGAGCTGACCCTGGTCGGCGACCGGATCGGTGTCGGCGAGGTCACGCTGTCGCTTTCCGGTCCAGACGGGTTTGAAGTCACGCGACATTGGCAGATCGCCGTGCGGCCGCCGCAGCCCTATGTGACGGAGCGGATCGCCGGGCTCTTGGATCCCGGTACGGCCCTGATCCTCGATACCGGCATCACGGACACCTTTGTCGAAGAGACCACGGCCGTGGCCGCCAGCTTCAGCACACGGCCCAATTTCGACGTGCCGGGCCTGCTGCGGGAACTCGACGGCTACCCCTATGGCTGCCTGGAACAGACGGTCAGCCGCGCCATGCCCATGCTCTATCTCTCCGAGGTGGCGGAACGCTGGGGCGACGACTATCAGCCGAGCGATATCCGCCGTCGCGTGCAGAACGCGGTCAACCGCACCATGACCATGCAGCAGCGTGACGGCGGCTTCGGCGCCTGGGGCCCGTTCGGCGAAAGCCGGCCGTGGCTGGCCGCCTATGCGCTGGACTTCATCACCCGGGCTGAAGAGCAGGGCTATGACGTGCCGCAGACGGCGTGGCGGCTCGGGCTCGACTATCTGCAGGACTATCTGAACCGGTGGGACACGCGGGAACGCTGCTACCCCGCGGCCGGCTATGCGCTCTACACCTTGGCCCGCGCCGGCGAGGCGAGCGTGGCGGATCTGCGCTATTACGCCGATACCTGCCTGGAGGAGTTTCCGACGCCACTCGCCCGGGCCCAGCTCGCAACCGCGCTGTCGCTCTATGGCGAACGGGAACGGGCTGTTCTGGCCTTTGCCATGGCCGAAGGCGAGCGCGTGATCCCCGCCGACTATCCCCTGCAGGATTACGGATCGAGCCTGCGAGACGGCGCTGCGACAGTGGCGCTGATGGCAGAGGCCCAGGTGCCGCTGGATGTCGTGCTGAGCGAGGCCGATGAGGTGGGCGAGCTGTTCGCCCAACGGCGTTACACCAGCACGCAGGAACAGGCTTGGCTGCTGCTCGCCGCCCATGCGCTGCTGACCGATCAGGACGAGATGGCCCTGAACGTGGACGGCGAGGACATTCCGCCCAGCACCGAGGCTCTGGATCTCTATCCGACCCCGGATGCCCTGGCGCAGGGAGTGCGGGTGAGCAATGTCGGCGACCAGACCGTGCGCCGCGTCGTCACCGTCCGCGGCATTCCGGCCGAACCGCTGCCGGCGGAATTCAACGGCATCCAGATCAGCCGCACCTTCCTGGACCTGGACGGCAACGAGCTGGACCTGGACGCACAGCCGTTGCGCCAGAACGACCTTGTCGTCGTGCTGATCGAAGGCAGCAACCCCACGCAGCTGGAGCACGACCTGCTGGTTGTCGACCTGCTGCCGGCAGGGCTTGAGATCGAGAACCCCAATATCGGCGGCGGCCGTGGCCTTGAGGATCTCGTGAGCCTGTTGGAGCTGAGCTACACCGAGCATGTGGAGCGGCGCGACGACCGCTATGTTGCCGCCCTGCCCCTCTATCCGGAGACCGAGCGGTTCGCCGTGGCCTATGTGGCCCGGGCGGTGACGCCGGGCGAATTCGTACTGCCCGGCGCCTTTGCGGAGGACATGTACAAGCCCGAATACCATGGGCGCACGGCCATGGGCAGGATCACGATCCTGCCGCATGACGGGTAGCCGCCGGACCGCGGGTTGATCGCATGCGACGGCTGAAGCGCTGGCTTGTCAGGCTCGGCGCCGGCGCCTGCCTGTTGGTGGCGGCGCTGGCCGGAGCTGCCGTCTGGCTGAATGCCGAGTACCCGCTGGACCTCTCGCGGTACGAGGACCGGTCGGTGCTGGTGCTGGACCGCAACGGCGAGCTGCTGCGTGCTTTCACCACTGATGACGGCATGTGGCGCCTGGCAGCCACCGTGGACGAAGTGTCCCCGCTCTATTTGGATATGCTGCTGGCATACGAAGACCAGCGCTTCCGGTCCCATCCGGGAATCGACCCGATTGCGCTGACGCGCGCCGTCGGCCAGCTGATCTGGAATCGCCGTGTGGTCAGCGGCGCCTCGACCCTGACCATGCAGGTCGCCCGCCTGCTGGAGCCCCGGCCGGAACGCAGCCTCACCGACAAGCTGTTGGAGATGGCACGCGCCCTGCAGCTGGAGTGGCACTACACCAAGGACGAGATCCTGGCGATCTACCTCACGCTTGCCCCCTATGGCGGCAACCTTGAGGGGGTACGCGCTGCCTCGTTCGCCTATTTCGGCAGAGAACCGTCGGTGCTGACGCCGGGCGAGGCTGCGCTTTTGGTGGCCCTGCCCCAGTCGCCGACGCGGCTTCGGCCGGATCGGGCGGCCGACCGGGCCGCGGCGGCGCGCGCCCGGGTGCTGGACAGGGCCGTCGCCCGCACCGTTCTTTCCGCAGAGGCGGCCGGCGAGGCGGGCGAGCAGCCCGTGCCGCAGCAGAGGCGGGGCATGCCCTTCCATGCGCCGCACCTGGCAGCAACCGTCACTGTAAGAGCGCCGGAGCTGCAGGCGCATCACACCTTCATCGACGCAGAGCTTCAGCGCGCGCTGGAGGATATGGGCCGCCGCGCCCTGCCCGCCTTCGAGCGCCACGGCAACGCCGCCATCCTGGTGGTCGACAACGCCACGCGCGAGGTGATCGGTTATCTGGGGTCAGCCGATTTCTTCGCCGAGGACCGCGCCGGCCAGGTGGATCTGGCCCGGGCCATCCGGTCGCCGGGATCCACGCTGAAGCCGTTCATCTACGGCATGGCGTTCGAAGAGCTGATGGTCCACCCGGACACCATCATCAACGATGTGCCGCAGCGCTTCGGCGACTACGCGCCCTCGAACTTCGATCCCGTCTATTCGGGCGAGGTGACCGTACGCGAGGCCCTGATCCGGTCGCTGAACATCCCGGCCGTGGCGGTGCTCGACCGGCTGGGCCCGGCGCGGCTCGGCGCCAGGCTGCGCGAGTCCGGTGGTCCGTTGCACCTGTACGAGTCCGATGCCGCCCCCGGCCTCGCCATCGCGCTCGGCGGGGCCGGCATGACCCTCTACGATCTGGTTACGCTCTATACGGGGCTCGCCAATGGCGGTGAGGCCGCAACGCTGCGCACCGGGCCGGAGGCGGAAGTGGCCCCGTCAACCCTGCTGCTGCGCCCGGCCGCCAATTGGTATGTGACGGAGATTCTGTCCAGCGTGGCACCACCGAGCGCGCTGGTGAACCCCGTCTATGCCCGCGACGGCCGCCGGATCGCCTACAAGACCGGTACCTCCTACGGTTTCCGCGATGCCTGGGCGCTTGGCTATGACGCCGACTATACGGTGGGTGTCTGGGTCGGCCGGCCGGACGGCACGCCCAGCCCGCAGCGCTACGGCCGCAACACGGCTGCACCGCTGCTGTTCCGCGTGTTCGAACTTCTGCCCGCGCCCGGCCGTGACGTGCTGCCGCCGCCACCGTCGGACGTGATCGATACGGCCTACGACGATCTGCCGCCCCGGCTCGCCCACTTCGACCGCAGGCCGTCGCGAATGCCGGACGATGGCGCGCTGCGCCTGAGCCAGGCCGATTTGCGCATCGACTTCCCAGCCGACGGCACGGTGGTTGAGCTGCCACCCATGGATCAGGCGCTGGACACGCTACCGCTGATCGCGCTGGGCGGCCAGCGGCCGCTGACCTGGGTCGTCAATGGCCGCCCGGTCCCGTCGTCGCCGCTGGGCCGGTCGACGGAATGGCATCCCGACGGGATCGGCCAGACGCGCATCACGGTGATCGATGCCGGCGGCGCCACCGCGACCGTCGAAGTCTGGCTGCAGTAGCGTCGCTGCCTATCCGCCGGCCGCGGCGCGCAGCTGCGACAGCAGATCCAGCGTCGGATAACCATCGGCCGGCGCCCCAATATCGCTCTGGAAGCCTCTGACGGCGTTGCGGGTGTTCGGACCGACGAACCCGTCGATGTCGCCGGGATCGTGACCCAACGCCAACAGCAGGCGCTGCAGCTCTTCCGCCTCTGCGTAGTTCAGTGCCCGGCCGAGATCGGGCCGTGACCCGGCAAGCGGTCCGGCACCGGCGATCCGGTCCGCCAGATGGCCGACGGCGAGTGCGTAGTGCAGCGAGGTGTTCCATTCCAGGATCACACGGAAATTGTCGTAGACCAGAAAGGCTGGCCCTCTGTGCCCCATCGGAAGGGTCAGGGATGCCGGCATTCCCTCAACCGCCGGCAGGTCGCCGCCATCCGTGCGGCGGATGCCGAGTTGCTGCCACTCCGCCAGCGGCTTGACGACCGTGAGCTCAGCCAGCGTCCAGTCGAAACTGGCCGGTACCCGCACCTCGCGCCCCCAGCGTTCCCCTTCCCGCCATCCGAGGCTCTGCAGATAGTTGGCCGAAGACGCAAAGACGTCGGCCAAGCTGCCCCAGGGGTCGATGCGACCGTCGCCGTCATGATCGATGCCATGTTGCAGCAGAGTGGACGGCAGGAACTGCGTCTGGCCCATGGCGCCGGCCCAAGACCCCAAGAGCGGCAACTGCACGGTGCCCCTGTCCAAGAGCCTGAGCGCATCCAACAGCTCGCTGCGGAAGAACGCCTCGCGGCGGCCGTCGAAAGCGAGCGTCGCGGTCACATCGATCACCGGAAAATCACCGGTGAACCGGCCGAAGTCGCTCTCGATGCCCCAGAAGGCGACAAGTACGTGGGCAGGCACGCCGTATCGCCCCTCCGCCTCGGCCAGCAGAGCTGCGTGCCGGGCAAGCCGGGTCCGGCCGTCTGCGACACGCGACCCACCAACGGCCGCGTCGAGATATTCCCAGAAAGTGCGCACGAACTCCGGCTGATCGCGGTCCAGCTCAACCGCGCGATCCTGAAACTGCACGGATGCCAGCGCCGCCGAGACCGTCGACTGCGATAGGCCGGCGGCCACCGCCTCTGCTTCGACGCCGTCGAGGTAGGCCCTGAACCCGGGTGGCTCTTGCGCGGCGGCGTTGGAGCAGGCCACAGCAACCAGGACGGGAGCCATCCATCTCAACACGGCAAGTATCACGGCCTCAGGTCCCTCTCGCCCAGGTCCCAGAACAGGCCGGCCATTACGGCCAACCCGTCGCGGACAACCGACCCCAGCAGATGCTCGTCCGGCGCGTGCTGGCAACAGCCGACATAGGAATGCGGAACCCACACCGTGGGCAGGCTCAGCACGTCGGAGAAGACGTGGTTCGGCAGTGAGCCGCCGAGGTTGGGCAGCACATGCGGCTCCCGCCCGATCGTCTTTCGCACGCTGTCGATGGCGGCCTTGGCCCATGGGTCATCAAGGCCAATGCGGGTGCCCGGAAACGCCCCCTCCGGTACCCGGGTCACCGCCACTCTTGCGAAGCCATGCCCATCCAGATGCCGCCGCAGCGCCGGCACCACATCGTCCAGGTCCGTACCGACAACGAAGCGCAACTGACATCGGGCGCTCGCACCCCCCGGTATGGCGTTGACCGGCTGTTCCGGAATGCCGGAGTGGATTGCCAGTACGGCGAAGCTGTTCCAGCCATAGACTCGCTCTTGCGGCGTTTGCGCGGATTCCCCCCAATCTTCAACCTCCGGTCCGTCCGCCCCGCCGGACGGCAGCGGCAATGCGGCCAGCACTTCGCGCACCTCCGGCGTCAGACTCTCGGGGCGCCATTCCGGCACGGCGATCGCGCCACGGGCATCCGTGATGCTGGATATGGCATGCGCCAGGATGACGGTCGGGTCGGCCAGCAGACCGCCCCAGTTGCCGGAATGGTGCGCCCGGTCGCGCAGATTGACCTCAAGGTCGAAATTCACCGTGCCCCGGGCGCCGAAATAGAGCGTCGGCGTAGCCGGATCGAGCCGGGGGCCGTCCGAAGCGATCAGCACGTCGGCCTGCAGCAGCTCGGGCTGGTTCCGCGCCAGTTCTTCCAGGCCCGGTGATCCGATCTCCTCCCCCATCTCGATCAACAGGCGGACGTTGAACCCAAGCCGCCCTCTGACCGACAGCACCGCCGCAAGCGCCCCGAGATTGATCGTATGCTGTCCCTTGTTGTCCGCCGTGCCGCGGCCATAGATCCGATCACCCTCGATTGTCAGGCGCCAGGGGGAAAGGCCTGTGCGCCAACGGGTTTCCTGACCGTGGATGGCATCACCGTGCCCGTAGCTCAAGACTGTGGGCAGGTCGGCGCCTTCCATTCGCTCCGCCAACAGGAACGGCCCGGCCCCTGCCACCGGGTTATCGACGATGCGGCAATCGAACCCCAGTGCCCTGAGCCAGGGCCCGAGATCGTCCGCCAGATAGGCGCTCAGCTCCGCAAACTGGTCCGCGACCTGGCTTTCGGTCCGCCGCGCCACCCTGCGGCCGAGATCTTCGGCGAAACGGCCGCTGTCGAAATAGGCCTTCGCTTCTGCGATGGCCGCGTCACGAGACATTCCCGGCTCCCGGTTGGTGATGCGGCCGGCAGCATCAGACCGCGCCGGCGATGGGTCAAGCCACCCCGAGCCCATTCAATGCGTATCAAATAGGCAAACAATAAATTCTATCGCAAACTAATGAATTGGACACAATGCTGCACTGCAATATTCAATATTGCCAAGTGAGGGCAAAGTGCATAAGTCTGTTGCAACGGGAGGACGCCAGCCAACACTGGAGGGAGTCCATGACAAGAGAAGAACGGTACGAGGCACTGGAGACGGCAGCTTACAATCGCGCCACTCGCCAATCTTTGAAAGCGATGCTGCCCTGGGTTGCTGTTGTCGTTGCTACGCTCGGCATCGTATGGCTGAACGCCGGGTGAGTCCTCGACGCCTGCTCTCACGTCCGTGACTGTTTTCCACCAAATCCGGTACTAGATTGAAAGCAGACGGGATCGTCTGCTGAGCCGCCCCTCAAGACTGGGGCGCGGCAAAGTACCGGTTGTCGGCCACGGACGGAGGGCTGGGCGTGAGCGTCATCGAGGTGGCGGTCTTTGCCATGGTTCTGAGCATGACCACCACTCCTTTCGACTGCACGATGGACGGCAGCGATGCCGTCGCCTGCACCAACGGGCTCAGCGCATCGGAGTCTGCACCGGGTCGAATCGCCTTCAGCAACGGCGTCACGGTGCATAAAGAGCCGGACGGCCGGCTGTGGTTCGACAACGGCATCGACGTCTATATGGACGTCACCGGCTGGATCCAGTTCTCCAACGGGGCGGAAGCCCGGCGGGACAGCGAAGGCGCGATCGTCTTCGGCCACGGCATGCGCTGCCGGTCGGACGATCAAAGGTCGGCACGATGCGACGCCAACGACTGACGCTGTCGGCCGCCGTTGCGACGCTCGCGGCGACGCTGCTGGCGACCTCACCCGTTTCGACCCAGCAGCGCGACGGCTTCAACAGCACGCCGCGCACCTTCCCCGGTCAGATCACGCGGCAAAGCGATTTCATCTCGCCGCTCAGCGACCGGTTCCGCCGCTCTCAGCCCTTCCGCGACACGCGGCATACCTATCCCTCGGCCTCCAGCGGCGACACGCCCAGCACGGCCAGCGTGCTGGACCGGTTCGGCGATGTTGAGCTGAGACGGCCGCTGCCCACCGTGCCGCGGGGGTTCGGATCGTCAGCACCGCCCAGCGGCCCGCCGGGGCTCCCGGGCCCGCCGCTGGTGGATGTCGTCGACCCTATCTCCGACCGCGGCTTCGTCAGCATGATCGAGCTGATCGGATTGCCGGTGGTAGACCAGGCCGGCAACGCGATCGGCGTGGTCGAGACGGTGGGTCGCGACAGCGCCACCGGCACCAGCCATATCCTGGTGCCGTTCCCCGACAATGCGGAGCTGCGGCGCATCATCCCGGTGACGGCACTGCAGCTGGACCGCGACACAGGCACAGTCAGAACCCTCTGGTAAAGCCGGGCGCAGGGTCCGACACGCGCCGTCGACATTCTGTTAACCATCTTCAGTGCAAACTTGTGCGCGGTGCCGGCGGCCGTGCTGCAACCTTGCCGTCGAGCCCGGGGGCAAGATGGACGTTACGCAACAGGTCATCGACGCGCTTCTGCTGCCGTTTGCGGTGTTCGGCGGCATGCTGCTGCTGCTGCTTCTGCTGGTCCTGCGCCTGACCTATCAGACCGCCCTGTTGGCCAGGCGGCAGCGCAAGATGCTGGCGATGCTGGATGACGGCAATCCGCCCAACCTGAGGCGACGTGCCGAGCAGCCGGCACCCGCGCCCGAGGCGCCAGCGGCCCCGGTCGCAAAGCCGCCATTGCTGGCCCTGCCGGCCGCGGACGAGCTGCCGGACGTGGCCGAAGCCGACGCGAGACCGGAACTGGAACCGCCGTCCGATCCCACGGCAGAGCTGGATGAGAATATCGAACCGATCAAGGTCCGGCGGGATGCCGAGTTCGGCGTGATTTACACCTTCCGCGGCAAAGACTACCTTTCCCGCGTCGCGGCCGACCAAGCGCGCTGGCGCAGCCTGAACGAGCCTGCACGCAGGACG
>JANQQD010000294.1 GCA_028285185.1 Anaerolineae bacterium | reverse complement strand
AAACCCGGTATCGGCCGATCAGCTCCCGGACTTGATCAACGCAGTCCACGAGACGCTGAAGAATGTCGACACGCCCGTCGCTGCACCGCAAGAACAGCCCCAAAAGCCCGCTGTTCCCATTCGTCGGTCGGTGCACCCCGAGTACATTGTGTGCCTGGAGGACGGGAAGAAGCTCAAGATGCTGAAAAGGCATCTGCGGACGACATACAATATGACGCCCGATGAATACCGGGCGAAATGGGGTCTCGCCCCAGATTATCCAATGGTGGCGCCGAACTACGCCGAACAGCGATCGGCTTTCGCCAAGAAGATCGGCCTTGGGCGCAGCGCGCGCGGGGCCGGACGACGGCGCGCCAGCTAGAGACAGTCAACCGGGCGGTTTGGCAACATGCCGCCCGTTTGCCGGAAGGCGGGCAGGTTCAGTTCTGCTGGGCTGACTTGGACAAAACGTAGCGCAGCTTGGTAACGGCCGTGCGGCGAAGCGTTGTTTCGCCTGCGTTGGCCGGACCTTGTATTGTCACTTCGGTTCCTGTCACGGGGTCGATGGCGCTGACCCGGACGGCGTTGCCGACGCGGTGGAACTCGAACAGGACTTCCTGAAGCCGATGCACGTTTGCCCCTGATTGCTGCTTTGCCGGGCAATCGAATTTGCCTGTGTCGTGGTAAACGCGCGGTAAACGATGCGGACTGACCGCACCTTCGACCCTGAGGCAACGGGCCATCTCCTGCTGGGGCTGGCTTCGGCGGCGGCGGATGCCTAAATTTGAGAAGGTCCCGAGTCGCCGATCGCCAGTGGAGTCCCAAGGAGGCCAGTCATGACCGCATCCCCGGTGGCAAACGTGATTGCTGATGCTGCAACGCCACAGGCCGCCCGAGCGAGCTTTCGATGGGATGATCCGTTCGAGATCGACCGCGAGCTGACCGAAGAGGAACGCCTGGTCCGCGACAGCGCGCACAGCTATGCCCAAGACCGGCTCCAACCTCGGATTCTCGAAGCCAATCGGCATGAGCGGTTCGACCACGCGATCTTCAGAGAGATGGGAGAGCTCGGTTTTCTCGGCCCGACGATCGACGGCTATGGCTGTGCCGGAGTCTCCTACGTCTGTTACGGGCTGATCGCCCGCGAGATCGAGCGGGTCGACAGTGCCTACCGTTCAACCATGTCGGTCCAGTCGAGCCTGGTGATGCATCCGATCCATGCCTATGGGACGGAGGCGCAGCGCCAAAAATACCTGCCGAAGCTTGCCACGGGCGAATGGGTCGGCTGCTTCGGCCTGACGGAGCCCGATGCCGGATCCGACCCGGGCAGCATGAAGACGCGGGCGCGCACGGTCGACGGCGGCTATCGCCTGACCGGATCGAAGATGTGGATCACCAACTCGCCTGTGGCCGACGTCTTCGTGGTCTGGGCCAAGGACGATGAAGGGATCATTCGCGGTTTCGTGCTCGAAAAGGGCATGGACGGCCTCACCGCACCGAAGATCGAGGGCAAATTCTCGCTGCGTGCCTCACCCACGGGTGAGATCGTTATGGACGACGTGTTCGTGCCCGATGAGAACCTGCTGCCGAAT
This sequence comes from Anaerolineae bacterium, assembly GCA_028285185.1. Taxonomy (GTDB): domain Bacteria; phylum Pseudomonadota; class Alphaproteobacteria; order DSM-16000; family Inquilinaceae; genus JACKIG01. Next base: position 20,417 of record JANQQD010000294.1, on the reverse strand, counting down.
GTGAAGGGCCTGAAGGGCCCCTTCGGCTGCCTGAACAACGCGCGCTACGGCATCGCCTGGGGCGCCATGGGGGCAGCGGAAGCCTGTTGGCATATCGCCCGGCAGTACACGCTTGAACGGATCATGTTCGGCCGTCCCCTCGCCGCCAATCAGCTGATCCAGAAGAAGCTGGCGGACATGCAGACCGAGATTGCGCTTGGCCTTCTTGCGGCCCTGCACACCGGGCGGATGAAGGATGCCGGCGTGCTGGCGCCCGAGGCGGTGAGCCTGATCAAGCGAAACAATTGCGGCAAGGCGCTGAGCATCGCCCGCGAGGCCCGCGACATGCTGGGCGGAAACGGCATCGCGGACGAGTATCACGTCGTCCGGCACATGCTGAACCTCGAGGCGGTCAACACGTACGAGGGCACGCACGACGTCCACGCCCTGATCCTGGGGCGCGCCCAAACGGGCATTCCCGCCTTCTAGGGCTTAGTCTTCCGCGGCGTGGGGCACATCGGGCACCTCGCCGCCATCGGTTCCGCCATCGCCGAACCATGGCCTCCCCTCGATGACAGGTGCGTCGTCGGGGATCGGATCACCTTCCGGGCTCAGCGTGGTGGCCACCTGCGTGGCGCCTGTCGTCAGCGCCACATAGGGCGCCTGTTCGTCCAGCGGCCGTGCACGGCGCCGGGTCATCCGGTAGAGCGCAAACACGGCAACCGTTGCGTGGACGCCGCCGATCCACCAGAACAGGCCTTGCGCACCGATGGCCTGCATCACGCCCGATGCCATCAACGGGCCGACGGCCGCCGCGGCCCCCCAAAGCAGCACCAACCCCGAGCTTGCGGCGACAACCTTGCTCCGCGGCAGAAAGTCGTTCGTGTGCGAGATGCTGAGCGCATAGGTCGGCATCGCCACGCCACCAAGCACGAAGACCAAGCCGAAGAGGATCGTGCCGCCGGCGGCACCCGTTGCCACCAGGAGCGCAAGGACCAGGGCGCACGCGTTGACCAGCACGATCACGCTACGCCGGTCGATGCGGTCGGAAAGCCGGCCGACAGGCCACTGGAGCAAGGTTCCCCCGAGGGTAAACGCCGCCATCACCAGGGACACGCCGGCCAACGCCAATCCGATCTGATTGGCATAGACAGCCCCCATGGCGAAGAAGGCACCGACCGAGAGGCCGGAGCCGAAAATGCCCACAACGCCAAGAGGCGAGACCTCATAAAGCTCCCGGAACCGGAGCTTCTCCGGAGCCGCGAAAGCGGGGGCCGGCGCAGCCGTCACGAGAATCGGCAACAGCGCGATCGAGACCAGTACGGAAACCAGAATGAACAGGTCGTATCCTGAGGGATCGGAAAGGTTCAACAGGCCCTGGCCCGCCGCCAGTCCCGCGTTCTGAATGATCACGTAGATCGAAAGCAGCTGTCCCCGGTTATCGTTGGTGGCCGAATCGTTGAGCCAGCTTTCCGCAACCACATAGAGCCCGGCAAAGCAGAGGCCGCTTACAAAGCGCATGGCGGCCCAGGTCACGACATCGACCTGGACGGCATGGATCAACGAGGTCGTGGAGGCCAGCGAAGCCAGCGCCGCGAAGGTCCTGATATGGCCCACCCGGCGCAGCAGCATCGGTGAGATCAGCGAACCCGCAAGAAATCCCGCGAAGTAGGACGACTGAACGACGCCGGTGACGGTCGACGGAAACTGTTCCAAGGAGGCCCTGACGCCCAGCAGAGTCTGCAGCAGACCGTTGCCGAGCATCAAGACGCCGACACCCAGCAAGAGCGCCCAGCTTCCACGCACCGCCGACCACATCGCAAAAGCTCCCGACCCGGACGGGCAGACACACCATTCTGTCGCAAGGCCGGTGTCAGCGATCGTCAGATGTGGCCGTGTTTTCCTCTTCGTTCACCCTGGACTTGGCCACCGCGCCAATACCCATCGGTGGCCATAATCGCCGGGCGATCATGGCGCTTGGTCCGCAAAGGCGGAGCCGACGGCGGGAACGGATCAGGCCGCGGACGAAACCGATGCCAGCGGATGGCTGGCCCGCGTCAGCCAGAAATGCTCCAACCGCATCAGCACGGAATTCAGCTGCTCCAGCGCAGGCTCCGTGATGTCGTCGGACGGCAGTGCCTGAACGTGAAGATCGAACATCGCCCGAAGCCGGTTGCGCAGCTCCAGCCCCTTCTCCGACAGGCGAACCCGTACGGACCGCCGATCATGGGTCGAGCGTTCCTGCATCAGGTATCCGTGCTCGACCATCTTCTTCACGTTATAGGATACATTCGAGCCCAAGTAGTATCCACGCGCCGTCAGCTCGCCGACCGTCAGTTCGTCCGCACTGATGTTGTAGAGGATCAGGGCCTGGACGTTGTTGATATCGCGAATTCCCTGCCGATCGAGTTCGGCCTTGAGCAATTCCAGGAATTGGCGATGGAGTCGCTCGATCAGAACGATGCTGCGAAAGTAGGGATGTTGCACCATTGACCTCCTTGCCTGATCCCTTGTCCGGTGACAGGCCGCTTGCGCGATCTCCGTAGGGCTAAGTAAAAGCGCCCACGCATTATTCAACGTCGATCATCTTAAAGATACCTGAAAAATCCAGCGTCTCATTGCCGCCCTTACAAAACAATCCATAAAGCGACGCCGCCGCGGCCCCGAGCGGCGTCGTTGTACCCGATATGTTCGCAGCCTGCTGCGCCAGCTTCAGGTCCTTCAGCATCATGGCAGCCGTGAAGCCCGGCTGGTAGTCCCGATTCGCCGGAGAGGTCGGAACCGGTCCCGGCACCGGGCAATAGGTCGTCAGTGACCAGCACTGGCCGGACGCCTTGCTGGAGATGTCGAACAGCGCCTGGCGGTCCAGCCCCAGGCCGTCGGCCAGTGCGAAAGCTTCGCTGACAGCGATCATGGTGATGCCCAGCACCATGTTGTTGCAGATCTTCGCGGCCTGCCCGTTGCCGGCGCCGCCGGCATGCACGATCGTCTTGCCCATGGCCGCCAGGATCGGCTGGGCGCTCGCGAAAGCCTCTGTCTCACCGCCGACCATGAAAGTCAGCGTACCAGCCTCGGCGCCGCCGACCCCGCCCGATACCGGGGCATCGACCATCCGGCACCCGGCGCCCGCTGCCAGGCGATGCACATCGCGGGACGTGGACACATCGATGGTCGAGCAGTCGATCAGAAGCGTGCCCGAAGGCGCATTCGCCAGCACACCGTCTTCACGGCCGAAGACGTCCGCGACCTGCGGGCCAGCGGGCAGCATTGTGATCGCCGCGTCGCATCCATCAACGGCCGCGACCAGGCTTTCCGCCGCCTGTATGCCATCGGCGGCGGCCGCCGTCACGTTGGCTTCGGCAAGGTCGAACCCCGTCACCGTGTGGCCGGCCTTCACCAGATTGCCGGCCATCGGTCGTCCCATGTTGCCGAGGCCGATGAATGCAATGCGCGCCATGACCGTTGTTTCCTCTCATACTCTTCTTGTTTTCGTCTGCGCCGGGCCTCAGGCGGCCCGACCCAGATGCGATGACAGCAGCAGATCGCGATCCTCCAGCGGGGCGAAATACGCCTCCACCATCTCGGGGCTCACATCCCGCAACGACGCGGGCCGCCAAAGCGGCGTCTTGTCCTTGTCCACCAACAGGGCCCGTATTCCCTCGTAGAAATCGTGCGCCGCCATGGCCCGCTGGCTCAAGCGGTATTCCATGGCCACGACATCTTCGTACTCCAACGTGGCACCCAGCCGGATCTGTCGCAGCGCCACCTTCAGACTCAGCGGCGAGTGGCCGTCGAGCTTGGCCAGCACGCCCCGCGCCCAGTCCGTGCCTTCCTGCTCAAGCGCGGCGATGATGGCCTCGACCCTGTCATGCGCAAAACAGCGGTCGATGGCGCCCCGATCGTCGGCCAAAGGCGCAGTTCCTGGGTCCTCGCCGAGGCCTCTCAGCACGCCGTCCACGACCGCATCCAGGCCGGCACGGTCAGATGCCTGCGGCCAGTCCGCCTCTGCGAGCGCGTCGCCCACCTGGCCGAGCCGCTCCCGCGGAATGAAGTGCGTGCCATAGCCGACGTAAAGGCAGTCCGCCGCCTTGCAGCGAACCCCCGTCAGGCCGAGAAACGTCCCCATCTCGCCCGGAAAACGGGGCAGGAACCACCCCCCGCCGATATCGGGAAACAGGCCGATGCCGGTCTCAGGCATGGCGAAGACGGTTGTCTCCGTCACCACCCGGTGCGACCCGTGAATGGAGACGCCGACACCGCCGCCCATGCTGATGCCGTCGACCAGAGCCACGTAAGGCTTGGGGAACCGGTGAATCAGATGGTTCAGCGTGTACTCATCGCGGAAGAAGCTGACCGTGAGGTGACCCGGGTTCTGCGGCTGCCGGTCGGCCAGGCCCGCATTGTAGACGGCCAGCACGTCTCCGCCGGCACAGAACGCCTTGCCGCCCTCACCGCTGACCACAACGGCCTTGATGGTCGGGTCATCGGCCCAGACCCGCAGCTGGGCGTCGATGGCCCTGATCATGGGTAGCGTCAGCGCGTTGAGCGCCTGGGGCCGGCTCAGCCGGATCGTGCCGATGGGGCCCTCGGTGATCAGGCGCACTTCGGGCGCGATCTCCTGGCCCGAGGGCAAGGCGAAGTCGACCACGACATCGGTGTCCTGCGACGATCCGGTATCGACCGGCATCTCCGGCAGAAGACGTCGCAGGGCGGATAGGTCGGCGGGACGCGCATCGACCCTGCGGATCCGGCCAAGCGTATGCTCGCCCAGCACCTCGGCGATCCGCCGCAGGATCTTTGCCGTGTAGTTCAGGTCGTACTCGCCGATGGTGAAGACGTACTCCGCCACGCCGGCGGCACGGCAGCGATCGCGCTCGCGAATCAGAAACTGGGCGAAGTCTAGATGGTCACGCGTGATGCGGGTCATGACCGAAGCTCTCTGGTTACGCGAAGCCTGCCCGGGAGTGTCCCGGGCCGCAGTCAGGGCTCAAGCAGCCTGCGCGCGACGATCATCCGCATGATCTCGTTCGTGCCCTCCAAGATCTGATGGACACGGACGTCGCGCAGGAACCGCTCGATCGGATAGTCCCGAATATACCCATATCCGCCATGCAACTGCAGCGCTTGGTTGCAGACTTCGAAGCCCACATCGGTGGCGAAACGCTTGGCCATGGCGCAGATCGCGGTCTTTTCCGGATCGTCGGTATCGAGGGCGGCCGCACCGCGATAGACCATCAGCCGGGCGGCCTCCAGCTCCGTCGCCATATCGGCCAAGCGGAACTGCAGCGCCTGGAAGTCGGCGAGCCGGCGACCGAACTGGCGCCGCTCGCCCATATAGGACCGCGCCGCCTCCAGACAGGCCCGGGCCCCGCCGACCGAGCAGGAAGCGATGTTGACCCGGCCGCCGTCGAGGCCCCGCATCGCGATGCGAAAGCCGTCGCCCTCCTCCCCCAGGCGGTTGGCCACGGGAACCCGGCAGCCATCGAACTGGACGGCCGCCGTGGGCTGGCTGTTCCACCCCAGCTTGCGTTCCTTCTTGCCGAAGCTAAGCCCGGGCATGCCATCTTCGACGATCAGACAGGACACGCCGCGCGGGCCGTCATCGCCCGTACGCACCATCACGAGATAGACGTCGGAGGTCGACCCGCCGGAGATGAACGCCTTGGTGCCGTCGAGCACATAGTGGTCTCCGTCACGGACGGCCCGCGTGCGCAGCGCACCTGCATCAGACCCCGATCCCGGCTCGGTCAGGCAATAGCTCGCGAAATGCTCCATCGTCACCAGTTTCGGCAGGAACCGCGTGCGTTGCGCCTCGGTGCCGAAGGTGTCGATCATCCACGCCGCCATGTTGTGGATCGACAGATAGGCGGAGGTGGAAACGCAGGCGGCCGACAGCTCTTCGAAGATGATCGCTGCGTCCAGCCGACCCAGGCCGGAGCCGCCATGATCTTCCCGGCAATAGATGGCGGCGAACCCCAGTTCCGCCGCGTGGCGCAGCGTATCGACTGGGAAGATGCACCCCTCGTCCCATTCCGCGGCGTGGGGTGCCATCTGGTCCATCGCGAAGCCGCGCGCGAGGTCCCGGATCGCCGATTGCTCTTCACTCAGACTGAAATCCATCACCTGATCCGGTCTTGTCTACGCCCCGCGCCTCCGCAGTCCGCGGCCGGCGCACCGAACCTGAGGGTGACTCTAGCCCAGGCCGCCTGCCCCTGTCGCTGCCGCAGGTCATAAACTTGCGGCCGGAAGGGACTGCGCTCTAGACTGCGCGCCCTTCCATCCCCGGCATGTCAGCGACCGGTCCCATGTCCCAATTCGCGACCTACGGCTCGTATCCCACCACCAGGCTTCGGCGCAATCGCGCGGATCACTGGACGCGACGGCTGGTGGCCGAAACCCGGCTGACCGTCGATGACCTGATCTGGCCGATCTTTCTCACCGAAGGCTCAGGCGTGCGGGAGCCGGTCGCCTCCATGCCGGGCGTCGATCGCGTCTCGGTCGATGTCGTTCCGGATCTGGCCGCCCTTGCGGTGCAGAACGGCATTCCGGCTGTGGCCCCCTTCCCCAACACGCCTGAAGCGCTGCGGACGCCGGACGGCACCGAAGCCCTGAACCCCGACAACCTGATGTGCCGCGCGATTAGGGCAATCAAGGCCGTGGCGCCGGATCTCGGTGTGATCACGGATGTGGCGCTCGACCCCTACACCACGCACGGCCATGACGGCCTTCTGGTCGACGGCGTCATCCTGAACGATGAGACGCTGGCGCTGCTGACGCAGCAGGCCGTCCTGCTGGCTGCAGCCGGCACCGATGTTGTGGCACCAAGCGACATGATGGACGGCCGTATCGGCTCCATCCGTCAGGCACTGGACGACGGCGGGCACACGGGCGTCCGCATCCTGTCATACGCAGCGAAGTATGCATCGGCCTTCTACGGCCCGTTCCGTGACGCCGTGGGATCGGGCGTCAAGCTGGCCGGCGACAAGAAAACCTATCAGATGGATCCGGCCAACAGCGACGAGGCCTTGCGTGAGGTCGCCTTCGACCTTCAGGAAGGCGCCGACATGGTGATGGTCAAGCCGGGCATCATCTATCTCGACATCGTCCGGCGCGTGCGTGAGACATTCGCGGTGCCGACCTTCGCCTATCACGTCAGCGGCGAGTACGCGATGTTGCGGGCCGCCGGGCAGGCCGGGTGGCTGAATTACGACAGATCACTGATGGAGACGCTGTTGGCCTTCAAGCGGGCGGGAGCCAGCGGTGTCTTGACCTATGCGGCCTTGGACGCCGCGCGTCTGTTGAGGGAGGGGATTGGAAAATGAGCATTCGGGGTCGGGGGACCCGTTGGGGCGGTGTTGTGGTGTCGGCGGTGTTGGGATGCCTTGTGATGGGCGGTACCGCCGGTGCCACGGAAGCGGGGCGGTTCGAGGCGTTCATCGCATCCGACGCCCATTCGGAACGGGCGGCCGGATCGGCATTTGCCGCCGATGCTTCCATGCCACCGGACTGCGGGCAACGCCAGGTGGACCGGCGGGTCGACACGGAGATCCTGCTGATGCCGCGGTTCGCGGGAGCCGCCGCGGCCCCGACGGAAGGCGCATGGATGGAGCGCTGGGCGGTAACCCGGTGTGGCGACACGCGTCAGGTGAACCTGCATTTCACGGTGGCGCGCGGCGAGATCACGGTGGATGTCGCCATTCCGGGCGAGACCGCTGCCGATCCCGGCCAGCAGCTGGGGGTCATGCAGGCGCTGGCACCCTATGCCCGCGACGCGCTGGGCGGATGTGCCGATTTTGCGGTTGTGGACAGCAGGTTATCCAGTCTGCCGGCCGGCAGCATCCCGGCGCAGGGTTCGGAAGACCCGATCGCATGGTCTGAAAGCTGGAGCGTGGCTGGATGCGGGGCCGCACGCAGATTCCTGATCCGCTTCCAGCCCGGTGAAGCCCGTTCGCTGGTGAGGATCACGCCCCAGTAGCGCCGGAAGCAGCGCCGGCCAGTCTCAGGCCCGGGCCCGGGGCCTTCCGCCCGCAGTCTTGGCCGCCTGCTGGCGCTGGCTGGTCACACGCTCCAGGAACCGGACGATCGCCCGGTCATGCCAGGGCGTCAGGCTGCCGCGGCCGTGGAAGCCGACATGGCCGCCCTTTGCCGTCAGCACCGGCAGCAGGTGGCGGTTTTCCTTCCAATCCACCTCGCGATAGCACTGCACCGGGATCCACGGGTCGTCGGCGGCGTGGATGACCAGGGTCGGGACCCTGAGAAGCCCCATGAAACGCTTTGCGCCATTTATTGCGTAATAGCGCTCAGCCGTGTGGAAGCCGTTCGCGGGCGCCACGAAATCGTTGTCGAAATCGAAGACGGACCGCGCCTGGGCGATGCTGCGCCGCTGGTTGTCGGTCAGATCGGCTGCCGTGGAAAGGCTCTCTTCCTTCATCCGGGCCAAGAGCCATCGGTGATAGAGACCGTTGCGGCGCGCCATCATCCGGCGGCAGGTCGCCGCCAGGTCGATAGGCGCACTGACCGAGACGGCCGCCCAGATCCGGCCCGTCGCGTTGCGCCCCTCCTCGCCCAGGAACTTCAACATCATGTTGGCGCCGAGCGAATAGCCGACCAGCGCCAGGCCACCTTCGGTCAGCACCGGATCCAGCGCCGCCAGCACGCTACGCAAATCGCCGCTTCGCCCTGCGTGGTACTGCTGGCGGCAATAGGACCTGGACGGCCCCGCCCCGCGCAGATTGATCCGCAGCACGGGATAGCCGCGCTTCAGCAGTTCCGCTGCCGTCGACAGCATGTAAAGGCTGTCCTGACACCCCGTGAGCCCGTGGATCAACACCACCAGCGGCTGTTCGCTGGCCTCGAGCGAGTGATTGAGCAGGCCGACAAGGCGATCGCCGGTGCCGTCCGGCATCTCGAAGATCATCCGCTCCGCCGGATAGCCGGCGATCGGCGGCGGCTGGTTGCCGAACCGTGCAGCGACGGGGTTGCGGATCGTCTGCAGATCCCCGCCGATCCACGGCCAGCGGGCCCGAAACGGCGACAGGCCCAAGGCAGCCGTCGCCCGGGGGTCAGCCATCCAGCCAGTCCCGGATGACGCCGATCTGGGCTTCGTCCATCAGCATCGGGGCGTGACCATAAGCCGGAAACTCCACGACCTCCATGGATGGGCCGCGGGTGCGCATCTCTTCGACCGTCTCTGCCAGCAGAACGTCGGAACGTCCTCCGCGCAGCAACAGCACCGGGCACTTGACCGCGTCCCAGATCGGCCAGAGCGCAACGTCCGTCAGCTCCGCCTCCGTCAGCGGCTTGGCGATCTCCGGATCATAGGCCATGCCATAGGTGCCATCCGGGCGCTGACGTACGCTATGTTCTGTCAGCAGCTTCCATTCCGCGTCCGACAGCGGCCCGAAGCCCTCACTGTTCTGCCGGAACGCCGCTTCCAGGGACGCAAGGTCGGGAAACACGGGATCGCCGACATACCCGGCGATGCGCTCCAGCGCCGCCTTGGAGATGAACGGCCCGACATCGTTCAGCACCAGCCGGCGGATCGGTGATTTGGGCAGTGCCGCCATCATCATGCCGATCATGCCGCCCATCGACGTTCCGACCCAGTCGACCGAAGCGACGTCCAAGCGCGCAATCAGCGTGGTCATATCCGCAACGTATTGCGGATATCCGTAAATGTCGGCCCGATGCACCCAGTCGCTGCGGCCGCGGCCGACGACATCCGGGCATATGATCCGCTTGTCCTGCTGCGCCAAGGCGGCGGCGAGAGGGTCGAAATCTCTGCCATTCCGGGTAAGGCCGTGCACACAGACAACCGTTGAGGCACTGGTTGTTGGGCCCCACTCGCCGTATACGACGCGGTGGAAGCCGGCGGCTGACACGCCAAGGAAGTCTTTTTCCCGCATGCCCCTAGTATACAGAGCCAACGCCGGGAGGCCAGCCGCGCTTCAACCGATTTCGTCGCACCAGCATATTTTCGAGCCATGACAGCCGGTTGCAGCCGGTCTCTCGACCGTCACAAGAGATCGACGGCAAACACGCTGTCCAGGCTCAGGCGACGCGGCGGGGTCGGTCCGCCCGCGCACTGGTCGGCACGCTGCTGACGACATGCCCGGGCAATGGCAAGAGCGGAGGATCATCGAGCGTCACCGCAGTCGCCGTTTCCAACCCATTGAAACCGGTCGAAAGAACTACGCCATAGGCCCCCACCTGCCCGACCTCGATCCAGTCGCCGGTCCGGATATCCGACGGCAGCCTGAAGGGCCCTTCCGCGGCGTCGAGGGAGTCGCAGGTCGGACCGAAGAACCGGAAGTCGCGGTCCTCCTGACTGTGGGGGCCGAACGGCCGCACAAGGCGCGTCGGCAGGACCAGTTCCGGGAACGTCAATTCCGCCAACGTGCCGTAGACGCCGTCATTGAGGTAGAGGGCGTCTTCCTTGCGCAGTTCGACACGGACCAGGGCGGACGCCCCTGAAGCGGCCAGGGCCCGGCCTGGCTCCGCCCGCAACGCGACACCGCTCAGCCCGGCCGCGGCCATCGCCTGCAAGACTTCGGCCACGTAATCCGCAAGTGGCTGCGGCGAAAGCCCCACATAAGCCGACGGAAATCCGCCGCCGACATCGATGGCCCAGGGCCGCACGCCGGCCTGCCGGGCCGCCTGAGCTGCGATGCGCACGGCGTTGGCGTAGGCGCCGGGCGACATGCACTGAGAGCCGACATGGAAGGTCAAGCCGGGCCGTGCACCGCCTTCAGCAGCTTCGCGCAGCAGCGACGCCGCCATGTCGAGCGGCGCGCCGAACTTTCCGCCCAGTTCACAAACGGCCGTGCCCGTTGGAACGGCGACCCGGACCATTAGCTCCAGATCGTCGATCCTGCCCAGGACGGATCGTATCTTTGCAAGCTCGTCGGGGTGGTCGAGCGCGAAGCAGCGGACGCCGAAGCGGGAATAGGCGGCCGCTATGGCTTCCGGTGGCTTCACCGGATGCATGAAGTAGAGCTGAGCATCCTCGACCGCAGCAGCGACCGTTGCCATCTCGCCCAGCGATGCCACATCGAACGTCCGCAGCCCGGCTTGCGCCAGAGCCGCCAGGACGATTGCGTCATCGTTGCACTTTACGGCGTAGAGCACCTCACCCGGGAAGGTGCCGATGAAGGCCTTGGCCTGATCGATGATGGCGTGAGGCCGGCGGCAAAGCACCGGCTGCGACGGCCGTCGCCTGGACGCAAGATCCAAGGCGGAGGCGAAGCGCTCGGTCATCTGGTCGAGTACCCCCTTTCACTGCAGGTCCTGCAGCGCATGTGGCAAGATTGCGCAGGGAGTGCCAAATCGCCCTTTCGACGGCCAAAATCAAGATCTCGTCCACACATTCCTGCAGATATTTCTGCAATTATTCCGGCAGGGGTCGCCACACGGTTCGACTTCGCCGCGCTTACAGCGGTGACTGCGGCGCCAAGCCGGTTCCCGCACCGCCTTCGACAACCACCGGTTAGGGCAGGCAGAACCTCTCATTTCATGATCCACCGCAGAGAGCCACGTCCGATTTCCCGTTCGTCGCGGATTCGGCTACAACGGGGCCCGTTCTGAGATCATGGCCGTCTGGCAAGGCCCTCCCGAGGAGCCATAGACGATGAAATGGGTGTGGCGCAGCCTGCTCGGGCTGCTGCTATTGGTCTCGCTAGGCCTTGGCGCCGGCTACTTCTGGTTGCGCGGCGGCCTGCCCATGGCGCAGGGGACGCTCCAGATCGACGGCCTGGAAGCGCCGGTGCAGATCATGCGGGACTCCAATGCCGTCCCCCATATCTTCGCCGCCAACGATGAAGACGCGTACTTCGCGCTCGGCTTCGTCCATGCCAGCGACCGCCTGCTGCAGATGGAGATGCAGCGGATCGTCGCCGCCGGCCGCCTGGCCGAGTTGATCGGCGAGTCAGGCTTGCGGCTCGACCGGTTCATGCGCGTTCTGGCCGTCTACCGCAATACGCAGGCGACCTATCGGAACCTGCCCGATGATGTCCGCCAGGCCGTTGACGCCTATACGGCCGGCATAAATGCCTGGCTGGCCCAGGCGGACGTGCTGCCACCGGCGTTCTACATGCTGCGTCACCGGCCGGAGCCTTGGCTGCCAGCGGATTCCATGGTGTGGGGCCGCCTGATCGCACTGCAGCTCTCAGGCAATTTCCGCTCTGAGATCCTGCGGGCACGCATGGCCGAAGCGCTGACAGAAGAGCAAACGGCTGATCTGTTTCCAGCACTTGGCGCACCCCCGACGACGCTGGCGAGCGCCCTGCCCGGCGCCTTCTACGGCCGGCTCGCTGCCGCCCTGCCGGCACCGCTGGGGCCCAGCGTCGCATCGAACGAGTGGGTCGTGTCCGGCGCGCTGACGGACAGCGGCAGGCCGATCCTCGCCAACGATCCCCATCTCGGCCTGAACACGCCCTCGCTCTGGTATCTGGCCAGGATCGAAACGCCGACACTCTCCGTCGCCGGCGCCACGGTGCCCGGCGTGCCGCTGGTCTTGCTCGGCCACAATGAAGCGGTTGCCTGGGGCGTGACCACCACGGGGGCCGACACGCAGGATCTGTTCATCGAACGGATCGATCCCGACGACCCCGACCGGTACCTCACCCCCACCGGCAGCGAGCCGTTCGTCGTTCGCGAGGAAGAGATCAAGATCGGACGCGGCGGCGACAGCGAGACCCTGGTCGTCCGCGAGACGCGACATGGGCCGGTGCTCTCGGGCCTGGACGAGGACCTGGAGGAAGAGTTCGCCGAGATGCTGGGCGAAGGCCATGTGCTGGCGCTGGCCTATACCGGCTATTCGGAGGAAGACACGGGCGCCGAAGCCATGTTCCGGCTGAACCGCGCGGTCAGTCTCGCCGATGCGCTGGAGGCGATGCGCCTCTACCGCTCGCCGGTCCAGAACATGGTGCTGGCGGATGCGCAGGGCGCTATCGGCTTTCTCGTCATCGGCGACGTGCCGATCCGCGCGAAGGGCGACGGCTCCATGCCGGTTCCGGGCTGGACGGGAGAGTATGACTGGACCGGCACCGTTCCCTTCGCCGAGATGCCGCAGGCCGTCGATCCGGAGCACGGCTATTTCGTAAACGCCAACAACCTGGCGGTCCCGACCGACGGCGATGTCTTCCTCGGCTATGGCTATGAAGAGCCTTATCGGGCGGAGCGCATCACCGAGTTGCTCGAGACCAGTCCTGCCATCACTGCCGACCGCACGGCGGAGATCATGTTGGACACCGTCTCGCTGGCGGCCAGGGCCCTTCTGCCGGTAATGCTGGAGGTGCGGGTGGAGACGCCTCGCGATGCCAACGCCCTGGCGATGCTCCGGCGCTGGGACTTCAGCATGCAGCGCGACCGGCCGGAGCCCCTGGTCTTCATCGCCTGGTTTCGGGAACTGAACCGCGCACTCTATGCCGACGAACTGGGGCCCGACCTGTTTGCTGAGTATTGGCGGCTGCGCCCCACGACCGTCCGCCACATGCTGACGGACGCCATAGCGTGGTGCGACAACGTCGAGACCGATAGTTCCGAGACGTGCCAGGACATCCTGCACGACACACTTGCCGCCGTCCTTGACGGCCTGACAGACGAATACGGCGAGGACATGGAGACCTGGCGCTGGGGCGATGCCCACATCGCCTATCTCACGCATCGGGTCTATGGCCGCATCCCCTTGATCGGAGGCTGGTTCAGTCACGCGGCAGAAACCGATGGAGGCGATTTCACTGTCCACCGGGGGGCGATGTCGACCTGGAGCGAATCGCTGCCCTTCGCCCATGTGCACGGTGCAGGCTATCGCGCGATCTATACGTTGGATGACCTCAGCCGGTCGCGGTTCATCCTTTCCACCGGCCAGTCGGGCCATCCCTTCTCGCCCCATTTCGGCGACATGGTCGAGCGATGGCAGAACGGCGAGTGGATCGAGATGTCCAGCTCTCCTGAAGCGCTGGCGGACAACGGCCTCGGCAGTCTTACACTCCGGCCGATGGACTGAGCGCCCAATGCCAAGCGGCCCGTGGCCTCAACGGCAAATGCGCGGTACAGTCAGACATGTTGCCCGTTGACATTGCCGATATCGAAACCGCCGCGCAGACGCTCGCCGGCTCGATCCAGAAGACCCCCACGGTCGCTGCCCCGAGATTGTCCGGTCTGCTGGGCTGCGACTTGGTTCTGAAGCTCGAATGCCTGCAGTATACGGGTTCCTTCAAGGACCGGGGTGCGCACAACAAGCTGGCAGGCCTGCCCGAAAGCGGTCGGCGCTGCGGGGTGGTCGCAGCCTCCGCCGGCAACCATGCGCAGGGTGTGGCGTTTCATGCCAACCGCCTGCGCGTCCCCGCGACGATCGTCATGCCGCGGCTGACACCTTTCACCAAGGTGGCGCGCACAGAGGCGTTCGGGGCAAAGATCGTCCTCCATGGCGACAACCTGGCCGACAGCCAGGCCCATGCGAACACGCTGGCCGCCGACCGTGGTCTGACCCTGATCCACCCCTATGACGACCCCCTGATCATCGCCGGCCAGGGCACGGCAGGGCTGGAGTTGCTGGCCGCAGTGCCGGAACTGGACGATATCGTCGTGCCGATCGGCGGCGGCGGCCTGATCAGCGGCATTGCCATCGCTGCCAAGTCGATCAAGCCCTCGATCCGCATCACGGGGGTCGAGGCAGCCCGCTATCCGTCGATGCACGATGCGCTGGCGGGCATACAACGGGCCTATTCAGGCTCCACGATCGCCGAAGGCATCGCTGTGAAGGAACCGGGCGTTCTCACGCGCGAGATCATCACAGAGCTGGTCGACGACATCCTGATCGCGGAAGAAGGGATGCTGGAAGCCGCCGTCTATCAGTTGCTGACCTGCAGCAACGTCCTTGGCGAAGGGGCCGGCGCCGCCGGGCTTGCCGGCATCATGGCGCATCGCGAACGCTTCGCCGGGCGCCGTGTCGCCACGGTGATATGCGGCGGCAATATCGACCCGCGCCTCTTGTCGTCGGTTCTGATGCGCGGCCTGCTGCAGGACGGTCGCCTGGCCCGGCTGAAGGTGGAGATCGAAGACGTCCCCGGTGTGCTGGCGCGCGTCTCTGCAACGATCGGCGACCAGGGTGGCAACATCGTCGAGGTGCACCACCACAGGCTCGCCTATGGCCAGCCGGCGAAGCGTGCAGACCTAGAAATCGTCGTCGAGACGCGCGACCGCACCCATATCACAGCGATCGTCGAACAACTGAAGGCCGCCGGCTTCGGCGTTGCGGTGATCTGATCTACTCGACGGATCCCGCCGGGTCGCGCCGATCGATGCCGACATAGCGGCCGCCGTAGTAGCCAAGCGGGGCCGCATCCTCCGAGCCTTCGAGCTGCACAACGCGGCCAATCACGATGACATGGTCCCCGCCATCGTGCGTCGCGTAGAGCTGACAGTCGAGCGCTGCCGGCACGTCCCGAAGAATCGGCGCGCCGGTTACCCAGACAGCCGTGTCCACACCGCCCCAGGACCTCGGATCGAGGGCGAACCGCTCAGCGATCGCCTGCTGGTCGCGTCCCAGGACGTTCACCGCGAAGGACCGCGCGGAGAGGATCACCGGCAAAGTCTGAGCCTGCCTGCCAAGGCAGAAGAGGACCAACGGCGGGTCCAGCGACACAGAGGTGAACGAGTTAACGGTGACGCCGACACGGTCCGCCGCCCCTGCCTTCGCGGTCACCAGCGTGACCCCCGTGACGAATTGCCCGAGCGCATCGCGGAATCGCCGCGGGTCGATCTTCGGTGGCGGGTGGATCTGAGTCAGGGAACTGGCCGTCATCATCTGCATTTCTAGCGGTCGACGGGAGTGGACGACCTGCGCCCAGAGATGCCTCGCCAACGGCGCCACGGCAAGGGCGAATGCGCCGCAGGGCCTGCGCTTAAACGCTTCTTAACACTACTCGGACGACTCTTGGGGGCGCATTAACCGATAAGCCGGCCGCTTGCGGAGTCGTTTTGGATCATGCTGATCATCGTTGGCGCCATCATTGCCTTACTGTGCACGCTCGGCGGATACGCCGCTCTCGGCGGGCATCTGTACGTGCTCTGGCAGCCGTTTGAGGTCGTGATCATCGTCGGCACGGGCATCGGCGCCTTCGTCATCTCCAACCCCAAATCGGTGCTGGCGAAGGTCGGCTCCGCCGCCGGCGCCTCCATCAAAGGCAGCAAGTACGGCAAGAAAGAGTACCTGGAACTCCTGAGCCTGCTCTACCAGGTGTTCAAGCTGGCCAAGACCAAGGGGATGCTGTCGCTTGAGCAGCATGTGGAGAATCCGCGGGAAAGCGATCTGTTCCAGCAGTTTCCCGGGATCTACAACAATGCCAAGGCCATGACCTTCCTGTGCGACTACCTTCGGCTGATGTCACTGAACGCTGAAGACCCGCACACAATGGAAGCGTTGATGGAAGAGGAAATCGAGACCCACCATCACGAAAGCACCTCCGTTTCGTCGGCGATCCAGACCATGGCCGACGGCATGCCGGCTCTCGGCATCGTCGCGGCCGTGCTGGGCGTGATCAAGACGATGGGCGCCATCTCCGAACCGCCGGAGGTTCTGGGGCGCCTGATCGGCGGCGCGCTCGTGGGTACGTTTCTCGGCGTGTGGTTGTCCTATGCCTTCATCGCGCCGTTCGCGAACGCCATGAAGAACCTCTATGACGCGGAGATCAGGTACTACCTCTGCATGAAAGCCGGCATGCTGGCCCATCTGCATGGATACGCCCCGGCCGTGTCGGTCGAATTCGCGCGCAAGGCGCTGTTCCCGACCGTCCGCCCGGACTTCTACGAAGTCGAGGAGGCCACGTCCGCCCTGCCGCCTGCCTAAGGGCGGCAACGCATCTCGCCTCGGCGACCTAGGACTGCCTGACGGAGACCGCCGCACCCGTGTCGAGCGCCAACGAACCGCAAATCATCGTCATCAAGAAGAAGAAGAAAGGCGGGCACGACGGCCACCATGGCGGCGCGTGGAAAGTGGCCTATGCGGATTTCGTGACCGCGATGATGGCCTTCTTCCTGCTGCTCTGGCTGTTGAACGTCACTACGGACGACCAGCGCCAGGGCATTGCGGACTACTTCGATCCGGCCAACATCGCGCGCGCGACCAGCGGCTCCGGCGGCGTTCTGGGCGGCCGTACGGTAGGCCAACCGGGGCAGATGTCATCGCCGTCTTCCCAGTTCAGCCTCGACCGCAGCATGCCCGGCCGGGCAGAGCCGGTGGAGGACAGCGTCAGGATCGACGACGGCGAAATTGACGAGATCGTAGAGCTGCTGACCGAAGGACGCGGCGAAGAGGTGGACCCCGAGGCGGTCGCCGCCCTGTTGAGCGGGTTGTCGGAACAGGAGCTGGGCGAGCTTCTGTCCGGGTTGACGGATCGGGAACTGGCAGACGTCGTGGATCGCGCGGACCTGGCCGAACGTCTGCGGGAAGCTCTGGCGATGGACGGCCAGATCAGCGGCGACGAACTGGAGGAGGCCCTGGCGGAGCGCGAGCAGGAGATGTTCGAACAGGCCGAGGCGCAGCTTCGCCAAGCCATCCAGTCCGTGCCGGAGCTTCAGGACCTCGCCCAGAACCTGCTGATCGACCAGACGCCGGAGGGCCTGCGCATCCAGATCGTGGATCAGGAAGGCCTGTCCATGTTCCCGACCGGCAGCGCGCAGATGTACGACCGCACCCAGCAGCTGCTCGAGCTGGTCGCCCAGGTCGTGGCCCAGATGCCGCAGCAGATCTCCGTCAGCGGCCACACCGATTCCACACCCTTCTTCAACAGCGAAAACTACGACAACTGGGACCTTTCAACGGACCGGGCCAACGCCAGCCGCCGTGCCATGGAAGACGGTGGTCTTGCTCCCGACCGCATTGCGCTGGTCCTCGGAAAGTCGGACACGGACCCGCTGATCGCCGACGATCCGCGAAATCCGCGCAACCGACGGATCTCCATCGTCCTCTTGCGCGAGGCACCCATGGCGGCCGTTGCTCCTGGCGGGCCCACGGAGCTCTAGAGACGTCAGGCGCGACCAAGAGTCGCGGCCCGCCCCCAGATTTGTGCACACGCGAATATGACGGTTTAATCGGCGTGTCATTGACGCGCCCCGGTCGCATGGCGTCCGTGGCGGTCGTCCCGACCCCGATCCGAAGCGTCTGGTGGCAGACCCTTGACCCAAGTGACGAGCGGCCTGCTGGCCAAGTACGACCCGGCCGGGTTCTTCGACGAGGTTCTCGGCGGCGACCTCGCAGGCCGCGGCGTTATTCCCATAGCAGAACGGCTGGCCGCGCTGGAGCTGCGCGCCCTGCAACAGCGGGCGAAGGACGCCGAGCGGGAGCTTTTCAACCTCGGCATCACCTTCCTGATCCTGTCGGATCGCGAGGCGATCGACCGCATCCTTCCCTTCGACGTCATACCGCGGCTGATCAGTGCCGCGGAATGGCGCCATCTGGAGGCCGGGGTGAAGCAGCGCGTGACGGCGCTGAACCTCTTCCTTCATGACGTCTATCACGATCAGCGCATCCTCAAGGATGGCGTCGTCCCGGCCGAACTGATCCTTGAGCATCCCTGCTACGTGCCGGCGATGCGCGACATCGATGTTCCCCACGACACCTATGTCCACATCCTGGGCATCGATCTGGTCCGCGACGCCGAGGGCACATTCCGTGTTCTGGAGGACAATTGCCGCTGTCCGTCCGGCGTCTCCTACGTGGTCGAAAACCGCCACATGATGCAGCGGGCCTTCCCCGACCTGATTTCGAACATCGGCGTTCGGTCCGTCGACAACTACGGGACCCGGCTGCACGCAGCACTGTGCGAGATCGCGCCCAAGGGGGTCGACCAGCCGCGTGTCGTTCTGCTGTCCCCCGGCACTTACAACTCCGCCTATTTTGAGCATGTGTTTCTGTCGCGCGAGATGGGCGTCCCGCTGGTCGAAGGCGGCGACCTGGTGGTGCGCGACGACCACGTTTACATGAAGACCACCGACGGTCTGACGGCGGTCGAGGTCATCTATCGGCGGATCGGCGACGATTTCCTGGATCCCGAGGCCTTCCGCTCCGACAGCATGCTGGGCGTACCGGGCCTGATGCGCGCCTATGCCAAAGGCAATGTCTCGCTGGCCAACGCCATCGGCACCGGGGTCAGCGACGACAAGGCCGTCTATGCCTATATGCCGCGCATCATTCGCTACTATCTCGACGAGGATGCGATCCTGCCGAATGTGGAAACCCATATCTGCCGCGAGCAGACGGGCCTGGACTATACGCTCTCTCGCCTGAAGGACCTGGTGGTGAAACCGGTGGGCGAGGCCGGAGGATACGGCATCACCATCGGCCCCAAAGCCACCAGTGAAGAGCTGGCAGCCTGCCGTGAGCGCCTGCTGGCCGATCCTGCCAACTATATCAGCCAGCCCGTCGTCCCGCTGTCGGTGTGCCCGACGGTGACGGATGACGGCATCGAGCCCCGGCATGTCGATCTGCGGCCGTTCGCCGTGACGGGACGGCAGACCTGGGTGCTGCCGGGCGGGCTGACGCGTGTGGCATTGCGCAAGGGAACGTTGATCGTCAACTCATCCCAAGGCGGCGGCTCGAAAGACACGTGGGTGCTCGGCTGATGGAAAAGCTGCTGGCACGCTATGCCGATGCGGCCTTCTGGATGGGCCGCTATATGGAGCGGGCGGAGAACCTGGCTCGCATCCTGGACGTGAACGAGACCTTCGCCCGGGACGACAGGGGCGAGGCCAACTGGCTGTCCATCGTCCGCCTGAACGCCGACGAGGAGCGGTTTTTTGCACGCCACGCCGCCGCCAGTGCGGAGAATGTACTGCGCTTCTACGTGACCGACGACGACAACCCCACATCGATCCGCACGGCCGTACGGCTGGCGCGCGAGAATGCGCGTACGCTACGCCCGCTGATCAGCACCGAGATGTGGTCGCATCTCAACATGTTCCACAACCGCATGCTGGCGCTGCGGGCGGGCGATCTCCTGCTGCATCGGCTGAACCGCGTCTGCGCGGAGGTCAAAGAGAGCTGTCAGGCGCATACCGGCATCGTCGAAGGCACGTTCTACCGTGACCAGGGCTGGTACTTTTACGAGCTCGGCCGGCACCTGGAACGCGCCGACCAGACGACGCGGCTTTTGGATGTGAAATACCACATCCTGCTGCCCTCGGCTCAGGATGTGGGCTCGCCGCTGGATCTGAGCCAGTGGAACGCCGTGCTGCGGTCGGCTGCAGGCTATCACGCGTATCGTCGGGTCCATCCGCGTGGGCTGACCGCGGCTGACGTCGCCGGCTTCCTTTTGTTCAACACGGCGTTCCCGCGCTCGGTCACGGTTTCGATGCGACAAGTCAACGGCTTGTTGACCGAACTGAAGTCACGTTACATGCTTCGGGGTGGAAACATTGCATCGGAACGTGTCGACGAA
>JANQQD010000291.1 GCA_028285185.1 Anaerolineae bacterium | reverse complement strand
CGGAGGCGGCAACGGGAACGGTGGCGGCAACGGAAATGGCAACGGCAATGGCGGCGGCAACGGCAACGGCAACGGGAATGGCAACGGTAACGGGAATGGGAACGGAGGCGGGAACGGAAACGGAAACGGAAACGGAAACGGAAACGGCAATGGCGGCGGCAATGGTGGAGGGAATGGCGGCGGAAGCGAACGCTGATGCTCTCGGCACCTGTCTGGAATGATAGGCCTCTTGGATGCCTTCGGTTTGCCTCCGCAAGCTGCCGACGTTACAGAGATCCCAACACATCTTGATGCCCATCTTTGGTCACGGCCGCCGTTCGCTCCCGTTCACATAAACGGGGGCATGCAGGGCGGGCAGCGTGTCAACGGTCACGGCGCGTGAGACTATGGCATTCACAATGGTCTTTCTGCGATATGTTAACCTATATTTGCGGTGTTGATTCACTGCCGATTGATTTATTCGGCAATTTTAGGCAATTCCGAGCGATTTTTTCTGATTGTGTGGCGGGTTGCTGATCGATTAAATGCAAGATAAGGGATAAACTCTAAACATTCGGCAGTTCGGTTGGGATGGCTGCGAACCGACTAAGGGCATCATGATGAGGGTGCGGCACGGCTTGCTTCGCTGGGCCGGTGTGGACCGGTTCGTTGGTGTGCCGGGGCCGAACCGTTCTGCTTTGGCCCGGGTGGTCCTTCCCGCGCTGCTTACCTTGGCCCTCGGTTGCATTGCGATGCTGCCGGCACAAGCCCAGGACGCCGATGGTGCCTTGTCCCTCGGCAATCTTACCCCCGCCGCAGGCCAGCTGCCGGCCCGGTTGGATCTCACGCTGTCGCCCATTCAGCCTGTCGCGGCGCCGACGATCGGGGACCTGCGGCTATCAATCGATCCACCCGTCGGATCCTCCGTGGGTGGATCGATGATACCGGCAACCGGGACCGCGGAGGGCCGGCTTGAACCCGCGGTGGGCACCCCCATGGTCGTGCCGCCGTCGGGCCCAGGGCTGCCGGGCCCCGAGCAGCTGGTCAGCTTCCCACAACAACCGGAAGCGCCATCAACGGCATCCGACGACGGAACCATAGCGCCGTTAGGTCGCGCCGACGTGCCGCTGGACGCGCGGTGGTCTGTGCTGGAGGTAACGGGGCGTGCTCTGGGCCGCAGCAAGGTCGACGATCCATGGTCGCCGATAACCGCGGGGGATGTGCTGGTCCCGCCGGTTTACCTTTGGACCGGCGCCACGGGCACGATACGCCTGCAAAGGGCGGGTGGCCTGGTGAACGACACAGTCGATGTGGCGCCGAACACTCAAGTCTACATCGCAGCGATTCCGAGCGGGGTCGACCTGACGCATATGCGGCACACGGTTGGCGGCGTGTACTTCGTGGTACAGCCTGAGATGCCGCGGATTTTTCGGCTCGATACCCCGTATCTGTCGGCCATCGTGAAGGGCACGGAGTTCTCCTCAGTGGTCGATGATCTGGGGTCTGCAATCGGCGTCGCTGAAGGTGTCGTTGGCGTATCGGCTGGCATCGGCGGCTCCGAGACCGATATCGGGGCTGGCTCTGTGGGGGAGGTCTCTGGAGGGTCCGGCGAGGTCGGCGTTGCCGCCGCAGGGCAGGCAGCCACCAGCGCGGGACGGGCCGCAGGAGCGGCCGCCGCTGCCGGCGGCATCGGCGGTGCCCCGTCCGGTGCGACGACCGGCAGCAGCAGCGGGGCTGCGTCAGGTGAGGATGGTGCGGCCTCCGAGCAAGGCGGTTTCACCGACGGGTTTGGTGGCGGCGGCGCTGGCGACGGCGGCGCAGGCGGTTCCGGTGGAGGCTCCGGCGGTGGCGGCGGCGGTTCCGGCGGTGGCGGTTCCGGCGGTGGCGGATCCGGCGGCGGCGGCGGTGGTTCTGACGGCGGTGGCGGTGGCGGTGGCGGTGGCGGTGGCGGTTCCGGCGGCGGTGGCGGTTCCGGTGGCGGTGGCGGTGGCGGTGGAGGCTCCGGCGGCGGCGGTGGTTCTGACGGCGGCGGTGGAGGTGGCGGAGGCGATAACGACGGCGGCGACTGACACGACTGCTGACGACTCTGGCTACCAGTCAAGCTGGCATTCCGCGACGTGTTTCCTGGCCCCTCCAGCAAAATGTCGATTGTGCCGGGTCATTATCTTGCAGAAGTGATAGTGTTGGCCCCAGGTATCTTCGGACATGGCAGACGGCCGCGCGCATCCTCTGAACGGTTCGACTTCGCTTGACGGGCCGGCCGGCATAGCCGGCCCGGAAACCCCGCGTGCGCCGGACGGCAGAGAAGCAAGCTCGCCACCAGAGCAAGTGGGCGTTCGCGCGGCAGGTGGTCGGCGAGCCATCGATCGCATCGACATCATGCTGGCGCTGGCCATCTTCGCTGTGGCTGCGGTCGTCCAGATTGGCCGGATCTCATCGACCGTCGACTACAAGCTTTCCGAACAGTGGTTCCGGCTGTTCCCCGGGGCGCTGACCGGGGATCTGGCCATCGTAGAAATCGATGCCCGCAGCCTCCGGGCACTGCACACGTGGCCCTGGCCGCGGACGTACCATGCGGAGGCTGTTCGGAGACTCGACGACGCCGGCGCCATCGTGATCGGCTTCGATGTCGACTTCAGCTCCTATTCCAACTTGGAGAACGACACGGAGCTCGTCAGCGCCGTTGCGGAGTCGGCCGCTCCGGTCGTGTTGCCGGTGTTCGAGCAGATCGGCTGGGTGTCCCCTGGTCAGTCGGGGATCATCGAAGCGCTGCCCATTCCCGAACTGCTGGACAACGTGATGCTGGCGCATGTCAACGTGCAGCCCGATCCGGACGGAATTGTCCGCCGCCACCTGACATCGGCAGCCCTGGAGACGACGGGGGTGCTCCCATCCATGGCGGTTGCACTGGCCGGAGTGCCGCCACGCCACGCCGAGTTCGTGCCGGATTTCAGCATTCCGATCCAAGACGTGATGCGGATTTCGTTCGTCGACCTGCTGAATGGCAGCTTCGACGCGTCCGACCTGGCAGGTCGGCATGTCTTGATCGGGGCCACGGCGATTGAACTCGGCGATCAGCTTTCCGTGCCGGTGCATGTCACGCTGCCGGGCGTTCTGTTCCATGCCCTGATCTACGAAACTCTGCGCCAGGATGCTGCGCTGGTCGATGCGGCTCCAGAGGCGATACTGGCCGGCAGCCTTCTGTTGGCGGTCTTTCTCCTCCCGCTGTTGCGAAGACTGGGCTGGCGGTATGCCCTGTTGACGGCGGTCGGGGGCGGAACGGCTGTTCTTGGTATCGGCGTGGCTGCCCAGACGCTGTTCGCCATCATCATCCCGGTCGTGCCCTGGTTGCTGGTCACGACCCTTGCGTTCGTGACCGGGTTGCTGGCCCAGATCGACGGGCTTCTGGAGCAGCTGCTGCAGAAGGCCATGGCGCTGCTGCACCGGACGGCGATGATGCGGTCCATCGTCAACGACACATCGGACGGGATTCTCATAGCCGACCGCATGGGCAACGTGTCATTCGCCAACCCGGCGCTGAAGACCATGCTGGGGATGGATGAAGGCCAGATTGCCCGGCGTCACCTCGCGCGGGAGTTTGCCGACCTGACGCAGCTGTGGCGGGACAGCGACGCCGCCGACCCGTCGGACACATCGGGTGTCCAAAGCGGCAGTGCGCGCCCCGCGGAGCATGAGATCATTACGCCCGCCGGCGCAAAGGTCGTCGTCGAGATCCGCGCGGCCTTCTCCCGTATGAGCCCCGGCCGCACGCCCCGCGGCGCCGAGGGGTTGGAGCAGACGGGCATCTTCACGCTGCGGGACATCTCCGCGCGCAAGAAGCTCGAGCACGCCCAAGCCGTGGCCTTAGAGGAGGCGAGGAGCGCCAGCGCTGCAAAGACAAGCTTCCTCGCCAACATGAACCACGAGTTGCGGACGCCGCTGAACTCCATCATCGGGTTCTCGGAGATGATGCGCGAGCAGGTGTTCGGGCCGCTCGGCAGTGACACCTACCGGAAGTACGCGAACGACATTCATGAAGCCGGTGACCGCCTGCAGAAGACGGTGAACGATGTCATGGAGGCCGCACGTATCGATTCCGGCTCCTACCTCTTGCAGGAGGACACGGCCGATCTCGGGGCAGTCCTCGTCGAAGCGGTGTCATCGTTGAGCGAAAGTGCCGAAGCCCAGGGCGTGACCGTTGCCGTGCAGGATCCCGGACGCGGCATCCGGATCAAATGCGATCCGGAAGCGATCAGAGAGGTCTTCGGCAGGATCATCGACAATGCGATCAGGTTCAATAAGCCGGCGGGGCGCGTCGACATTCTGTGCCTGGCTCTGCGCAAGGGCGGCGTGTTGATTGAGATCTCTGACACCGGCATCGGCCTGTCGGAGAGTGACATCGCCAAGGTCCTGCAGCCTTTCGGGCAGGCGGACGCCGCGTTGAGCCGGAAATACGAAGGATCGGGACTGGGATTGACGATCGCAAGCGGCCTGATGCGTCTGCACGGCGGGTCGATCGAGCTGATCAGCCGCCTTGGCGTCGGGACGACGGTGACCGTGTCGTGCCCGGCCGAGCGTGTTGAAGTCGATGAGGGTGTGCGGTTGGAGGACGGCGGCCAGAACTATGGACCGCCGCCTTCCACGATTGATCCCGATCGCCGCTAGCCGAACCAGAGATCCTGTTCCGACTGGCTCAAGGCCTGATCGAACACCGCGAAGTCTTCGATCGTGCCGTCGAAATAGTCCCTGAAGCTGTCGGTGGTGCCGGCTTGTCGCGACCAGGTGTTGGCGCCGACGGCAAGTGACTCCGTGTTGGTCGCCAGGTCGAAGTTGAACTCCGGTGCGTCGTCAACCAGCGACCCGTTGAGGTAGAGCTTTGCGCCGCCGTCGCCGAAGGTGAAGGCCATGTCGTAGGCCAAGCCCTCTTCGATGGCGTCCTCTGCCTTCAGCTCGACCTGCCTGTCGGTCCCCTGGAACCGCAGGATCAGGTCGTTGTGCCGGACATAGGCGGTCAGGTGCCCGCCATCGCCGTACCCGCTGGCATCCTTCGAGAACAGCGTATCGCGGCTCCAGTCGTCCGCGCTGTCGGCCACGAAGGTGAGCGCGACGGTGCCGTTGCCCAGTTCGAAATCGTCGCTGTGGGCGATCTCGACCTGGTCGCCTGGACCGTCGACGACGAGTGACGGCGGGTTGAGCACGAAGACCGGGTTGGGCGCGCCATCGGGCAACGCGCGCACGTCGAGGGTGACGACGTTGTCGGAGACGCCGCCATAGCCGTCATCGATCCTATAGGCGAACGAGGCACCGCCGCCAACTGCGTCCGCCGTGAAGCGGACCAAGTTGCCAAGCAACTCGACGCTGCCGCCCTGGGCGTCGCCGACGCCGATCAGCGTCAGCGCGTCGCCGTTCGGGTCGATGTCGTTTGCCAGCAGCGTGTCGACCGGGATGTCGATGCTGTCGCCGCCGATGACGTGGAAGGGCCCGTCACCGACCGCATCCGGTAGGGCATTCGGCGGCTCATAGCCCTCCGGCGCGTAATAGAGCTGCGCGATCTCGGTCGGGGTCAGCCCGCGGCCGAAGATCGTGAACCCGTCGATCTCGCCGTCGAACGGGTCGGCACGATGATCCGGGTTCCACTCGCTGCGCCGCGTGGTGCTGGCACCCAGAACCAGGCTGTTCGTGTTCAGCGTCAGGTCGGTGGTGAAATCCAACGCGGCGTCGGCCAACTGGCCGTCGAAGTAGAGCTTGGCCCCGTCCTCGCCGAAGCTGAAGGCAAAGGAATGGGTTTCACCGGCCTCGATGCGCACATCGTCGACATCCAGATAGATCGACTGGCTGTCGCTCTGGAAACGGACCTCGACCTCGCCATTCTTCACATAGGCCGTCAGGTGGCCGCCGTTCTGGTAGTTCGTGAAGTCCTTCGAGAACAGCGTGCGCTTGCCGTCCACGGCGTCTGCCGTGAAGTCGAACACGATGGTTCCGTTGGCCAGTGCCAAGGCATCGCTGTGTGCGATCTCCACTTGCGAGTCCGCGGTGCCGTCGAAGCTGTCCAGCCGCCTGGCGATCACCGCCTCGCCGAACAGGGCGTCCAGCGTGTCGGCATCCGGGATCAGGTCTTCGTTGACCAGCGTTCCGGCGGCGAGGTCTTCGGCGAGGATCGCGTTCAGCCAGCCGGCGACGGTCTTGAGGCTGGCATTGCTGTTGCCGTCCTCGTTCTCGAAGCGGTCGCGGTTGATGTCGAAGCCCATGTGGTAGATGCCGTCGGCGACGGTATCCATGGCCGGCCGGTCGAACAGATACGAGGTGTCGCCGTCGTTCTGGACCAGGTGGAAGCCCCACTCCTCACCGCCGTCGTCGTCGCCGTGCAACTCGACCCAGTCGTCGTACCGGTTCTCCTGGATCCGGGCGTTCATGGCGCGCAGATCGAGCGTGGAGATCGCGCCGTCATTGGCCGCGCCCGTCGCCTCGATGGCATCGACGATGATGGCGTTCATCTCCGACGCCGCTTCGGCGGCTTCGGCGATCTCCGAGGTCGCGACGTTCCGGTTCAGCCCTTCGTCGTTGATCATGGTGTCGATCAACAGGTCTAGGCCCGTCCCGGTCAGCTCAACGCCCGCGAACGGGTCGATCGCATCGTTGACCAGGTCGCCCGCCTCAAGCGTCGGGCGCAAGAGCTGGTCCAGCCAGTGGGCGACACTGGTGACCGAGGCGTTGGCATTGCCGTCTTCGTTCTCGAAGCGCCCGCGCTCGATGTCGAAGCCGATGTGATAGAGCCCGTCGAAGACGGTGTTCATGGCGTTGTCGTCGCCGAAGATCCGCGCCTGTCCGCCATCGTTCTGGACGCTGTGATAGCCCCACTCGCGATCGCCCTCGTCATCGCCGTGCAGCTCGACGAA
>JANQQD010000272.1 GCA_028285185.1 Anaerolineae bacterium | reverse complement strand
AGCCCCGGCGAAAGAGCAGTTTTCAGGAGCGAGGACATGGCGAGAGCCGCGAAGAAGAAGGTGGAAACCAATGTCATCGGCAGCGTGCGGCAGGTCATGGGCGCCGTCGTCGATGTGCATTTCGAAGGCGATCTGCCGCCGATCCTGAATGCGCTGAACACCGAGCTTCTGGGCAAGACGCTGGTGCTGGAAGTGGCCCAGCACCTGGGCGAGAACACCGTGCGTACGGTGGCCATGGATTCGACCGACGGCTTGGTACGCGGCCAGCAGGTGGTCGATACCGGCGGCCCGATCCGTGTGCCGGTGGGGCCGGAGACCCTGGGCCGCATCATCAACGTGGTCGGCGACCCGGTGGACGAACGCGGGGCCGTCGAGACCAAGATGACGGCGCCGATCCACCGCCCGGCGCCGGAATTCGTCGACCAGTCGACCGAGACCGAGGTCCTGGTCACCGGCATCAAGGTGGTGGATCTGCTGGCGCCTTATGCCCGCGGCGGCAAGGTCGGCCTGTTCGGCGGCGCCGGGGTCGGCAAGACCGTCATCATCATGGAGCTGATCAACAACATCGCCAAGGCGCATGGCGGCTATTCGGTGTTCGCCGGCGTGGGCGAGCGCACGCGCGAGGGCAACGACCTCTATCACGAGATGATTGAGTCCGGCGTGATCAAGCTGGGGGAAGACGGCTCCAAGGCCGCCCTGGTCTATGGCCAGATGAACGAGCCGCCGGGTGCGCGCGCCCGTGTCGGCCTGACCGGATTGACCCTGGCGGAATACTTCCGCGACGAGGAAGGCCAGGACGTGCTGTTCTTCGTCGACAACATCTTCCGCTTCACCCAGGCGGGCTCGGAAGTGTCGGCGCTGTTGGGCCGCATCCCGTCGGCCGTGGGCTATCAGCCGACCCTGTCGACGGACATGGGCGCGCTGCAGGAACGCATCACGACGACCAGCAAGGGCTCGATCACATCGGTGCAGGCCATCTATGTGCCGGCCGACGACTTGACCGACCCCGCACCGGCCACCTCATTCGCCCACCTGGACGCCACCACGGTGCTGAGCCGCCAGATCGCCGAGCTGGGCATCTATCCGGCGGTCGACCCGCTGGACAGCACCAGCCGCATCTTGGATCCGCGCATCGTCGACGAAGAGCACTACCGGGTCGCCCGTGAGGTGCAGCGCATTCTGCAGACCTACAAGGCGCTGCAGGACATCATCGCCATTCTCGGCATGGACGAGCTGAGCGAGGACGACAAGCTGGTGGTTGCGCGCGCCCGCAAGATCCAGCGCTTCCTGAGCCAGCCCTTCTTCGTGGCCGAGGTGTTCACCGGCAAGCCCGGCGTCTTTGTGCCGCTTGAGGAGACGATCCGCGGCTTCAAGGGCCTGTGCGCGGGCGAGTACGACCACCTGCCGGAAGCTGCCTTCTACATGGTCGGCAACATCGAAGAGGCGATCGAGAAGGGCAAGCAACTGGCCATGGAAGCGGCCTGAGCGGACACCGGACATGGCCGAGAATACGACGGAATTCGAGCTGGTCTCGCCAGAACGGCTGCTGATGCAGCGCCCGGTAGAGATGGTGGTGGTGCCGGGGACGGAAGGCAACTTCGCCGCCATGCCCGGCCACGCCCCGATGATCTCGACACTACGCCCCGGCGTGATCGACGTGTACGACAAGCGTCCCGATATCGCCGACCGGATCTTCGTGGCTGGCGGTTTCGTGGAAGTGACGGCCGAACGCTGCACCGTGCTGGCGGAAGAGGCGGTGGCGCTTGACGACCTGGACCGGGCCGAAGTGGATCAGGCGATCAGCGACCTGATGGAAGACGTGGCAGACTCGACCGGCAAGGGCGACAGGACGGCCGCTGAGGCCGCACTGGCCGTGGCCCGGGCCAAGCAGACCGCCCTTCGCGGGTGATGCCGCGGCGCCGAAACGGCGCCCGGTGTCCGACGCGATACCCACTAAACCTTTGGGGCTAAAGGGCAACTTCTCGTTACCGAGTGTGAACGTCTTCATTGGCTTCGCGTTTGCGAAGGGTTAAAACCTGTGGGATTGGGCTTCGGTCGGAAGCGGCGCGCAGATGCCACTCGGCGACCGAGGTAGTCGGTATAGGACGATGGGGGCATGGCGTATAAGCACTGGACGCTTGACGATCTTCCCTGGGACCGGTTCGAGCGCGACAAGGTCGATCCCGATCAAGAGAAGATCATCCGGGCCGCGGCAATGGTGGAGTACAACGCGCCCGACTATGTGACGTATCTCTGCAACGTATTCGGCGAAGACAGCGAATTCTGCGAGGCCGCCGTCCAATGGGGCCAAGAAGAGGTCCAGCACGGGCAGGCGCTGGGAGGCTGGGCCGCCGTCGTCGACCCGGAGTTCGATTTCGAGCAGCGCTTCCGGCGGTTCCGTGAGGGGTACAAGCTCGATCTGGAAACCGACACATCGATTCGCGGCACGCGCCCGGCCGAACTGGTGGCGCGCTGCATGGTGGAAGTCGGCACCAGCTCGTACTACACCGCCCTCGGCGATTCGACGGAAGAGCCGCTGCTCAGGGCCATCTGCCGCAAGATCGCGTCGGACGAGCTGCGCCACTACAAGCTGTTCTACGATCACCTGAAGCGCTACCTCAGCACCGACCGGCTGAACCGGCTGCAGCGCATCCGTGTGGCATTGCGGCGCATCGCCGAGACCGAAGACGACGAGCTGTCCTACGCCTACTACGCAGCGAATGTGGACGAAGGCCCTTACGACCGCGACACGTTCAACAACCAGTACATGCGCCGCGCCTATTCCTATTACCGGTCGAACCATATCGACCGCGTCACCGCGATGGTCTTCAAAGCGTGCGGACTGAAACCACATACTACGTTGTTCAACGCAACACGCGTCGGCGCCTGGTGGCTGATGCAGCGCAAGCAGAAAAGGCTCTCGCGCATCGCAGCCTGACACGGGGCCAGACGCGGCCGGGGTCGAGGTGACGATGCCCATCTTGCGTACACTTCTATGGACTGCGGCCCAGCGCCTGGCGACTGATCCGCGCGTCCAGGCCAAGGCAGCGCAGGCCATCCGCAAGGCCAAGCCTGCCGCGGAGTCGCTGGCCAGAGGCGCGGTCAAGGCGGCGCGCGATGCCCCGCCGCTGAAGAACCCGGGCGCCTTCGCCCGAACGTTGCGCGACACGATCCTGCGTCCGCGCTGATCGGGTTCGCCGACGGCGAAGGAACCGCGGTCAGGTACGTTCGACATGTCCCTGCGCTTGTATCAGGACCTCGCGTGGCTATGGCCGCTCTGGGGCGACGTCTCGGACTATGAGGCGGAATCCCTAGCGATCGTCGATGACATCAAGCTGCATGTGGGGCCGACGGCGACCCGCTTGCTCGACATGGGCTGCGGGGGCGGCAAGAACGATGCCTGGTTCAAGCGCCACTTCGAGGTTACGGGCATCGATCTGAGCGAGGCGATGCTGTCGCACGCCCGTGCGCTGAATCCGGAATGCCGCTATCTGCAGGCCGATATTCGCGATGCAGCGCTAGGTTGCACCTTCGATGCTGTCTTCGTCAACGACGCCCTGCTGCACATGACGTCGGCGGCTGATCTTGCCGCTGTCTTCGAAACCGCATTCCGGCAC
This sequence comes from Anaerolineae bacterium, assembly GCA_028285185.1. Lineage (GTDB taxonomy): Bacteria > Pseudomonadota > Alphaproteobacteria > DSM-16000 > Inquilinaceae > JACKIG01. The sequence continues at coordinate 22,026 of JANQQD010000272.1, read as the reverse complement.
CTGGAGCCGCACGGCGTGATGATCTGCGTCGCCGAAATCACCAAAGAGAGCTTCGTGCAGGACCGGACCGAGGTGTCGGTTGCCACCACGCACGAAGGGGCGGCCGCCCAGCACGTCACGTTCATCGAGAACCATCACGACCCAGACCCGGCGGACGACACCTTCGAATGGACGGCGGTGTATTTGATCCGCCAGGATGGGCGCCTGAAGGTTGAGCACGATGCCGGCACCGCCGGGCTGTTCGATCTCCCCACCTGGCGCCGGACATTACAGCAAACCGGATTCAACACGCTTGAAGTCATGCGCCGGTTCGACGGCGAGGACTATCCCACCTTCATCAACCTCAAGCCGGGATAGGTGGCGGAGACGACAGGGCGCGCCGCCTTTCAGGTCGGCAAGCCCACGCGCCGCCGCAGATCCTCGTCCCGGATCGAGAGTTCCTGTCCCGCCAGATCCGCCGCCTCATCGCTACACAGCCAGGCGATCGCTTGGGCCGGCACTGCCGGGCTTGCGTGGTCTTCACGCTTCATCTGGCTGATCGGATTGATGCCGGAGGCGCGGATGGCGCCCTGCATGTCCGTGTCGACTGTGCCCGGGCCGAAGCCGTAGACCCGGATGCCTGCCTCGCCCAATTCAAGAGCAATAGACCGCGTCAGCATCGCGAGACCGGCCTTGGCGGCGCAATAGGCGCTCCATCCCTCCAACGGCCGATGCGCGGCACCGGAACTGACATTGACGATCACGCCGCCCCTAGCCGCCGTCATATGGCTCAAACTCGCCCGGATAACATGGTAGGCACCCACCAGATCGATTGTGACGCAGTTCGCCCAGCTGTCAGGGTTCGTTTCCGAGAGAGGTCCGATCGGATCGATGACGCCGGCATTGTTGATCAAGATGTCCAGATGCCCAAACCGTGCCACGGTTCGGTTCACGGCGGCATCGACACCCTGAAAATCGGCGACATCGCAGGCAACCGCCTCGGCCTGATACCCCTCCGCCCGTAGGGTCTCAGCGATCGTTTCGCACGCGCCATGGCTGCGCGCCGCGAGCATCACCGACACGCCCTCTTTGGCCAGGGCATAGGCCGTTGCCTCACCGATCCCGCGGCTTGCCCCGGTGATAAGGGCCACCTTGCCTTTCAATCCTGTCATTCGAACGTTCTCTCCCATGGGTAAAGGTACTCACCGACATTCGTCGCTCAGCGATCCGTCGGCTTTCGCCTTGGACTCAAGCCGACCTACAAACCTACGAAACCAGCGCGCGCAGGTCGTCGTCCGTGAAGCGGTAGGCCGACGTGCAGAACTCGCAGACGACGGCAACGGTGCCGTCCGGCTCCCTCAGCTCAAGCACTTCTGCGCGCGGCAGCGAGGCAAGCACGCGCGACACGCGCTCTCGCGAGCAGCGGCACTTAGCGCGCACCGCCCGTGGCCGATAGACACGCACGCCGTCTTCGTGGAATAGACGGTAGAGCAGCGTGTGTGGGGTCAGGCCGGGGTCCAGCAGTTCCCCATCCGTGGCACTGCCGATCAGGATCATGGCTCGGCGCCAATCGTCTTCGGTGTCGCTGGAGAGTGCTGAGCGGCTAGGGGAGTCGTCCGGCAGGCGCTGCACCATCAGGCCACTGGCCCGCCACGCGCCGTCGCGCTGGCCCACCGCAACCTTCAGCCCCGCATCGAGCTGGTCGGACTGGCGCATGTAATGCTGGATGCACTCCGACACTGTCTCACCTTCCAGCGCCACCAGGCCCTGGTAGCGCTGGGTGTGGTCGCCTTGGTCGACCGTAAAAGCCAGATGGCCGTGGCCCAGCATAGCCGGCACGGTGGCGCGGGCGTCGGCGGGCAGGCGGTCTTCCACAACCTTGGCATAGCCGCGGACATCGCCGTCGGACGTCACGTCGACCACCATGGTCGGCACCGGCCCATCGCCCTTGGTCTGCAGCGTAAACACGCCGTCGTATTTCAGACCGCTGGCCAGGATATTGGCGACCACGATGGTCTCGGCCAATAGCTCCGCCACCGGAGCCGGATGGGCATGGCGACGGATGATGGTATCGACCACATCCCCCAGGCGCACCAAACGGCCGCGCAGCTGCGACGCCTCGATCAGGAACGGCTGGACCACATCGTCGTCGTGTTCGGGCGGGTCGTCGCCCGTCAGTCGAGACACCACAAGAGGATCCCCTTCTGCGCGTGCAGTCGGTTCTCAGCCTCGTCCCACACCACCGATTGCGGCCCGTCGATCACGCTGTCCGTGACCTCTTCCCCGCGATGGGCCGGCAGGCAGTGCATGAACAGCGCTTCGGGCTTGGCCAGGCCCATCAGCCGATCGTTCACCTGATAGGGGCGCAACACGTTATGGCGGTTGGCCGCCTCTTTATCGCCCATGGAAACCCAGGTGTCGGTGACCACACAATCTGCATCGCGCACCATGCTGTCGGGGTCGTTGCCGACGACAACGCGGCCTCCGCCGCTGTTGGCCCAGGCGATCAAGTCCGCCGGCGGCTGCAGCTCTTCCGGACAGGCCATGCGCAGCTCGAAATCGAAGCACGCCGCCGCCCGTATCCACGACCGGGCAACGTTGTTGCCATCGCCGCACCACGCGACGGACTTGCCCGCGATGGGCCCGCGATGCTCCTCGAAGGTCATCACATCGGCCATCAGCTGGCAGGGGTGGCTTTCGTCCGTCAGGCCGTTGATCACCGGCACCGTGGCAGCCTCGGCCATCTGGTTCAGCCGTTCCGGCCCGTGGGTACGGATCATGATGGCGTCGACATAGCGCGACAGCACACGGGCGGTGTCGGCGATGGTCTCGCCGCGACCCAGCTGCAATTCGCGCCCGCTCAGCATCAACACCGCCCCGCCGAGCTGGCGCATCGCCACCTCGAACGACACGCGCGTTCGCGTCGACGGCTTCTCGAAGATCATGGCCAGCGTCTTGCCGGCCAGCGGGCTGCCGTTGGCCCCTTTGGGGTCGGCCTTCTTCAACCCGCCGGCCATGTCCAGCATGCGGCGCAGGTCGCGCTGCCCGACCTCATGCAGGTTCAGAAAGTGGCGAGGCTCAGGCATGGGCGACCTGATCGGCACAGACCCGGTCGATGATCGCCACGGCTTCGTCCACATGTGCATCGGTGATGGTCAGCGGCGGCAGCAGGCGGATCACGTTGTCGGCCGCCGGCACCGTCAGCAGTCCAGCCTCGCGGAAGGCTGCGATCACGTCCGTATTCGGCGGTACGGCCCTCAACCCCAGCATCAGACCCGCGCCGCGCACCTCGGCGATCAGCGTGGGGTAGCGCTCCGGCAGCGGCACCAGCTTGTGCCAAAGACGTCGGGCCACGCGGTCCACCTGATCGAGGAAGCCCGGTTCCAGCAGCACGTCCAAAACGGCATTGCCCACGGCCATGGCCAACGGGTTGCCGGCATAGGTGCTGCCGTGGCTGCCCGCCGTCATGCCCACGGCCGCAGCCTCGGTGGCCAGGCACGCGCCCAGCGGAAAACCGCTGCCGATGCCCTTGGCGATGCACATTACGTCGGGCGCGACCCCCGCCCATTCATGGGCGAACAGCTTACCCGTGCGCCCGAAGCCGGTCTGGATCTCGTCGAAATAGAGCAACAGGCCGAATTCATCGGCGATCTCGCGCAAGGCCCGCAGATAGTCCAGCGTGGCGGGGCGGATGCCGCCTTCACCCTGCACCGGCTCCACGCAGATGGCCGCTGTTTCGGGCGTGATCGCCGCACGCAATTCGTTCAGGTTGCCCCATGCGACGTGATCGAAGCCGTCGACCAGCGGGCCGAAGCCTTTGGTCAGCTTCTCCCCACCCGAGGCCGAGATGCCCGACAGTGTGCGGCCATGGAAAGCGCCGGTGGCCGTGATGATGCGCCAGCGTTCGGGCTGGCCTGTTGCGGACTGGTACTTGCGCACCAGTTTCGCGCCGCATTCCCACGCTTCCACGCCGGAATTGGTGAAGAACGCGGTGTCAGCGAAGGTCGCATCCACCAGCCGCTGGGCGAACCGCTCCTGCCCCGGCACGCGGTAGAGGTTGGAGCAGTGCCAGATGCGCTGCGCCTGCTGGGTCAGCGCCTCGACCAGATGCGGATGCCCGTGGCCCAGCGAGTTGACCGCGATGCCGGCTCCAAAATCCAGGTATCGTCGGCCGTTGGTGCCGTAGAGCCAGACACCTTCGCCGCGCTCGAACGCCAGATCGGCCCGAGCGTAAGTCGGCATAACGGCCGAGATCATGATTTGCCTCCATCGGTCCCGAAGCGGGCACGCCGGGCGGCCCCACCGCCCGCGCGCGAAAGAGACCGCACAGTAAGCAAGGGCGGGCCGTTGTCAACGAGGGTGGGCGGAGTTCCCGAGGCGCAAGTCCACGCCGACCTGGAATACGGTCCAAACCGTCTGCCGCAGAGATCCGGCATCACGCTTGAATCATCGCCTCAGATCGGATAATGTCACCTTGAGGTTACATTATGGCTGTGACACTCGACAAACCGAGACAGGATGAACCGAGATGGGCGCATTTGATCGGGAAGAGCTTCGCACGACGTATCGCAAGAGCGTGTTCTGGTCGACGCTGTTCTTCGCGCCGACCGCCCTCTGCATCATGGCGGCGAATGTCAGCTCCCTGGCCGAGACATGGATCGCCGTGCTGTTGGTCGCGGCATTGGTCTTGGGTCTGCTGACGGTCGGTTTCGGCTACCCGGCACTGCGGATCGTGTTTTTCGAAGCCCGCCGGCACCGCGAATTCGCCGACGAGCTGTGGCAGCACAACATTCGCAGGGCCGGGCTCGCATCGTGGATCGTCGGCTTCTTCGCCGCCTTGATCGTCGCAAACATCGACCTGATCGGCGGGCTGGATGTCTCCGGCGCGGTTGCTTCAGGACTGATCGCGCTGCTGATGATGGTCAGCCTTCAGATGTCGATCGCCATTCTGGAATGGCGCGCGGAGAGTTGAGCGCGGTGGAGTTGGCCAACGATCTGAAGACCGTCCGCAAGGCGCGCGGGCTGACCCAAACCCAGCTCGCAGAAGACATCGCGGTGTCGCGAAAGACCATCAACACGATCGAGAACGGCGTCTTCGTACCCTCCACCGTGCTCGCGCTGAAGATCGCAGCGCGGTTGGGGGTCGCCGTCGAAGAGATCTTCTGGCTCCGGGAGATTGCGTAGAGCGGCGACCGTACCGGTCTCGGTTCCGTCTACTCCCCCCAACGCACGCCGGTCAGGTCGTTGGCCTGGATCGGGCTGTTGAGCCAGAGGCCGTCCAGACGCCTGTCCCGCACGCCGGTCTTGGCGAGCTGGAAGAGGAAGACTGCGGCGGCATCTTCGGCCAGCAGGCGCTGGGCCTCGGCGTAGAGCGTGTTGCGGGCTGCGGGCTCGGCGGTGGCGTCGAGTTCGGCCATGACGGCGTTGAAGGGGTCGTTTTCGTAGCCGAAATAGTAGTCGGCGCCACGGGCGTAGATGCCGATGTCCAGGGGTTCGGTGTGGCTGACGATGGTCATATCGTAGTCAAAGCCGCGGAACACCTGTTCCAGCCACTGCGCCCATTCCACCGGCACCAGGGTCACGCGCACGCCGACCTCGGCCAGCTGCGCCTGGATGATCTCGCCGCCGCGGCGGGCGTAAGATGGGGGCGGCAGGGCCAGTGTGGCCTCGAACCCGTCGGCCAGACCGGCCTCGGCCAACAGAGCGCGGGCGCGCTCCGGATCGTGGGGGATATGATCCGCCAGGTCGAGATGGGCCGGGTGGTGCGGGGCGAAATGGCTGCCGATGGGCGTGCCATAGCCGAACATGGCGGCGTCGACCAGGGCCTGGCGGTCGATGGCGTGGGTCAGGGCGCGGCGAACACGCGGGTCGTCGAAGGGCGGGCGGCGATGGTTCACGGCCATGATCGTCTCGCCTTCAGTCGTGCCGACGATCACCGCAAAGCGGTCATCGGCCTCGAATCTGGCCAGCGCCTCGGGTGCCGCCATGTTGGGAAAGGCATCGACATCGCCGGCCAACAGGGCCGCAACCTGCGCTGCGGGGTCGGAGATGAAGCGGAAGACGACCTCGTCAAACGCCGCGGCCTCGGGGTCGCGGTAGCCTTCATAGCGGGTCAGGCGGACATGGTCGCCCTCGGCCCGGCTGGCGAAGCGGTAGGGGCCGGTGCCGATAGGGTGCGTGGTGTTGGTGTCCGCACTTTCCGGCGCCACGATCGCCGCATCCCCGGAGCCCATGTTGAACAGGAACAGACCGACCGGGTGCTCAAGCTGCACGACCACCGAATCCGGCACCGGCGTTTCGATCGACGCGATGGGGGTGAAGAAACCCTTCTGCGCGTTCGTGGAGTCCTCCGCCGCCGCACGCTCCAGGCTGAAGCGCACGTCTTCTGCATCGAACGTCGTCCCGTCGTGGAACTGCACGCCCTCGCGCAGCAGGAAGGTGTAGGTCAAACCATCATCCGAGACCGACCAGCTCTGCGCGAGGCCAGGCACGACCGTGCCGCTCTCGTCAATGCGGGTAAGGCTCTCGAACAGGTTGGCGTAAACCACCTCGTCAATCGCGCCGGCGGCGCCAGCCGTGGGGTCGAGATGCGGCGGCTCCAGTGTCATGCCGATCACCAGCCGGTCGTCGGCAACGGCCGTGGCCGGCAGGACGATTGCCAGGGCTGAAACAAGGGCGGTGAGCCGAGTGGCCATTGGTGGACGTCCAGCTGCAGGCGGCCCCTGAAGGGGCACGGGGCGTCATGATTGTCGCCCGCAGCTGCCGAATTCAACCCCGTAGGCGCAGCGCGTGGCCGTGACGGGACCGGTAGGTGGGGCGGTCGCCCAGTGGATCGGCCAGATAAACGCCGCGGGCAATGGCGCGGGCCGTGGCGTCGGCCGCCATGGCGCCGAGGCGGGCAAGCGCGCGGGGGCGCGGCTCGGGCAACGGCTTGGCGGCGGCCGCCAGCGCAAACACGGTGTCGCCGTCAAACGGCATATGGCTGGGTTTCAGCGCCCGTGCCAGGCCGTCCTGCGCCATTACGGCCAGGCGCCAGGCCTCGGCGACCGTCAAGTCGGCGTCCGTCGCGACCACACCTATCGTGGTGTTGGTGCCTGGCAGTTCGGGCAACATCACCTCGATCTCGCTCGGCGGCCGGCCGGTGGGCAGCGGCTGGCCGCCTAGCTCATCCCCGTGCTCCAGCATCCAGGCCCAGAGGCCGTGCTGGCCGGGAATCACCGGCGTGCCGAGGGCGTTGACGGCGAACAGCGCGCCGACAGTGAGGCCCGTGATCTCGTCCACCACCGAGACGCTGCCGAGCCCGCCTTCGTATGGACCGGCCGTCGCACCGAGACCGGCACCCGCGTTGCCCAGGGCGACAGTGGTTGAGGCCGTCGCCACCGCCTCCTCTCCGAGAGCCCGATAGGGCGAGGCCAGATGGCTGCCAGCCTGGGCCCAAGGCTTGTCGCCGCCATTGGCGAGATCGAACAGGATGGCGGCCGGCACGATCGGCACCGTCGCATCGGCGATCTGGAAGCCGCGGCCGTGATGGGCCAGCCACGTCATGACGCCACCGGCCGACTCCAGCCCGAAGGCGGAACCGCCGCTCAGCACGATGGCGTCGACAGCCTCCACCAACGTGCCCGGCTGGAGGGCATCGGTCTCGCGCGTGCCCGGCGCGCCGCCCCGCACATCGACGGCGGCCAGCATGCGGCAGTCCGGCAGCACGACGGTCACGCCGCTCAGCCCCGGTCGGTCTTCGGCATTGCCCACCAGGATGCCGGGAACATCGGTGATGAGGTTCAAAGGGCCCGGACGGATCATCTTTAGCGCCAAAGTGCCGGCCAGGGGATACGGATGCAGAACGGGCGCCGCGGCCCCGCGGCGCCCGTTCCTATCTCTGACCCCAGAGGTGGGTGCCGGCAACGGGGGCCGATCGCCCGCGCCGCCGGCACCGAATCACGGGGTAAGAACTTGCGGAATGACGTGGATCACGCCGTTGGAGGCGCGCATGTCCGGCGTGTCGATCGCGATCGGACGCGGACCGATGACGTCTTCCTGATGCTGCGTCTGGAAGCCCATGTCGAAGTTCATGGGCTCGTTGTAGTTGCTCTCAAGGTTGCTGTAGCGCCACTGCCGCGGGAAGATGTGCAGCTTCAGCACTTCCTGCAGCGCCAACCGGTTTTCCGGCAGAAGCAGCGCATCCAGATCGGCACCGAGGGCGGCGAAGGCCTCGTCGGTCGGCGCCAGAACGGTGTATTGCGTGCGGTCGTACGGCGGAACGCCGGCCAGCCGATCGGCCCAGCCAGCGGCCGTGGCCGCGGCCAGAAGCGTGTCGAACCCACCGGCGGCAACCAGACGGTCGACCACGTTGAGGCGGCTCGGGGGCGGCTCGGCCTGGGCAAATGCCGTGGCCCCGGTGAAAGCGGTGGCGGCGGCAACCGCCCCGGCAATCATCAACTTACGGATCGTGTTCATCGTTCATCCCCTAGATGTGCTTGGCATTGGGCGGTGATCCCCATGTCAACCCCGGGGGACTGCCCGCCGTACCCCGATGCCCGAGGTTTGACCCCTGACAGTAGTTCACTCCTCGCGGCAGCGGAAGGACATACTCCCACCCCATCCCGGCTGGCTGCCGAGAACCGGCCACAGTATAGCGAATACTTTCAACGTTTCCAGCAATGTCGCAATCGCCAGCGCGAACAGTGATGCCACCACCGCGACATGGCTAGCTGCCCTCGGCGATTTCCAGGATCTTGCGGTTGTCGACGATCTGCACCTTGCCCCCTTCCAACAGCCTGATGATGCCGTTGGCCTTAAGCTGGGTGAAGGTGCGGCTAACCGTCTCGGTCGTCAGGCCGAGGAAATCCGCGATGTCCGACCGGCTCATGGGCACCTGCACGGGATTGTCGCGCTGGCCGCGCCTGACGGCGCGCTGCGACAGGCCCAACAGGAATGAGGCAATCTTCTCCCGCGCGGTCTTGCGGCCCAAAAGCAGCATCTGGTCCTGCGCCGCCGCCAGCTCGTTCGACGCCATGCCGAACAGGCGGCGCTGCAGTTTCGGGAATTCGTCCAGCAAGAGTTCCATATGCCGGCGCGGGAAACGGCAAATCGACGTTACCGCCACCGTCTCAGCGCTGTAGGCGTAGCGATCATTGACCGAAAGACCAAGGAAGTCGCCGCTGAACAAGAACCCGGTGATCTGCCGCCGTCCGTCTGGCAAGAGCTTGTACAACTTGACCGTCCCCGCGGTCACATTGAACAAGTTCATCGCTGGGTCGCCTTCACTGAAGATCGTCTGATGCGCGTCTATGCGCTGCAGCTGTACGATCTCCGCCAGTCTATTGAGCTCTTCCTCCTCGAACGCTGCGCAAACGGTGAGGCTACGCACGGGGCACGCGCCACAAGGATGAACGTCTTGGGCGCCGATTTTTGCCGGACGCCCCAAGTCGAACGGAGGCATTGGGCGATCCCTGTCTTCACAGCCGGCATCTTGCGTCCAGCCGCTCCCAGAAACCATTTTGAAGTAACATCCAGCGAATCGCAAACGGTAACGGGTCGGTTCACCCCCTTCCGGACCCCGATTCAGCTCTCCGAGCGCCGTTGATGCACATCAAGGCATCCCCGTTCAGGCTCGTACAGATTTCATAGCGATTGGACTCCCCGTTTGGTGGCATACATGCCCGACCGTTTCACGCCTTTGCCCCTTGCCATGCGCCAGGTCGACCAGGCCTTCCCGCTGGTCCAGTCGATCCTGCCCGACATCACGGTCGACGTGTGGCGGCGGTATGCGGCGGCACTGTTGGACCGCGCCGTCACGGACCGCGGCATCATGACCGTCCAGGCGCTGGGCTACATCCACGGACTGTTCAGCTTCCGGGTGGAGGACAACCTGCAGCACGGCCGCAGCCTCTTGGTGGATAACTTTTCGGTGCTGGACCTGTTCACGCCGACGGCCGCGGCGACGGCGCTGGTCCGGTCGATGGACGAACTCGCCGTGACCCTGGATTGTCGCGCGATCCACACCTATCTGCCCAACAGTGAACGGCTGGCCCCTGACTATCGCCGCTGGATGCTGCGGCAGTTCCGCGATCATGGCCACCATGTGGAAAGCGTGACCCTGTGCAAAGCCTCAATCCCAAGCGATGCGGATCGCGACCCCGCCGGGCATGACGGTGGGCGGATCCGCAAGGCGCGGGAAACGCACTGTATCTGAGCGGCGGCCTGCCGCCGCCGGTGCCTGAACGATGCACAGCCGTGTCTCGGAGATACCCGCCTTGCGCCTGCTTCCGGGGCGCGATGGCCGGGTGAAGGGCGGCTTTCCCTGGATCTATTCGAACGAAGTGGTGATGGATGCGACGGCCAAGGCCGTGGAGCCGGGTGCCGTTGTCCGCGTCATCACCGATCATGGCCGCCAGCTGGGTCTGGCGACGTTCAACCGGCACGCGCTGATCGCCGGCCGCCTGCTGACGCGCGACGTCCGCGCCCAGATCGACGAAGACTTCTTGGCCGCCAAACTGCAACGGGCACTCGACCTTAGGGCGCGCCTCTTTCCGCGCCCATTCTACCGGCTGATCCATGCCGAGGCGGACGGGCTGCCGGGCCTGATCGTCGATCGCTACGGCGACTGTCTGAGCGTCCAGTGCAATACAGCGGGAATGGACCGACTGACCCCGGAACTGCTGGCTGCCTTCGAGCGGGTTCTGGGGGCCAAGGCCGTCGTCTTGCGCAATGACGCCGGTAGCCGGCAGCTTGAAGGGCTTGCAAGCGAGGTTCGCGTTGCCGTGGGCCAAGTGAACGGCCTGGTGGAGCTGGAGGAGAACGGCACGCGCTTCGCTGCCGACCTGCTTGGCGGACAGAAGACTGGCTGGTTCTTCGATCAGCGGGACAACCGGGCCTTCGCCGCGCGGCTGGCGGCAGAACGGGACGTCCTGGATGTCTATTGCCACACCGGCGGATTTGCCGTGCAGGCGGCAACGGCCGGGGCCCGGCACGTGCTGGCGATCGACCGCTCGCGGCCGGCGCTGGCTCTTGCAGAGGAGTCGGCGCGCCGCAATGGCTGCGACGACCGGATCGAGTGCCGACGCGCGGACGCGTTCGCCGAGCTGGAGCAGATGGCCAAGACCGGCCGAAGCTTCGGCCTGGTCATCGTCGACCCGCCGGCCTTCGTGAAGACCAAGAAGGATCTGGCTTCGGGCGCCCGTGGATACCGCAAGATGGTGCGGTTGGCCGCCAGTGTCGTCGAACCCGGCGGGATTCTGCTGGCAGCGTCGTGCAGCCACCATGTAGATGTGCCAGCGTTTGCCGAACAGGTCCGTCGCGGCCTTATGGACGCCAAGCGCGGGGGGCGCGTGCTGATGACCTCGGGCGCCGGCCCAGACCATCCCGTTCACCCCTTCCTGCCGGAAACTGCGTATCTGAAAGCCATGACCCTGCAGCTGGACTGACGGGCAAGGGCCATGGCCCGTCGAATACCTCAGTCACGGCCGTACCGACTCGCAGCTGCCGACAACCATTCGGCAAGAATATCCCGTTAATAGTGCCGAGATGTGAGGATCCCGTTTGCGCCACGTGCATGCGGGGCTAGGCTGACGACGTGCGCAGGACTATTGTGCCGCCCATGACGTTTCGTGTCCTATCGACTATGCGGTCTCCATGACGTCTCCGATCGACCATGGCGACGATCGCCGGGCAGCAGAACGCCACTCGGTGGACCTGCCGAGCCAAGTTCGCATCAACGGCCATGTGGTGAGCTGCCGTGTGGTCGAGCTGTCGCGCTACGGCGCCAGGGTCGAAGCGGCCATGCTGCCGCAGGTCGGCACGCATGTCGCGCTGCAGCTCCCCCATGCCGGTTCGGTGGTCGCCCGCGTGATCCGCGTCACCGAGACGTATTTCGCATTGGCCTTTCCAGGCGTGGTCGTCATCGGCCCGCTGATCGGGAACGACGGCGAATAGCATGGCGCATCAAGGTGACGGGCGCTATCGTCCGCCGCCGCCTCGAATCAAACCGGCAATTCCATGAGCAGCTTGACACCCCGGCCACGCGCCATCGGCCACGTAAACTGGGTCGGCGCGTGGACCCTCTATAAGAAAGAGGTGTTCCGCTTCCTGAAGGTGGCGACCCAGACCATCGCCGCACCGGTGGTGACCACGTTGCTGTTCTTCGCGATCTTCTCGCTGGCGCTCGGTGGGATCGTGCGCATGGTCGGCGACGTGCCGTTCCTTCAGTTCCTGGCGCCCGGTCTGATCATGATGGCGATGGTGCAAAATGCCTTCGCCAATACGTCCTCGTCGGTCGTCATCGCGAAGGTCCAGGGCAACATCGTCGACGTTCTGATGCCGCCCCTGTCGCCGACGGAGCTGGCGGTGGCGTATGTGGCAGGCGGCGTCACCCGCGGCCTGCTGGTCGGCTTCGTCACCTTCCTGGCAATCGTCCCGTTCACCGGGCTCGGCATCCACGATCCGCTGTTCATCCTGTTTCACGGGGTCGCGGCGTCGATGATGCTGTCGCTGTTGGGCATGATCGGCGGGATCTGGTCTGAGAAATTCGACCACATCGCCGCCGTCACCAACTTCGTCGTCACGCCGCTGGCCTTCCTGTCCGGCACCTTCTACACGATCGACCGCCTGCCCGAGACCTGGCAGGTGATCGCCCATGCCAACCCGTTCTTCTACATGATCGACGGGTTCCGCTACGGCTTCATCGGGATCAGCGACGGCACGCTGGGGGCCGGCCTCATGGTCATGACCGCCTGCAATCTGGCGCTTTGGGCGCTGGTCTTGCGGATGCTGGCCACCGGCTACAAGCTGAAGCCGTGACCGGCGCCGAACTTCCGCAGGCGGACAGAGGGCTCACTGTACGGCATATCGGCCGCGTCCATTGGATGGGCGTGGCGACGCTGGTGCGCCGGGAGCTTCGGCGGGTCTTGATGGAATGGCTGGAGAGCATCGTCGCGCCGGCCTTCTCCACGCTCGTCTACATCGCCGTGTTCACCTTCGCTCTGGGGCCCGATCTGGATACACCGGCCGGGCGCGAGGCGCTGACCTTCATTCTGCCGGGTCTGGTTGTGCTCACCATCACCGAGCGCGCGGCCGAAACGCCGGCCTTCTCGCTGATGTTCGACAAGCTGGAAGGCAGCCTGAGCGACGTGCTGATGCCGCCGCTCAGCCCCGGCGAACTGACGGCCGGCTATCTCTTTTCAGGAACGGTGGCAGCACTCAGCACGGGCACGATCGTCTTGGCAGTCGTGGCCCTGGGCTTCGGCCTGGTGCCCACGAACCTTCTGGTGCTTTTCTGCTTCGCCATAGGCGGCGGCATGCTGCTGACGCTTGTGGGCATCCTGATCGCGCTCCAGTCCCAGAAATGGGATCACGTGGCGGCATACTTCGTATTTGCCATCGTGCCGACAACCATGCTTTCCGGCGTGTTCGTGCCCATTGAAGCGCTGCCCGATCCATTGGCCGCGGCCATGTGGGTGAATCCCGTCTTCTATGTGATCGACGGCTTTCGCGCCGGCCTGATCGGCGTACACAGTGCGCCGGTCGCACAGTCATTGGCGGTCGTGGTCGGTACCATCGCCATGCTCTGGGTGGTGTGCGGCCGGCTGATCGCCGGTGGCTACCGGCTGAAACCTTAGGGCGGCGACAAAAACGGGCGGAGTCTGGGCTCCGCCCGCCTCTCAGAACCGTCCCTGAGGGTTCGGTGCTAACGGTTCATGCGGTTGTCGATCAGGTCGCTGACCACTGCAGGGTCGGCCAGCGTGCTGGTATCACCCAGCGCATCGTATTCATTGGCGGCGATCTTGCGCAGGATGCGCCGCATGATCTTGCCCGACCGCGTCTTCGGCAGCCCCGGCGCCCATTGGATCAAGTCAGGCGTGGCAATGGGGCCGATCTCCTTACGTACCCAGCCGGTCAGTTCCTTGCGCAACTCTTCGGTGGGGTCGATGCCGACATTCAGAGTGACATACGCGTAGATGCCCTGACCCTTGATGTCGTGCGGATAGCCCACCACGGCCGCTTCAGCGACCAGATCATGGGCGACCAGCGCACTCTCCACTTCCGCGGTGCCCATGCGGTGGCCGGAGACGTTGATCACATCATCAACGCGCCCCGTGATCCAATAGTAGCCGTCTTCATCGCGTCGGGCGCCGTCACCCGTGAAGTACAGCCCCTGGAAGGTGGAAAAGTACGTCTGCACGAACCGATCGTGGTCGCCGTAGACCGTACGCATCTGACCCGGCCAGGAGTCGGAGATGCAGAGATTGCCTTCGGTCGCCCCTTCAAGCTCGTTGCCTTCGCCGTCGACGATCATCGGCTTGACGCCGAAGAAGGGTCGGGTCGCCGATCCAGGCTTCAGGTCGGTGGCCCCGGGCAGCGGCGTTATCAGGATGCCGCCCGTTTCCGTCTGCCACCAGGTGTCGACGATCGGGCACCGTTCGTCACCGACCACCGTGTGATACCACATCCAGGCTTCGGGATTGATCGGCTCGCCGACCGACCCCAAGACCCGCAACGACCCGCGGCCGGTCGACTTGACTGGCCCTTCTCCCTCGCGCATCAGCGCACGAATGGCCGTCGGGGCGGTGTAGAAGATATTGACGTTGTGCTTGTCCACAACCTGCCAGAACCGCGAGGCGTCGGGATAGTTCGGCACGCCTTCGAAGACGACGCTGATGGCGCCGTTGGCCAACGGTCCGTACACGATATAGCTGTGGCCCGTCACCCAGCCGACGTCGGCCGTACACCAGTACACGTCACCGTCGTGGTAATCGAAGACGTACTGATGCGTCATGGAGGCGTACACCATGTAGCCGCCGGTGGTGTGCAGGACGCCCTTGGGCTTACCGGTGGACCCGCTGGTGTAGAGGATGAAGAGCGGCGCCTCGGCCTCCATCTCCTCCGGCGGACAGTCGGCCGGCACCGTTTCCGCCAATTCGTGCAGCCAGACATCCCGGCCGTCCTGCCATGGAACCTCACCACCGGTCCGCCGCACGACCAGAGCCGTATGGACGCTCGGGCAGCTTTCCAGTGCCTGGTCGGCGTTGCGCTTCAGCGGCACCTTGCGACCGCCTCGCAAGCCCTCATCCGAAGTGATCACGCAGACGCTGCTGGCGTCCTGTATGCGGTCCTTCAGGCTGTCGGGAGAGAAGCCGCCAAACACCACCGAGTGAACGGCGCCGATGCGCGCGCAGGCCAGCATGGCATACACGGCCTCGGGTATCATCGGCATATAGATCGTAACGACATCGCCCTTATTCACACCGCGCGCCTTCAGCACGTTGGCCATGCGGCAAACATGCCCGTACAGCTCTCGGTAGGTGACATGACGGCTCTCGGAGGGATCGTCGCCCTCCCAGATTATTGCGGTCTGATCGCCCCGCGTTGCCAGATGACGGTCGATGCAGTTGTAGGACGCATTCAACGTGCCGTCATGGAACCAGCGGATATTCACTTTGCCGGTGTATGACGTGTCCTTCACCTCTGTGAATGGCTTGATCCAGTCGACGCGCTTGCCGTGTTCGCCCCAGAACCCGTCGGGGTCGCTGACCGAGCGCTCGTACATTTCTTGATACTTGGCCTGATCGATCCAGGCCCTCTCCGACCAACCGGCCGGCACCGGAAACACAGTGCTGTCGCTGCTCATTCTTCGGACGCTCCCCGGTATCGGTTGTGTTTCATACGGCAGACCCGACGCGGGCCCAACGGCCCGCCCGACGTCCCGGATCTGTCGCGGTCTTCCGCCGCGATCACTGATCGTCATTATCCATGCTTTAACCGGCCATCACAACTGGCCGGCCGGGCCACGCGCCAATTGGCGCAAGCGTGACGCCCAGTTCCCGCGGTTTAAGATATCGTTAACCCATTACAAGCCAAAATGGCCGTCTTTGTGGAAAGGGGTGCCGCGCTGGCGCGAGCATCCCAATTTCGGGGAGGATGGGATGCCTGCCGACGGTTCGGTTGGAGTTGTCAGCAGCAATGGGGACGACCTGGTTGACCGGGTGGTTCAGTTTCGCCTGGAGACCAGCCTCGCGGCGCTGGATACGGTGATCGATCAATTGCCGGAAGGCCAGACCGGCTTCGCCAAAGCGGCGCGGTCGTGTCATCTGGTGGCCGAGCAGGTGACGGAAGCGGCGGTCACCTCGACGGATGGTGTGACGCAAGCCATCCGATGATGGTGGCGACGGCGTTCGCGCACCGTCTGCAGGCTCAGTGATCGACTATCCGCACATGCCCGTCGTGATCTGCGACGGCTACACGCTCCAATGATTGGCGGGCGCAAGGTCCGCTGACACAGTATCCATCTTCCACACGAAACAGCGCACCATGCGTTGCGCACATCAGATGGCGCCCGTCCGGGCTCATGAAACGATCGGGCGTCCAGTCCAGCGGGCTGCCCGTATGCGGACAGGAGTTCACATAACCGAACACCCTGCCGCCACGACGCACAACC
Source organism: Anaerolineae bacterium (assembly GCA_028285185.1). Classification (GTDB taxonomy): domain Bacteria; phylum Pseudomonadota; class Alphaproteobacteria; order DSM-16000; family Inquilinaceae; genus JACKIG01. Next base: position 5,615 of record JANQQD010000272.1, on the reverse strand, counting down.
AGGATGTCGCGTCGTTCCGCACCTGAACCGACTGTGAAGCCCCGCGCCTGCCCTTCGGGAATGAGGTCGACCGCGCACAGAAAGTCGCCGGCGCCTGTCCCGCCGGTCACCCTGCCTCGACCCCGCCAAGGCGGCAGACATGCTGCCATTCGGCCTCGGTGACCGGCTGCACCGAGAGGCGCGAATTGCGAACCAGCACCATCTCTGCCAGGGCCGGATCCGCCTTGACCTGTTTCAGGCTCACCGGCTCAGCCAGCGGTCCAACGGCCCGAACATCGACCATCCCGAACTTGCCGGAGGCATCGGCCGGATCGGGATAGAACTCCCGCACGACCTCGACGATGCCGACGATCGCCTTGCCCTCGTTGGAATGGTAGAAGAAGGCCCGATCGCCCAGGCGCATCGACCGCATATGGTTCGCCGCCTGATGGTTGCGGACGCCGTCCCACGCTTCCGTGCCCGCAGCCACCTGATCGTCCCAGGACCAGGTGTCAGGTTCCGACTTCACAAGCCAGAAAGCCATCGCGCCTGCTACCCCACTGCCATATTGACGCTGCCCGGCACGTCAGTCCTTCGGCAGCGTCTTGCGCCAGAGGCTCACATCGACACGCTGGAACAAGTCTGCCTTCGCATAGGGATCGTTGGCGCAGAATGCGTCGATGGCGGCCTGGTCCGGGAGGTCGATAACGATCAGGCTGCCCGTCGGTGTCTGGCCGTCATCCGCAAGGGTCGGTCCGGCGAGCAGGATGCTGCCGGCAAACGTGTCGAGATAGGCGAGATGCGCCTCGCGGTTCGCAGCACGAACGCCCGCATGCTCGGGCTTGTCGAAACAGTGGACGATATAAGGCACGGGATGCGGCCTCCCAGCGGCGGACACCATCGATGGCACCCACGCTAGCCGACTGCCCCACCTTCGCCAAGCCCTCGAAAACCGGTGCCGCTCCAACCTTGCCGGCGCGGCGACGTCCGAGACTGTTGATCCGCCTAGCGCGCCGCCCCGGTCCTGCCGAAGGCCCCACCGAAAAGTCCGGTCCACTGCCGCCACACGGCGGACTGAACCGAGAGCACCGCCTGCGAACACATGTTAAGCGTCCGCGCCGCGCCGAACAGGGTATCGACCACCGCAACCTGTACCTGCAGCGGTGTCAGGTATCTGCCGTCCATCACCCGTCCCTTCATTCGCTTATTGTTAGATTGCGTAAGACATTCATTTGCTGTTGTTAAGCTATCTGTAATGCATCGTTGCCGACTCGTTCAACGTTGCTGACGCTCTTGCCCGGAGCTCAGGCGGGCGCAGCATCCGGATCGAGCGGCCAGCGCGGCCGCGGGGCGAAGTCGAGGCCGTCGGTCAGACCAAGCTTCAGTCGTTCGATCCCGGCCCAAGCGATCATGGCGGCGTTGTCGCCGCAGAGGGCCAGCGGTGGGGCGGTGAATCCGAAACATTCCCGGGTGGCGAGGGCCGCCAGGCTTTGCCGCACGGCAGCGTTGGCGGCGACCCCACCGGCAACGACCAGATGTGCGGCGTCCGCATGCTCACCGCGGAACCGGGTCATCGCCCTGGCGGTACGATCCGCCAGGCAATCCGCGACGGCGGCCTGGAACGAAGCCGCGACGTCCGCAACATCGCGCGCCCGCAGCGGTCCGGGCGGGAGATCGTCCACCAGGCGCTTGACCGCCGTCTTCAGGCCGGAGAACGAGAAATCCGCCCCCGCCCGCCCGACCATGGGGCGAGGCAGATCGAAGCGGGCCGGATCGCCCGTCTTGGCGGCCTCTTCGATGGCGGGCCCGCCGGGATAGCCGAGGCCCAACAGCTTGGCCGCCTTGTCAAACGCCTCGCCCGCTGCGTCGTCCACAGTCGACCCATAGCGCCAATACCGGCCCACCCCGTGCACGGCCAGCAACTGGCAGTGCCCCCCTGAGACAAGCAGCAACAGGTACGGGAACGGCAGGTCGTCGGTCAGCCGCGCCGTCAGGGCGTGCCCCTCCAGGTGGTTGACGGCCACAAAGGGCGCACCCGTCGCTGCGGCGAGCCCCTTGGCCGCCATCGTCCCAACCATGACACCGCCAATCAATCCTGGACCGCCGGTGGCGGCGATACCGGAAAGCGCGGCAAAGCCGATGCCGGCCTGGTCCATGGCGCGGCGGATCAGTCCGTTCAGCACCGCCAGATGGGCACGGGCCGCGATTTCCGGGACGACACCGCCAAAGGGTGCATGTTGCTCCAACTGCGAATGGACCAGGCTGGCGCGGATCCGACGGTCGTCGGTGACAACCGCGGCCGCCGTTTCATCGCAGGACGTCTCGATGCCAAGCACCAGCATGGGCCGGTGATACATCAGCGGGCCGCGGGCGTCGATTAATGTGCGTTGTCGCCTCCGGCCACGTTGACGATACGGCGGCGCGGCTTCATACACGTTCGGGTCATGGTCCTGCCTATCCGCATTGGAACGCGCGGCAGCCCGCTAGCGCTGGCCCAGGCCGGGGAAACGCGCAATCGTCTGATCGCGGCGTGGCCCGATCTCGCCGAACCGGGTGCGGTGGAAATCGTGACCATCCGCACGACCGGCGATGCCATCACCGACCGCCCCCTGGCCGATATCGGCGGAAAGGCGCTGTTCACGAAAGAGATCGATGAGGCGCTGCTCGACGCCAGAATCTCGCTGGCCGTGCATTCGGCGAAGGACATTCCGACCTGGGTGCCCGACGGATTGTCGATCGTCTGCTGCCTGCCGCGGGAAGATCCCCGTGATGCCCTGATTTGCGCCAGTGCTGGGCGGATCGACGATCTGCCGGCTGGTGCCGTTGTCGGAACGGGGTCCGTACGCCGTCAGGCCCAGCTGCTGGCGCGGCGCCCGGACGTGACCGCGGTGCCGATCAGGGGGAATGTCGACACACGGCTGACAAAGGTTGCCGAAGGGCGTGTCGCCGCGACGTTCCTTGCCATGGCCGGCTTGAACCGCCTGGGTCGCACCGACGTTCATGCTGTGGCGCTGGAACCCGACGAAATGCTTCCCGCAGGCGGTCAGGGCGCCATCGCGATCATCGCACGCGGCGATGACGCTGACATGGCGCTGCGCCTAAGGCCCCTCGCCTGCGCCACGACAACCGACAGCGTCGCGGCGGAGCGCGGGCTTCTGACCGTCCTGGAAGGATCCTGCCGCACGCCCATTGGGGCGCTGGCGTCGATTGGAGCAGATGAGGGCCTAGACCTCATCGCCCTAGTGGCGCGCCCCGACGGCTCTGAGTTATACAATGTACGTCTCGCAGGCGATCGGTCCGACGCCGTACGCATAGGCCATGATGCTGGGGAACAGCTGCTGGCCCGCATCGGAAAGGACTTCTTCCAATGACGAAGCGTTGGCTGATCACGCGCCCTGCGCATGAGGCGACACAACTGGCGACCCTCTTGCAGGCGCGGGGCATCGAAAGCGTGCTGGCGCCCGTCATCCGGATTGTCCCTTTGCCGGACGTGGCGATCGATCTGGAAGGCGTGCAGGCGCTGCTGTTCACCAGTGCCAACGGCGTGCGCGCGTTCACGCGCCTGGAAAACATGCGGGCGCTTCCGGTTCTCGCGGTCGGAGAGATCACGGCCGAGGCGGCGCGCGATGCCGGCTTCGCCTTGGTGGAAAGCGCCGACGGCAATGCGGAAGCACTGGGACGGCTGGCGAAAGACCGTCTGGATCCCGCTGCCGGCGCCCTGCTGCACAGCGCTGGGCTGCATCTCGCGGGCGACCTCAGAGCCAGCCTCGAGGCCGAAGGGTTCGAGGTCCGGCAGGTTGCGATCTATGAGGCGGAGGCCGCCGACCATTTGCCAGGCCCGGCCGTCGAGGCGCTGAAAGGCGACACGCTCGACGGCGTCATGTTCTTTTCGGTGCGGTCGGCCGAGATCTTCGGACAACTGGCTGAGGCCGCCGGCCTGACCAGCCATCTGGCGCGGCTGACGGCGCTGTGCCTGAGCGACGACGTGGCCGACCGCCTTACGAAGACGAGCGGAGCGGCTGCCTGGAGTGGAATCCGCACGGCTGCGCGGCCTGACCGTGCCTCAATGCTGGCGCTAGCGTACGATCCTGATGCCGCCGCCGCGCAAAGTTCGGACGGGGAGGAAAAAACCATGGACCCAGCCGACGAACCCGACCAGCCGGATAATGAGAAGGCAGGAACCGACGGCGATGCCGGAGAGGCCACCGCCAAGGTTATTCAGCTCTTCGGCGGCATCCGGCCGATGGCGCACAAGCTCGGCGCGCCGGTCACCACTGTGCAAGGCTGGAAACGCCGCGGCCACATCCCCGATGCTCGCCATCGCGAGATTGCCGAAGCGGCGGAACGCCATCACATCGATCTGCCATCGTTGCTGCTGGCCGCCACCCGGCCGCCCGCCGGCAGCGAAGCACCGGAGCCGGCTGAGGCACCGGAATCGACCGAAGGGGCTGGCTCTCAACCTGAGACCCCAGTGTCGGCAGACGCGCCGACAGACTCAAGCACCGCCCCTGTGGACCCATCCGACACGGCACGCGTGGAGCCGGCAATGACAGTAAGCACAGAGCCATCCGACGAAGCGGCCTATGTACAGCATCCCGAAGCTGCCCGCGGCGGCGGCCGCGGCGTCGCATGGCTGGCGCTGCTGGTTGCGCTGGTTGCGGTGGTGGCCGCCACGGCACCGTTTTGGATGGCGGAACAGGTCGCCGAGCTTGCCGGGGAACCTTCCGCGGCCGCCCTCGACCAGCGCCTTACGGCTGTGGAAGAGGCGACGCAGGCCGCACCGGATGGCGCGCCGCTGGCCGATCGGGTCGGGACACTGGAGCAGGAACTGCAGGGCTTTGCCTCGTCTCTGGAACAGCAGGAAAGCGAGGCCGGATCATCGACTGAGCAGATGCAGGCCTTGGCGGACCGCCTTGATGCGATCGAATCTGTCGCATCCGATGAGAGTGCGCCCGCCATCGCGGCGACCCTGACCGATCTGGAGACCCGCATTGCAGCGCTTGAGCAGTCCGCGGGCGAAGGCGGAACTGAGGAGATAGAAGGCGAGATTGACGAGAGGATCTCTGGACTGGCCGAGCGGATCGAAGGGCTGGAAGCCGGCACGGACACCTTCGCAGCGTCCGACGACGTGGCGGGCCTACGCGAGGCGCTGACCGCCGTGGGCACAAGGCTGCAGACCCAGGCCGAGCGACTGGCCGCGGTTGAACAGGCCAGCGTCCGCGTCGACGGGCTGGACGGGCAAGCCGCCGCGCTCGCCGAGCGACTCGACACTCTGGAAGCGCTGGAGCCGATGAAAGGCGGCGAGGTGGAGAGCCGGCTTGCCGCCCTTGAAGCGGTCGACCCGGTCGACGGGGCCACTTTGGCGGCCAGCGATCAGGCGCTGGCGGCGGCAATCGAGCACATCTCTGCCGAAGTGGCAGGCATCTCCGGCCTACTGGCAGGTTTGGAAGCCGTCGAGACACGCATGCAGGCGATGGAGACTGCGCAGACCGCGAACGCGGTGCTCCGCCAGTCCGTCATGGATCTCTTGGAGCGGGTTCAGCGCGCCGATGCCGGCCTGCGGGCCGTGCATGAGCGGCTCGACGCGGAACTGGTGGACACCACCTCGGCACTGGAGCGTCAGATCATCGCGGTGC
>JANQQD010000264.1 GCA_028285185.1 Anaerolineae bacterium | reverse complement strand
TCCGCCAGCACCTCCAGGGCGCGCACCATGGCGGAGTGGTCCCAGCCGTCGCCGCCATGGGCGGTGCAGGCGTTGAACAGCTCTTGGCACGTCGCCGTGTTGGGCAGGCTGACGCCGATCGACCGGGCGCCCTGCAGCGCCAGGTTCAGATCCTTCTGGTGCAGCGCGATCCGGAAGCCGGGGTCGAAGCTGCGGTCGATCATCCGCTGGCCGTGCACCTCAAGAATGCGGGACGAGGCGAAGCCGCCCATCAGCGCCTGGCGCACCCTGGCCGGATCGGCCCCGGCCTTGGCGGCGAACACCAATGCCTCGCCCACCGCCTCGATGGTCAGCGCCACGATGATCTGATTGGCGACCTTGCAGGTCTGGCCGTCGCCATTGCCGCCGACCAGCGTGATGTTCTTGCCCATCAGCTCGAACAGCGGTCGCACCTGCTCGAACACGGCCTCGGGCCCGCCGACCATGATGGTGAGGCTCGCGGCCTTGGCGCCGACCTCGCCGCCCGACACCGGTGCGTCCAGGTAGCTGCAGCGGAGATCGTTGATCCTGGCCGCGATGCGCTTGGTCTCGATCGGGGCGATGGAGCTCATGTCCACCACGGTCTTGCCGGGGCTCAGGCCCTCGGCCACGCCGTCGGCGCCGAACAGCACGGCCTCCACCTGCGGCGTGTCGGGCACCATGGTGATGATCACGTCGGCCCGCTCCGCCACCTCGCGGTTGCTGGCGCAGACCACGGCACCCTTGCCCAGCAGCTCCTGCGGTGGGGCGGAGCGGTGCTGGACGACGAACAGCTCGTGCCCGCCGTCGATCAGATGTCCGGCCATGGGGGCACCCATGATGCCGAGACCGATGAATCCCACCTTGCTCATGTCTTCATTCCTCCCGTCTTCTCAGGATTCAGGCGGCTTGCTGGGCGGGCAGGTAGGGCGCCAGCCATCCAAGGCCGTCCGTGGTGGCGCCCGCCGGCTTGTATTCGCAGCCCACCCAGCCGCGGTAGCCGACGCGGTCCAGATGCGCGAACAGGAAGGGGTAGGCGATCTCGCCGCTGCCGGGCTCATGCCGGCCGGGATTGTCGGCCACCTGCACATGGGCGATGCGGGTCAGGTTCGTCTCGATTGTTCTGGCCAGATCGCCTTCCATGATCTGCATGTGATAGGCGTCGTACTGGACGTAGATGTTGCCCGTGCCCGCCTCGTCGATCAGGGCCGTGGCCTGGTCCGTGCCGGTCAGGAAGAAGCCGGGGATGTCGAGCGTATTGATCGGCTCGATCAGCAGCTTGATGCCGGCATCGGCAAGCCGCCGGGCGGCGAAGCGGAGGTTGTCGACAAAGGTCTGGGCCAGCCGATCCGACGGCTCCCCGTCGGGCGCGATGCCTGCCAGGCAGTTCACCTGTGTGCACCCCAGCGCGGTGGCATAGTCGATCGCCTTGCCGACACCGTCCTGGAACTCGCCGACGCGGTCCGGCAGACAGGCGATGCCCCGCTCTCCGGCGTCCCAGTCGCCGGCCGGCAGGTTGTGCAGCACCTGGGTCAGTCCGTTGGCGCCCAGCCGCTCGACCAGATCCTCCGCCGCAAAGGCGTAAGGGAACAGGTACTCGACCCCGGTGAAGCCGTCTGTCGCGGCGGCGGCGAAACGGTCGAGAAACGCATGCTCGCCATAGAGCATGCTGAGATTGGCGCAGAATTGCGGCATCGGCCTACCCTCCCTTATCTGCTGTCTTGGCCGGCGGCGACCGGCTCAGGCGCGCTCTGCGCTCCGGCGGTCGTGCCGTTGGCGAGAACCGAGCCCGACACGTCGTCCAGCGACAGAGTCGGGTCGAGGCACAGGATCTCTTCGAACTCGTTCACGTTGTGGATCTCGGTGCCCATGGAGATGTTGGTCACCCGTTCCACGATGAATTCCAGCACCACGGGCACCTGGTGCTCTTCCATCAGCGCCCGCGCGTCGGCGAAGGCCGCCTTGAATTCGTTGGGGCTGCGCACCCGGATCGCCTTGCAGCCCAGGCCCTCCGCGACGGCGACATGGTCGACGCCATAGCCCTGCATCTCGTCGTTGTTGATGTTCTCGAACGCGAGGCTGACCTGGAAGTCCATCTCGAAGCCGCGCTGCGCCTGGCGGATCAGGCCGAGATAGGAGTTGTTCACGACCACATGCAGATAGGGCAGCTTGTGCTGGGCGCCGACGGCCAGTTCCTCGATCAGGAACTGGAAGTCGTAGTCGCCGGAAAGCGCCACGATCTCGCGGTCCGGATCGGCTGCGCGGACGCCCAGCGCCGCCGGCAGCGTCCAGCCCAGCGGGCCGGCCTGGCCGCAATTGATCCAGTTGCGCGGATTGTAGACGTTCAGGAACTGGGCGCCGGCGATCTGCGACAGCCCGATGGTGGTGACGTAGCAGGTGTCGCGATCGAAAGCCTCGTTCATCTCCTGATAGACGCGCTGCGGCTTCAGCGGCACCTGGTCGTAATGGCTGCGGCGCAGCATGTTGAGCTTGCGGTGCTCGCAGGCCTGGGCCCATTCGCTGCGGTCCTTCAGCCTTCCGGCCGCCCGCCACTCGCGCGCCACCTCCACGAACAGGGCAAGCGCCGCCTTTGCGTCGGACACGATGCCGAGATCTGGGTTGAAGACGCGGCCGATCTGTGTGGGCTCGATGTCCACATGCACGAAGGTGCGGCCTTTCGTGTAGGTCTCGATCGACCCGGTGTGCCGGTTGGCCCAGCGGTTGCCGATGCCCAGCACGAAGTCGGACTTTAGGAACGTCGCGTTGCCATAGCGGTGGCTGGTCTGCAGCCCCACCATGCCGGCCATCAGCGGGTGGTCGTCGGGGATGGCGCCCCAGCCCATCAGCGTGGGGATGACCGGCACGCCAGTGGTCTCTGCGAACTGCCGCAGAAGCGCGGAGGCGTCGGCGTTGATGACCCCGCCGCCGGCCACAATCAGCGGCCGGTCGCTGGCGTTCAGCATCTCCAGGGCCTTTTCCACCTGCCGGCGCGTTGCGGCGGGCTTGTAGGCGGGCAGGGGCTCGTAGGTGTCGATGTCGAACTCGATCTCCGCCAGCTGCACGTCCAGCGGTAGGTCGATCAGCACGGGGCCGGGTCGGCCCGAACGCATCAAGTGAAAGGCCTGCTGGAAGGCCCGCGGCACCTGGCCCGGTTCCAGCACCGTGGTCGCCCATTTGGTGACGGGTGCGGCGATGGCCTGAATGTCGACCGCCTGGAAGTCTTCCTTGTGCAGCTTCGGCCGCGGCGCCTGGCCCGTGACGCACAGGATCGGGATCGAATCCGCCTGCGCGGAATAGAGGCCGGTGATCATGTCCGTTCCGGCGGGGCCGGACGTGCCGATGCACACGCCGATATTGCCGGGCTTGGCGCGTGTGTACCCCTCGGCCATGTGTGACGCGCCCTCCACATGGCGGGCGAGGATGTGCCGGATCGACTGGCGCTTGCGCATGATTGCGTAGAGCGGATTGATCGCAGCTCCGGGAACGCCGAAGGCGACGCTCACGCCTTCCTTTTCCATCACCTGCACCGCGGCTTCGCACGCTGTCATCCTGGCCATCGGTCCCTCCATCAGGCTTGTCGCATCGCCTAATGAAAAACCTAAGCCACCTCAGTGCCGCTGCCAACAGTTTTTGGAAACGTTTCCGTTATACGGAATAACCAGAAATCTGTCATGATTTACAGATCGATAATGGCTTCCGGCGAAAAAGGATCTCCATCAGTTGGCAGAAGCGGTAGCTTGCCAGAGCATAGCTCGATGTTGTTCGACCTGGGGCACGCAACCGGGTAACCGGCCCTTAAGACGTATAGGCGCAGTGTTTTCTCGCGTATGGCGGGATAGCTCGCCGATCCAAACGCTGAGAGGGCCGTGACACGGTAGTACGCATGCTGAAATTCGCACTGAAGTACGTTGGCGTGATGCTGGTCATCATGCTTGCCGTCAGCATCTGCGGCTGGTTTGTCGGCGAAGCCGTGCAGGCCGGCATGCCGGTCGACAACACGCGCGTATATCCCTCGCTTGAGGCGGCCCAACGCGCCGCCAGTCGCGGTCACCACCTGGTCAATCAGATCGAGATGGTCGTGGTGACCGCCAGTGCCTTCATCGTCTTCATCGTGATGTGGCGGCGAAGACAAGCCGGAGGCGACGACGCCGACGCCGCTACCGGGCAGGCGTAAAACGCCAGTGGCCGCCCGCTGACGGCCGATCCGCCGCGTTGCGCTCAGGCCGCAGTGCCGAAGCTGCGGCGCCCGCCGTATTCCGCGGTGATGGTTTCGGCCGTCCGGCGCACCAGATCGCCCAGCACGGCGACCCTGTCGTCGGAAATTCGCGCCGCCGGGCCGGACAGGGAAACCGCGGCGATCGCCTCGCCGACCTCATCGCGGATCACCGCCGCCGCACAGCGCAGGCCGACGGCGTGCTCTTCATCATCCACGGCGTAACCGCGCTCGGCTGCCCTTGTGAGGTCTTCACGTAGCGCCGCCGGGGTCGTGAGCGTACGCGCGGACACCCGCGGCAGCCCGTGCTTGTGCAGGATCGCTGAGCGCTGGCTCTCCGGCATCGCCGCCAGCAGCGCCTTGCCGACGCCGGAGCAATGCAGGGGCACGCGTGCACCCGGCGTGGCCAGGGCCCGCATCATCTGCCGGCATTCGATCTGCGCCAGATAGATGGCCTCGCCCTTGTCCTCCACCGCAAGGTTCACGGTCTCGCCGCTCTCCAACATCAGCTGGCGCATATGCGGGCGAGCGATCTGCACCAGGTTGCGTGTGCGCACGAAACTGTTTCCGACGACGAAGACCTGGACGCCGATCGACCACAGAGCCCGTTCGCCGTCGAAGCGCACATAGCGTTCCTGCTGCAGCGTGGTCAGCAGGCGATGGGCGGTCGACACCGGCACGCCCACCTGCTGGGCGATGTCGGTCAGGCTGGCGCCGTCATCCGCTTCGGCAAGCCGGTTCAGAATCGTCAGCGCACGGACCAGCGACTGCACCTGGGCGCCGCGATCCGCGGCCGGCTTCGCGGCGGCACCGCGCCGCCGGGCCTTCTGTTTGGGGGCAGTTGCCATGGCCCACTCTCCTTCAACGGACGCGCGCAGCCGCGGCTTCCGTGCGAAATCGATTCCGAATCCGAAAGATGCGCCAAGCGCCGATACATCGGAAACATAATGTCGCCAAGCTATTGAATTTTCAATGATTCATAGCGCGTCAGTTGGTAGTCGATCGGAGTGGCCGTGTAGGATTCCAACATGGCACTTCCATAACTCCTTATTGCATATGATATTTCTGAGACATTTCCGAGATACGGAAAGAATTTCATTGAATCTGGAATGCCGATCCATCTCCACGTATGTCAGTTGCTTTCGCAATCAACCAACGGGAGGACGATCGATGACGAAGACTCCGACACCAGCACAGCCCCATCGCGAAGCCGTTGAAGGCGTCGCCGCCGGACGTCGCGCGTTCCTGCGGACTGCCGCCCTTGCCGGCGGTGCGGCTGCGGCAACCGTCGCCGGGCCGGCGATCGTCAAGGCGCAAGAGGCGGGCGAAACCTTCCGCATCCAGACCTCATGGCAGCCGGGCACGACCGGCTATCGCCTGTTCGAGGAATGGTGCAACAGCATGGTCGAGCTCACCAGCGGCGAGCTGGCGTTCACGCCGTTCCCGGCCGGCGCAGTGTCCGGCGACTTCCAGCTGTTCGATGCCGTGCGCAACGGCGTGCTGGAAGGCATGAACGTGTTCACCGTCTATTGGGCTGGGCGCATGCCGGCAGGCGTGTTCCTGTCGTCCTACCCCATGGGCCTGAACCACCCGCACCATTGGGACATGTTGTTCAACGCCTATGGCGGAAGGGATCTGGCGCAGGAGCTCTACGAGAAGAACGGCCTCTATTTCGTCGGCCACGTTCACCACGACATGAACCTGATCCACGCCAATCGTGAGATCACGTCGCTGGACGATTTCGAGGGGCTGAAGCTGCGGGTGCCTGGCGGCATCGTGGCCGACTGCTTCGCCGATATCGGGGCGCGCACGACGCTGCTGCCGGGCTCGGAAGTCTACCCGGCGTTGGAGCGCGGGACGATCGACGCCGCCGACTTCGTCGGGCCGGCCGTCAACTACGATCTCGGCTTCCACCAGGTGACCAACGTCATCGTCATGGGACCGCCGTCGACGCCGTGCCTGCATCAGCCCGTCGACCTGATGGACATCTCGCTCAGCCTGCGCGCCTGGAACCGTCTGTCGGACAGCCTCAAAGAGCTCCTGCCCGAACTGGTGCGCGCCTATTCCAGCACGCACTACGCCGGCATCCAGGCCGCCAACCGCGAGGCCTGGCCGGCGTATGAGGAGGCAGGCACCACCATCTCCCGTCTGTCGGAAGAGGATGTGGCCCGCTTCCGGCAGGTGGCGATCCCGCGCTGGTTCGAATGGGCGAACAAGGACCCCGATGCTGCGCGCCTGTTCAGCCTGCATCTGGAAGTCATGCAGAACCCGGCCGTCGCCTATATCACGCCGGACGACATTGCCGGGCACGAGCTCAATCTCTGATCAAGAACAAGTGCGGTCCGGCGGTCCCTCCCGGGCGGCTGCCGGGCCGCCGCTCGGGAGGGTGCCATCATGTCCCTGCAGCTTGAGTTCGAGCTGCCCCATTGGCTGTATTGGGGTGCGCTTCTTTTCTTTCCACTGACCTATATGGCCGTGGACCGCTGGTGGTCGGGCCGCGCCTCGCGTGCCGCCCTGGTCGCCGGGCATGTGCCGACCAGCGACGAACTGGCGGCGACCCACGAAGATCCGACCGAGAATGCACCGGGCAACCGGGTGACCCGGTGGCTCGACGGCCTGTCCAACTTCAGCGGCTTCTTCGTGGCCTATTGGACGGTAATCGCGGTCGTCGTCTACTTCTTCGAAGTTGTCGCGCGGTACTTCTTCAACTCCCCGACCAATTGGGCGCATGAGAGCATGTATCTCATGTTCGGGATGCAATACATCCTGGCTGGGGCTTATGCCTACAATCACGATGCTCATGTTCGCGTCGATCTGTTCTATGCCAAGGCCAGCGCACGCAACAAGGCGGCGCTCGACATCGTCACGTCTTTCGCCTTCCTGATCTTCATCCTGGCGTTCATCTGGACCGGCTGGACCTTCTTCTCCAGCTCCATGAACCAGAACGAATTCTTCTTCGCCAGCGGCTATGCCAACGAGGTGTCGTTCAGCGAATGGGGCGTCGCCTATTACCCCGTGAAGGCCACGCTGGTGATCGGCGGCGTGCTGCTGCTGCTGCAGGGCATCAGCCGCTTCATCAAAGACGTGCAGGTTTACAAGACCGCCGGCCAGGGGAGGGCGTCCCATGTCTGAGGCCACGATCCGAACCCCGCAAGGCGAGGCCGGTCACGGCCGCCGCCTGCGCCTGCCGCAAAGCACCACCACCCTGCTGATCATCACGGTCTGCTCGATCCTGGGCTTCCTGCTGTTGGTCGAGGTGTTGAACGTCGCCTTCCGCGACCCCTATGCGGACCCGCCGATCCTGTTCAGCCTGTCGGGCAGCCTGGCCGGCATCCCGATCGCGGAGCTGTCGCTGCTGATGTTCGGCAGCCTGCTGGTGCTGCTGGCGCTCGGCCTGCCGCTGGCCTTCGTCACCGGCAGTCTGGGCGTGGTGTTCATCTATCTGGTCGGCGACCAGTTGATGCTGAACATCATCCCGGCCCGCATCTTCCCGCTGATGACGAACTATCAGCTTTCCGCCATCCCGCTGTTCATCTTCATGGCGGCGATGCTGGAACGCGCCGGCCTGATCGATGAGATGTTCGACGTGGTCTACAAATGGCTGGGCGGCCTGCATGGCGGCCTGGCCGCGGCGACCATCATTGCGTCGACGGTTCTGGCGGCCATGGTCGGCGTGATCGGCGCGGCCGTGGTGACCATGGGCATCATCGCCCTGCCGGCGATGCTCAGCCGCAAGTACGACCCGAAGATCGCGCTGGGCTCGATCATGGCCGGCGGCACGCTGGGCATCCTGATCCCGCCGTCGATCCTGGCGATCATCTATGCCGTGGTGGCCCAGCAATCGGTGGGTGAGCTCTATGTTGGCGCGATCATCCCCGGCCTGATGCTGTCGGGCCTCTATATCGCCTATGTCAGCATCCGCACCTGGGCGAAGCCGGAGCTTGGGCCCGCGCTGCCGCCGGAAGAGCGGGTGAGCTGGGCGGAGAAGCTGAAGCTGCTGCGGCGCATGCTGGCCCCACTGGCGCTGATCGCGCTCGTCCTCGGCGTGATCTTCAGCGGTGCTGCAACGCCGGTGGAAGCCGCGGGCATCGGCAGCTTCGGCGCGATGATCGTGGCGGCCATGCACGGGCGCCTGTCGATCCTGTCGGTGAAGGAAGCCTGCCTGGCGACCATGCGGGCCAGCGCGATGGTGCTGTGGATCATCTTCGGCGCCACCATCTTCGTCGGCTTCTACATCCTGCAGGGCGGCCAGACTTTCGTGTCGGACCTGATCCTCGGCACAGGGCTCGGACCCTATGGCGTGCTGATCCTGATGATGATCATCCTGGTGTTCCTGGGCATGTTCCTCGACTGGGTCGGCATCCTGTTGCTGGCCGTGCCGATCTTCATCCCGATCGTCGGCGGGCTGGCGTTCGAGGGCGTGTTCGGCCTACCGGGCGTGGCGCCGCACGAGGTGCCGCTGTGGTTCGGCATCCTCTATCTGGTGAACATGCAGATGAGCTTCCTGTCCCCGCCCTTCGGCTATGCGCTGTTCTATCTGCGGGGCGTGACGCCGAAGCACATCAGCACCGGCACCATCTTCCTGTCGTCGCTGCCGTTCCTCGCGTTGCAGGTGCTGGGCTTGACGGTGTGCATCGTGTTCCCGGACGTGGTGCTCTGGCTGCCGCGGCTGATCTACGGCTGACGCCTGCCTTCTGAAACGGGTCCCGTCCGTGCGTCCGCGCGGGCGGGGGCTCGTTTTGGAGGGCGCCGCCGGTCAGGCGAACAGGTTGAGCTGGCGGTCCGGCGGCCTTTGTGGGCGCGGCTCCATGCGTGTGGTCTCAGTTAGCGCCGCCTCAATGTCGTCGAGGAAGGGCGATGGCGGCATCTCCCGAACCTTGCCGCGCCAGAGGCGCTTCTCGGCCCGGCTCAGGAACAGCCGGTTTTCCGCCCGCGTCATGCCGACATAGAACAGTCGCCGCTCTTCGGCCAGCGCTGCCGCGTCCGGCTTGCCCCAGCTCAGCGGCAGGACACCGTCTTCGACGCCGGCGATGAACACGACCGGGAACTCGAGCCCCTTGGCGGCATGCAGCGTGAGCAGGGCGATCCGGTCCGCCCGCGGATCCCAGAGGTCGGCCTCACTGGCCAGCGCGATGGCGTCGGCAAAGCGGGTGGCATCGTCGTCGCACGCGCGCGCCAGGTGGTCCAAATACGCCCATGCGATGTCGCGATGCCCGCTCGGGCCCTGTCCTGGGCCCAGCCTTTCCGCCGTGGCCTTAAGTCGGGCGTGCAGCGGCGTGCCGTCGCCGTTGTGGTCCTCCAGGGCCGCGAGCAGGTCGGCCACGCCCGGATGGGCGGCCAAAGGCCGGTTCGCCAGGCTCTGGAACGGCATGCCGGAGCGGGAAAGGGCCTCGGCGATCGCGCCGGCTTGCGCCTCTGTCCGGTAGAGCACGGCGAAGTCGGAGAAGGACAGGGTGTCTTCCTTGCCCAGGGCCGTTCGGCCGCTGTCGATGGAAAAGAAACTGTGCCCGCCCAGAAGCTGCTCGATGGTGTGAACGATGAACTCGGCTTCGGCCGATTCCGTTCTCGCGCTGTGGATCTCGATGCGCGCGGCCATGCCGCGCACCGTTTCGGCGATGCTGTCGGGACTTTCGGCCGATGCGACGACCTGTGCCGACGCGGTGACGATCGTGGCGGTGGAGCGATAGTTGCGCTTCAGGCGAACCACCGCAGCGGTCGGGAAGTCTTCGCAGAACCGGGTCATGGCCGCGGCATCGGCACCGCGGAAGCCGTAGATGGCCTGGTTGGCGTCACCGATGGCGCAGAGATTGCCGCTGTCGCCGGAAAGCAGCCGCAGAAGCGCATATTGCCGCGCGTCCACGTCCTGGAACTCGTCGACCGAGATCCAGCGGAACCGGTCGCGCAAGGCGGCGGGAAGGTCCGGATGTTGTTCCAGCATCTGCAGCGTGCGCAGGACGAGGTCGTCGAAGTCGACACAGTTGCGGGCGGCCAGCGCGCGATCATGCGCACGCGCTGCGTCCGCCACCGTGTCCGTCTCCGCCAGGCCAGTGCGTTTGGCGCGCGAGATGGCGGCCAACAGGCCCTGCGCCCGACGCTCCGACACATTGAGGCTTTCGGCAAGCAGCGCTGCCTGCTCCGCCGGATCGGCGACCCGGAATCCCGGCTGCAGGCCCGCTGCTTCAGCATGTTCCTGCAACACCGCCAGGCCCAGGGAATGGAAGGTGTGGATGGGGATCTGTCGCCAGTCGTCGGGCAACAGGTTTGCGAGCCGAGCCTGCATCTCCCGCGCGGCGCGGCGCGTGAAGGTGATGGCCAGGCACGCCCCAGGCGGCGCCCCCCGCCCTCTCACCAGATGCGCGATGCGGTGGGTCAGCGTTCGCGTCTTGCCCGAGCCCGGCCCCGCTTCGATCAACAAAGGACCGTCCGCGATCTCCGCCGCCCCCCTCTGGTCCGGGTCAAGGCGATCGAGCGGACCTGCCCCAGTCCGCAGCGATTCTCCCTCGGAATCGCCGGGCCAAGCGGGAGCCGGCTCTTGCACATGGCGGAGTTCGGCTTCGCTTTCGGGCGCTTTGCTGAGCAGCGGCAGTGCCTTCGCCGGCTTGGCATCGCCTGCCGGCAGGTCGAACAAGAGACCGCCGGAGCGGGCCTCGCGGCGTTCCTCCTCCCGAAACAGCCGGATCACGCCGTACTCGCCGTCATAGCCGGCCTCGCGGATCACGTCGCCGCGCCGCAGGCGGGCGATGGCCTCCCCCAACTGGGGCCCACCCGCCCGGGCGATGTCCTCGACCGGCACCGTTTCGAGAATGGCGAGTTCCGGCCCCAACTCGGCCAGCAGCGCCTCGTAGCTGCGCGTAACGGCCTTGCTGCCCGCGCCAGTGCCTTTGATCTCGGCCAGAATTTCGTCGAGCGGCACCAGGCTCAGGACTTCGGCCGCCTTGGGGGGCGGGGCCGCCCGCGCCTCGGCCTCCGTGCGGTCGGCCAGGGAGTCAATGCGATGCGAGACGCCGACGGTGAGCGCGCCGCCGCACACGGGGCACTTGCCGTCATGGGCCTTGGTCTCCTCAGGCTCGAAGCGGACGCCACATTTGCGGTGCCCGTCCATGTGGTACTTGCCCTCTTCGGGGAAGAACTCCACGGTGCCGACGAAACCGTCGCCCGTCTTCAGCGCCTCCAGCATGGCGAAATAGTCGAGCGCCGTGTCGTAGGTCGTGGCCTCGCGCCCGATCTTGGGCGGCGAATGGGCGTCGGAATTGGACACCAGGCGGAAGCGGTCCAGCGACGACAGCCGCCAGTTCATCGGCGGATCGGACGACAGCCCAGTTTCGACGGCAAACACATGCTCGGCGAGGTCGCCATAGCAGTCGTCGATGGTGTCGAAGCCCGATTTCGAGCCTAGGGCCGCGAACCACGGCGTCCAGATATGCGCCGGGATCAGGTAGGAGTGCGGCCCGGTCTCCAGCGTGATCTCCAGCAGATCGCGGGAGTCGAGGCCCAGGATCGGCCGTCCGTCGGAGGCGATATTGCCGATGCGCGCCAGCCGCGCCACCAGGCGGTCCGCCGCCTCGATATCGGGCACGAAGATCAGGTGGTGGACCTTCCGGACCTTGTCGCCCTTCTTGTAGATGGTGGAAATCTCCACCTCCAACAGGAAGCGCTGCGGGACGGTGCAGGCGGCCGGCGCCTGCCGCTCCACCTCCCGTTCCAGATCGGGCCGCAGGCGAAATAGCCCGGGTTCCGCCGGCACCAGCTTCTCCTTGATCTCCGCCAGCCAGGCGGGATGGGTGAAATCCCCCGTGCCCACTACCGTGACGCCCTTTTTGCGGCCCCACAGTGCCAGGTTCTCCAGATCGGCATTCTTCGCGGTGGCGCGGGAGTATCTGGAATGGATCTGGACGTCCACATGAAAGCGCATTGCCGAGGGACCCTTCGGAACCGGGCTGGGCGAATCGCTTCAATGGTATCAGGTGCGGCCCGGTCGGCCGGAAGGGAATGAGGGGACCTGACGGACCCTCCCGACGACCAAGCCGTTGCCGTGCGCCGCGTGGACTAGCAGTTGTAGTAGAATTCCTCGCGCACGATCTTGCCGTCTTTGACGGTGTAGATGCCGACCTCGCGCATCTGGTTGCGCTCTTGGGTCTCCCGGTTGGTCGCATCGGCCTCGAAGATCACGGCGAAACGGTCGGGGCTGTGCAGGAAAGGACCTTCGGCGCTGCTGGAGTGAACCTCCATCGCGCTCTCCCACCAGGCGTGCTTGCCGCGGATCGCGTCCAGGCCGGCACTCTCCGCACCGGGTGTGCCCGGCATCGCCGTCGCCTCCACAGAGACGGCGTCGGCGGCATACAGTTCGCTCAGGCCCTGGGCTTGTTTGCCTTCCCTGTGATAGGTGACCAGCTGGTTGGCAATCTTCATCAGCGTCTCGTCGAACACGGCGATGCGGCCTCCCTTACGATGGCGTGTCTGGAACCCCGAGACGCTACGATGGCGAAGGGAAAATGGCCAGCGGGCCGCAGTCACATCTTCGGCATCGTCACAGAGCTAGCCGTGGCGGCGCAGACCTTCTGCGGCCGGTGCCGGCCGCTCCGTCGCCGGCCCGCCTTCGGCCGTCACCAAACGGTCCGTCGCCTCTTCCAGGCTGTCGACCAGCCGGTCCATCATCACGGCCTGCGGCAGGCCGGGTGGGATGGGTTCCAGGAACTCCACCGTGACCCGGCCTGCCGATTTCAGGAATCGCCGCCGTCCCCAGAACATGCCGGAATTCAGCGCGACCGGTACGACCGGCAGGCCGAGATGCTCGTATAGCGCGGCCACGCCCGGCCGATAGCGCCGCCAGGCGCCCGGCGCCGTGCGCGTGCCCTGCGGAAAGATCACGATCTTGCGTCCGCCGGCCACCGCCTTTTGCCCGCCGGCCAACATGCTGGCCACGGCCGCCGCGCCGGCGCCGCGGTCGACGGGGATCATCTCGGCTTTCCGCGCATACCAGCCCCAGAACGGCAGCTGCATGAGCTCGCGTTTCAGCACGACGGTCGGGTCGTCGTGCAGGATCAGGTGCAGCTTCATCGTCTCCCAAGCGGACTGATGCTTGGCGGCGATGATCACCGGCCCCTCCGGAACCCGGTCCAGACCGATCACGTCATAGTCCAGGTTCAGCACGGTCCGCTCCAGCGCGTAGACGACGCGCAGATAGGCCAGCACGGTCGCCATCATCCGCTGGCGTGTCGTCAGCAGCGTCCAGGCAATGCCCAGGCACCAGAAGAAGGTCATGCTGTAGAAGACAATGTTGAAGACCAGTGACCGAACCCAGATCATGCGGCGACCGCTCCCATCACACCGGCTGGGATGCCGGCCCTAAGACAAGGCTGCGGCCCAAGGCAAGAAGGTATTTCAGATATTCCATGGTGATCAGCCTGGCCGAGCCCGGCCAGCGCCACCAGTCTTCCAGATGCACCCGGGCCGGATGGACAGGATGGGGGACGATCACCGCATCCGGCAGCACACGGCGGAATTCCAGCAGGCTGCGGGCCATGTGATAGTTGGCCGTGACCAGCCGCAGGCTGGAATACCCCTGCCGGCGCATCCAGTCCGCTGTCTCCAGCGCGTTGCCGCGCGTATCGGCTGCGATATAGCCGAGCGCGATGCGGCCCTGTAGGTCCCCGGGGGCGGCCGCGGACTGTTGCAGCAGCGTTTCCAGGTCCACCTCGCCCGATACGCCGGACACGAACAGCATCCGCGCCCGCCGGTCCGCCAACAGGGCCAGCCCCGTCGCCAACCTCTCACTGCCGCCGGTCAGCACGACGATGGCGTCGGTGTGCCCGCCATCGTCGACGCCGGGTCGGGCCGCCCGGTCTGCGAACCATGACAGGCCGGCGACAAAGGCGAAGGCCGATGCCAGCACCGCAAGACGCGCCCGTCTGCCGAACAGCCGCCGGGGGCGGCGCCCGCGCGTGATCAGGCCACGCAGTCGTCCCATCAGTTCAACTCCGTCAAGGCATCCGCATCAGGGTTCTGAGCGCGATTACCCGCGCGGTGACCGCCGCCAGAACCGCCGTAGCTATCGGCAAGCCCACCAACACCAGCCAGTCGTTGCCGTCGAGCGTGAGCCCCGGCAGCAGTGGATCCTCGCGCTCGCTGACGGTAAGGCCCAGCAGGGCAATCGTTACGGCCCCCAGCGCTGTACCGGCAACGGCGCCCAGGGCCACGCCGGACACGGCATGCCGCTGGAACTGGCCGGCGATGTATCCGTCGGTCGCGCCCATGATGTGCAAGACGTCCGTGACACCCCGGTGAATGGCCAGTTCCGCCCGTGTGACAACCACGACCGTGGCGACGGCGGCGGCCCCGGTCAACAGCACGGCGACCCAGGCAACGAATTCGACGGTCTGCGTCAGCGCCATGACGTCGCCCAGCCAATTCGCGTGGTCGTCCACCGTAGCCCCTTCGGCCGCCTGTCCGACGGCATCGGAGAGGGCGTCGAGATTGGCCGGGCCCGGCAGAACCCGGACATCGATCAGGTCCGGCAGGGGCAAGTCTTCGTAGAGAAGGGCGCGGTCGAGCCAGGGGGCGACCAGATCCGCCATCTCGGCATCCTCGAGCCGGCGTATCTCAGACACCACCGGCGACGTCTCCAACACCGCCAGGACGGCTGCCAGCCGAATCTCCCGCGTGATGGCGGAGCCGTCTTCCGGCGGCGGCACCTGTACTGTGGCGGTGCCGGCAAGCCCGGTTTCCCAACGGTCGGCAAGGCCGGCAAGGGCGAGCGCGAGTGCCGTCGCCAGGGTCGCCAGATACACCATCGGTGCGATCACCATGGGCACGGACCGGCGCCCTTTTGCCGCGATCGGAGCGGGCGCGCGCCGCCGCGGCAAGACCGGCAGCCATCCGGCGATGCGGGCTATCATGCTGGGCGTCGTCCCTGATGGCCGGCGGCGGCTACCGAGCCTGCCTCCAGGCGCAGAACCGGGTAATCCAGCCGGCGGATCATCATCTCGTTATGCGTGGCGACGATCAC
>JANQQD010000216.1 GCA_028285185.1 Anaerolineae bacterium | reverse complement strand
GACCACGTCCCGGTACATGTAGTGGGTGTCGAGGCCGTTGATGCGCACGGAAAGGGTCTTGTTGCCCCAATCGATGTCGTTGATGGCGGCAATGACGTTCTTGCGGGCCTGTTCCTTCTCGTCCGGCGCCACCGCGTCCTCAAGATCGAGGAACACGACATCGGCACCAAGGCCGGCGGCCTTCTCCAGAGCACGCGCGTTGCTGCCCGGAACGGCAAGCTCGCTGCGGTTCAGACGGGCCGGCGCCTGCTCGATGACGGTGAAGCTCATGGGGATGACACCTCCTCGTTACGTTGGGCAGAGGCAATGCCCCATCAACCGCCGCTACGCAACCCCCGGCGGTCGATGATTCGCTATGCGGCTATCACATGTGCCGCTGCCGGCGGCCCATTTGGTGCTGGCCGGTCCTGCTAGTCCGCAGCGGCCGCCCCATTCTGCCGCCGACGCCAAAGCGACCGGCAGGGGATCTTGGAGGTGTCGCAGCGATCCGCATACTGGCGAGCGATCTCCATTACCTCCGACAGCAGGCCCGCGCGGAGCGTGATCGGCTCCAGCCCAAGGCTTGGCAGCCGCTGGTGATCGGCATGCAGCTCGTTCTCTTCCTGCTCTTTGCGCGGATTATCGACGAACTCCATGGTCGCGTCGGTCAGCTCGCAGACTAGATGGGCCAGATCCCGGACACGATGGGCTTCGGTCATCTGGTTCAGGATGTTGACCCGCTCGCCCCGCTGCGGCGGATTCTCCAGCGCCAGTGCGACGCACCGCACAGTGTCCTGGATGTTGATGAACGCCCGCTTCTGGCCGCCGGTGCCGTGCACCGTCAGCGGGTGGCCGATCGCCGCCTGCATCAGAAAACGGTTCAGGACGGTGCCATAGTCGCCGTCATAGTCGAACCGGTTGACCAGCCTTTCGTCGCGCCGCGTCTCCTCCGTCTGCGTGCCCCAGACGATGCCCTGATGAAGGTCAGTGACCTTCAGGTCGTCGTTCTTGGCGTAGAAGAGGAACAGCAGCTGATCCAGCGTCTTCGTCATGTGATAGACGCTGCCGGGATTGGCGGGATGCAGGATCTCGCGCTCGACCCAGCGGCCGTCATCGGCCTGGATCCTCACCGGCAGATATCCCTCCGGGATCGTGATCCCGTCGGCATCGTAGCCGTAGACTCCCATGGTCCCGAGATGGACCAGATGGGCGTCGCCACCGGCCTCGACCATTGCCGCCAAGACGTTGTGTGTCGCGGTTATATTGTTGTCGACCGTGTAGCGCTTATGCCGGGCCGACTTCATGCTGTAGGGGGCTGCCCGCTGCTCTGCAAAGTGGACGACTGCATCGGGCCGGAAGTCTTTAAACAGCGCAACCAGATTGTCATAGTCTTGCGCGACGTCCAATCGGCGGAAATCGATCTTCCGTCCACCTACTTCTTCCCATGCCTCCAGACGCACGCCCATCGGTTGAATCGGCGTCAGCGACTGGACTTCCAGCTCATTGTCGATGTTCCGCCGGGACAAGTTGTCCACGATGACGATGTCGTGCCCTTTATTGGAAAGATGCAACGACGTCGGCCAGCCGCAGAACCCGTCTCCCCCCAGGACAAGGATTCTCATCCGCTGCCCGCCCCTCCGCTTCTATGGAACGGCCGGTGTGCCGGCCGCCTCCTCGATACCTTGCCTTGCGCTCTAGCACGGACACCACCGGTGCCTCAACCGGCAAGGTCATCCCAATGCAATGATCAGCAGTCTATCCGAAACCTACGGACATAGCCTCAGAGACCGGACACATCCGCCAGGGGATGCGCATCCTCCACCAGGCGGCGCATACGGTCCTCCAAGACATGAGTATAGATCTGGGTGGTCGAGATGTCGGCATGGCCGAGCATGAGCTGTACTGACCGCAAATCGGCCCCGTGGTTCAAGAGATGGGTGGCGAATGCGTGGCGCAGCACATGGGGGCTGACGCGCCTCGGCTCTAACCCCGCCTCCATGGCAAGCTCCTTCAGCAGCTGCGCGAAACGCTGGCGGGTCAGATAGCCGTCATAGGCGATGCGCGACGGAAACAGCCACGGTGCCTGCTTGGCCTCCCGTCCCGGGATCAGAAAGTGTTCTCGAACCTCCAGATAGCGCACCAGTGCGTCGCGCGCAGGTTCCGACAACGGCACCAGGCGCTCTTTGTCCCCTTTGCCGCGCACGCGCAGCAGCAGACCGTCGCGGGCGATCGCCGTCAGCGGCAGCCCCACCAGCTCGGACACACGCAGTCCGGTCGCATAGAGCACCTCCAAGAGCGCCACCAGGCGAATCCCCTCCGGCCCGCCATGGCCTGCCGCCGCGTGTAGCAGGCGCTCGACCTCCTGTTCGCTCAACACCCTGGGAAGCGTGCGGCCCAGCTTGGGCATGTCGATGGTCGTGGTCGGGTCACTCTCCCGCCGCCGGTCGGACAGAAGGAAGCGGTAGAACTGCCGCACGGCGGACAGGCGCCGGGCGATCGTCCGCGCGGCGGTGCCGGTATGGTCGCGCCCGGGGCGCGTGGCCAGGTGATCGAAGTATCGGCGCAAGTCCTCCGTTGAGGCGTCCTCGACCTTCACGCCGCCGGGATGCAGGAAGCCTACCAGGTCGGCCAGGTCGCGGGCATACGCCATCCGCGTGTTCTCAGCGGCGCCGCGTTCTGACGTCAGCATGTCCAGGAATGCGTCGACTGCGGCCGGCAGCGCTGGCAGGGCCCGCCTGGCATGGCCGCGCCGTGTTGTCTTCGGCGCATCACTCACAGCTGCGCAGCCCAGATGGCCTCCAGCGCCAGCCGCCGCGCCTCCCCCTGCAGCCCGACTTCGACCAGCGACGACAGCACGCGCTCCAGCAGCACCGGATGGGCAGCTCCCGGCCCGTCCTCACCAAGCGCGACCAGGGCCAGCAAAGCGGTCAGCCCGACCTGTCCCGCTTCAGCGGCTTCCTCCAGCCGCCACCAAATCGGTCCCGACGGCAGAGACGTCGCGTCGCGGCGGTCGTCGACGGCCAGCAGATGCCACATCGCAGGATCGATCGGCTGCCCCAGCGCCCTCAGCGCCGCCAGCGAGACCGCAGCGCCATAGGTACCGGTGTCTCCAGCGGCGTCCAATTCGGCCGCCAGCCAGGTCTGCAGTCCCCGGTCGAAATCGGTGTCGCCGCGTTCACTCTCATCGGCCAGCCAGGCCAATGGCCACAGCGTCGCCAAGTCTCCGCCACTGTCGTGCAAGACCGCGTCGGCTCTCGCCAAAGCATGCCAGACCCGGGCCCGATCAAGGTCATTGGAAGCGTAATAGGTACGCGCCGCCAGAATCGCGATGGAGCTGGCCCGGGATGCCGGCTCGATGGGATCCAGAAGCGCCAGCATCACGGCCAGCGGTGCCGACTCGCTGCTTGCAATGCGCAAGAGATACTCTCGCAGCTGCAACGCCTCGGCCGGATCTTCAAGGGATCGCGCCGTCTGTTCGACCAGGGCACGGATATGCGGCCCGGACTCTCTGGTCACCATGTAGAGGGCGCTTTCCAGCTGCTCCGCCGCGAACGGTAGCTCGGCATAGAGCTCGGCCAGCCTCCATGGGGCGATGGCGCCGTTCGCCGCCACTCGCTCTGCGGCGTCCAGCCTGACGTCCGACGGGGTCGACACGTTGTCGGCAATCGCAAGAAGCCGGCCTGGGTCGCTGACCCTGAGCGCCGCCCGCGAGACCGCCCGGTCGGACAGGTCCAACAGCGTCAAGAGCTGTGCATCCGGCGTTGCCAGACTGCGCCAGGCCTGATCCGGAAGCTCCACGGATCGCCGCGCCGCCAGTGCCGTTGCCATGGACAGGAAGACCGGGTCGGTGTCGTCGGCGACCAGGGCCTCAAGGGCAGCGGAAGCGGCGTCGTACCGTTCCTCGATCAAGAGACAGACCAGGCTGCGATTGTCCCACTGCGGCCCACTGAACCGGCCGACAACATCGTCCAGTCGCCCACAGGCCTCCGACCTGCGGTCGCTCAGCAGCAATACGTCAATCAGCGCCGCCGATGCCGCCTCGTCCTCCGCAAAAGCCGGCTCGGCGGCTGCGATGGCCAGCAACTCATCGGCCATGGCGAGTTCGGCCAGCATCCCGGCTCGCAGCCCCAACAGGCTCGGTTCACCAAGATGCTCAATTGCGTCCGCCGGTGACAGCAGCAGTCGACGCATCAGACCCCGCATGGCCGGCGACGGGGCCCCCGTCGGCAACATCGTCAAGAACAGGCGCACATCGGTCGGCTCGGCACCCGCCCAAACGTCACCGGCAAATGGCGGCGGATCGATCCAGGCCAGCCGACGCGACTCGGGCGGCGGCACATCGACAGGCGACGGGGGCGCCGCCCTGGCCGTCGCCATGACCAGGGGTGCCGCTGGGCTGAACGGATCCAAGCGGCCGGGCATGTCCGCGGCGGCCGCAGCCTGAACGGCAGTCGCCACGACCAGCGCAGCGAACGTCATGTGCGCTGCGAGGCGTCCGATCCGGCGTGCCGCCCTATGGCAGAAACCGATCATTCGGTATGACCTTTTCCACCGTCCGCGACGGCGGCTGGATATCCCAGAAGCCCAGGAAGATCACGCCGCCGGCGAGGGCCAAGAGCACGATTACGACCAAGCCCTGCGCCAGCCGCGCCCCGGCGCCGCCCCCGGAACTCTGCGCAAACACCGACCGATTGCGATAGCGAGCCAAAGTCACCCTCTTGTCGGTTAGACCCCTGGTTTATCCGATATCGTATGAAAGCCCGTTGACAAGTCTATGATTCTCTCGTCGCGTCTGGCATCTGAGGCGCTTTGCTGACCGCCGCCGCCGGCGGCGACATGCG
>JANQQD010000199.1 GCA_028285185.1 Anaerolineae bacterium | reverse complement strand
CGGAGAAGGGCCTATAGCGTTCTCGACTGTCGTCAGGACATGAAACCCACCAACCATAGACAAGGCTGTCGTCCCGGGGCTTGACCCCGGGACCCAATGGCATCAGCGCGCGGCAATCCGGACTGGGATAATCTCTACGACCGCACGAATGGCTAGCCATGACAATGGGTCCCGGCAACGAGTGCCGGGACGACAGTCATCGGTTTCGTATAAGGTCGGTCGCGCAGGTCCGCGGGTGACGGCCGGAGAAGGGCCTATAGCGTTCTCGACTGTCGTCAGGACATGAAACCCACCAACCATAGACAAGGCTGTCGTCCCGGGGCTTGTCCCCGGGACCCAATGGCGTCGGTGCGTGGCAATCCGGACTGGGATAATCTCTACGACCGCATGAATGGCTAGCCAGGACAATGGGTCCCGGCAACGAGTGCCGGGACGACAGTCATCGGTTTCGTTCAAGGCCGGCCGCACAGATTGGGTCGTACAAGTTAGCGGATGGCCGGGCGAGGGAGCGGGCCGGTGCCGTCAAAACATGAAACACTCTAACCGGCTGAGTCACCCGCCTTGTGGGCGGCGACCACGGTCAGGAAGGTCACGGATCGAGTCAGCAGTTCTTCCGGGCCGTGGGGGATGCCGGCGTCGAAGCTGAGGGAATCCCCCTCCTCCAGGTCGAAGGTCCGGCCGCCGCAGCGGTAGCGCATGCGCCCCTTGAGAATAAAGATGTACTCCGCGCCCGTGTGCTGGAACAGCGGCTGACCGCTGCTGCTGCTGTCGATGGTGATCAGGTAGGGCTCGAAGGTGAGGTGCGGCAGGCTGATCTTGCCCACAAGCTTGTAGGCATGGCCGTAGGTGGAGCCGAAGCGCTGGACGTCGACGCCGCTGCCGGCCTTGACGAAGGAGATCTCCGACTGCTCGGTGGTGGCGCCGAAGAAGTTGGCCACGGGCACCCCGATGGCCCGCGCCAGGGCATCCAGCGTGGAGAGGGAGGCCGAGACCTGGCCACGCTCGATGCGGGAGATCATGGCGGTGGAAACCCCCGAGCGCCGCGAGAGCTCGTCCAGGGTCAGCTCTTCGAGATGGCGCAGGGCGCGCAGGGCGCTGCCCACCTTGGCCTCGAGGCCCCGCTCGGCCGGTGCCGCGTCCACCTGCCGGAGTGGCTCGGGTTTGCGCATCGCCTGGCGTGCCATGACGGGCTCCGTCTAGAGCCTGATGTGCAGCATGTCGCCTTCGACCCTGCAGGCGTAGGTGCGCAAGGCTTCGGTGGCCGGCGCCCCAGTCGCCGCGCCGCTGCGGATGTCGAAGCAGCCCTGGTGCAGCGGACACTCGATGGTGTGGCCGTCGAGATAGCCGTCGCAAAGGCTGGCATGGGCGTGGGTGCAGATGGCGTCGGTGACGAAGTAGTCGCCGGCGCATTCATAGACCGCATAGTCGTGCCCGTCATGGCTGGCGGCGACCACGTCCTCGGCCTCGATCTCCGCGACGGGGATCAGGGCGACCCAGGGCCCCTCGGTCAATTCGTCGCTCATGGCCTAGCTCGCGGCCTGGGCCGGCAGGTCGACCCGCGGCTTGCGGCCGAGCACCTGCGCCAGGATGTCCTTGTGGGCGGGCAGATAGCCGCCCGCCTCCACATGAACGTGGTCCCTGATCAGCGCGTGCAGCTTCGGCAGCGCGTGGAAGGGCACCGAGGGCGCGTAGTGGTGCTCGGCGTGGTAGTTCATGTTCCAGCAGAGAAAGCGCAGCGGCGCGCTGACCAGATTGGTGCGGGTGTTCTGGGTCATGTCGTTCACGTGGGGCCGGCCCACATGCTCGGTCATGCGGATGGCCCGCATGAAGGGCTCGCCCAGCAGCACCGGCAGGACCCAGTACCACAGCGGCGCGGCCCAGCTGAACGCCAGCATCGCAGCGACGACGGCCGCATAGAACGCCACCATCAGACGCACGTCGCGAATCACCCTGGGCCGCTCGATCTCCGGGGTGAAGCGCTTCTCCTCCTCGGTCAGCCGGCCGGCGAATTTCCGGGCCATGGAGACGACCTGCATCTTCCAGTAGGGCACCGCCGAGAGATAACTCAGGTAGCCCCAGAGGGACTTCGGCAGTTCGATCAGCTCCGGGTCCTTGCCCCGCTCATGGGTATAGGTGTGGTGATCGGTGTGCTCGTAGCGGAAGAAGCGCGGCGGCAACACAATCACCAGGCCGCAGACCGTGGCCACCAGATTGTTCAGCCAGCGCTGCTTGAAAGCGGTGAAATGGGTGCACTCGTGCAAGAGGGAGAAGTGGTGCACCAGCACGATGCCGTGGAGCACCATGGCCGGCAGGACCCAGAGACTGCCCATCGCCAGCCACACCAGGGCGCCGGTGGCCAGCACCAGCGCCACCCAGAAAACCAGACGGGTCAGGCCCGGCGCATTGGAGCGCCGCATCAGAGCCTTGAGTTCCCGCTTGGGGACCAAAGGCGCCGTCCCCTGACACTGGGTCTGGGGCGTGCGTACGGCAGCGGCATCGGTCATGGCAAGGCACTCCTCCCCCACGGGCCAGATCAGCTCTTTTTACCAATACGAAAATATTTGCGCAACATGCAAATCGCGATGTCCCTCCAAAAGGCGGCGATCAGCGGATCGGAACCCTCACAGGGCGTTGTCGCGCCCCGCTATCTCGGGGCGGCTTGCATCCGCCGCTCGATGCGGGCGAAAAGCCGTGAAAGGGCGAAACAGACCACGAAATACATCAGGGCGGTGACGATCCAGGCCTCGAAGATGGCCCGCGTGGTGGCGACCAGTTCCACCGTCTTGTAGGTCAGCTCCTGGACCGAGATCAGGGAGATGATCGAGCTGTCCTTCACCAGCGAGATGTACTGGTTGGCCAGCGGCGGGATCACCTTGCGGATGGCCTGGGGAAAGACGATGAGCCGCATTTCCTGAAAGCGGCTCATGCCCAGCGAGCGGGCGGCCTCGTGCTGGCCCCGCTCGATGGACTGGATGCCGGAGCGCACGATCTCGCCGACGAAGGCGCTCTCGAAGAGCGCCAGCACGATGACGCCGGAGATCAGCGCGGGAAACAGCCGCATGTCGCCGAAGAAGAAGACCCAGAGGTCATTGTCCTCCTGCCGGGCGATGCCGCGCGCCCAGCGCTCCACATTGAGGGCGGTGACCAACTGTTCGGAGAGGAAGAAGAAAAAGATGAAGACCACCACGACCGGCGGAATATTGCGCAGGCATTCGACATAGGTGCGCGCCAGCATGCGCACGGTCAGGTTTTGGGAGCAGCGGGCGATTCCCAGAACCGTGCCCAGGACCACCGCCAGGACACTGGCGTAGATGCTGACGCGGATGGTGGTGACCAGCCCTTGCAGCAGCAGGTTCGGCACCCAGCGCTCCTGCCCCTCGTGCCAGCGCAGGATGTAGTTGGGGATGATGCCCCAGTTCCACTTGTAGTTCAGCGTGCCTTCGATGCGGAACCAAATCACCGCCACGAAGCCCAGGAGCACCGCAAGGATCAGATAATCCGCCCACTGCAGTTTTCTCGAACGCTTCGCCACTTCTGTCTCCGCTGATGAAAGCCGGCGCTTGGCAGGGCGGTGCCCGCCGGTTGCCCGGCAGGCACCTCATGCCCCTACTGGATCACCTGGTCGGCCCAGTCGTCCGTGGTGAACCAGTAATCGTGCCGCTCATGCAGCCAGCCGGTGCGCCAGTTGTGCGAGATCCAGTTGTTGAAGAAGTTCAGCGCGTCCGGATCGCCCTTGCGGATGGCAAATCCCTCGCCACGCGGATCGAACATGGTCTCGAAAGGAATGTGCAGCGTGTCCGGGTACTTTCTGACCTCGCGCGACGGCGTCGGCTCGGAGGCCATGGTCGCATGGGCCTTGCCGTTCAGCACCTCCTGGGTCGAGGCCCCATCCTCGTCGAACAGCAGCAGGTTGGCCTTCGGGAAGGCGTTGGCGATGACCGTTGCCGGGGTCGCGCCGCGGCGTGCCGTGAAGGTGACGTCCGGGCTGTTGTAGTCTGCCTGGCTCATCCCTTCGGTCATCGTCTTGTTGGCCAGGATGGCGAGCCCGGAGAAGGCATAGGGCTCGGTGAAGTTCACCGTGAGGTTCCGGTTGGCGGTGATCGACATGCCGCTGATGATGGCGTCGAACTTGCCCGCCACCAGCGCCGGGATGATCCCGTCCCAGGAGGTCGGCACGAACTCCGCTTCCACCCCCATGTCCGCGGCCAGCTTGCGGCCGACATCCAACTCGAAACCAATCAGCTCGCCGTTCTTGTCGCGCATGGACCAGGGAATGAACAACGACAGGCCGATCTTGATGGCGCCACGCTGCTTGATGGTCTCGATCACGCTTTCGCTGGACAGCGCCTGGCGCGCCTGCTGAGCGGCGGCCGGAGCCGCCAGGGCAACCACCGCGGCCATGGCCACGGCGGAACCGAAAAGGCGTCTGGATAGTTTCATTTTCACCCCCTTGTTGTCAGTCGGTGTTGAGTCCCGGGTCGGTTAATGGCTGGAGACGGCAAAGCGCTTCTCCAGGTGCGATGCGAACATGGACACCGCGAGAATGATCACCAGGTAGACCCCGGCGATGGTGAACCAGATCTCGAAGCTCATGTAGGTGTCGGAAATGATGTTGCGTCCCATGGTGGTCAGTTCCACCACCGCGATCACGCTGACAATGGCCGAGCTTTTCACAAGGTGGACCACTTCGCCGGTCATCGGCGGCAGCATGATGCGCACGGCCTGGGGCAGGATGATATAGCGGTAAGCCTGTGCCTTCGACATGCCGATGGACTGGGCCGCTTCCCACTGCCCGCGGTTCACCGAGTTGATGCCGGCGCGGAAGATCTCGGAAATCAGCGCGGCGTGAAAGACCGCGAGGCAGAGCACGCTGGCGACATAGCGGTCGAGCGCGAAGATCGGCCCCAGCACGTAGTAGAAGACATAGAGCAGCACCAGCAGCGGCGTGTTGCGGACAATCTCCAGCAGCGCCACGGCCACCGCCTGGCCGACCACGAGCCCCGAGAGCCGCAGGATCGCCACCAGCAGCCCCAGCGCCACCGCCAGCGCGAAGGAAGTCAGGGAGAGGACGATGGTGCCGGAGAGGCCGACCAGAATCTCGCCCCAGACCAAGCCATCCTCGGTGACGCGCAGGAAGTACTGCGGCACCCGGTACCATTGCCAATTGTAGCCCATGGTCTGGGCGCCCTGCAGGGCCGCGTAGATCACCAGGCCGACGATCACCAGGTATTGGATCGTCGAGCCCGGGACCGAGTTGATGGCGCGGGACAGCTTCATGGCATCAGATCTCGCCGTCGCTCCGCTGCGCTCTCTTCATCGCCGCGCACCCCGCTAGTGGTGAAGGATCTGGTCGAGGAACAGACGGCAGCGCTCGCTCTTCGGCTGGACGAAGAAGTCCTCCGGCGGCGCCGTCTCGACGATACGGCCGCCGTCCATGAAAACCATTGTGTCGGCCACCTTGCGGGCAAAGCCCATCTCGTGCGTCACACAGACCATGGTCATTCCGGTCCCCGCCAGCTCGACCATCACCTCGAGCACCTCGTTGATCATCTCCGGATCCAGGGCCGAGGTCGGTTCGTCGAACAGCATGATCCGCGGCTCCATACAGAGCGAGCGGGCGATGGCGACCCGCTGCTGCTGGCCACCGGAAAGCTGAGCGGGGTACTTCGCCGCCTGGTCGGGGATGTGCACCCGTTCCAGGAGTTCCGCGGCCTTCTCCCGCGCCTCCTTGACCGGCAGGCCACGCACCTTGACCGGGCCGATGGTGAGGTTCTCCAGCACCGTCAGGTGGGGAAAGAGATTGAACTGCTGGAAGACCATGCCGACCTCGCGGCAGATCGCGCGGATGTTCGCCGTCTCCTCGTTGAGCTCGACGCCCTCCACGAAGATCCGGCCGCCGTCGTGCTCTTCGAGCCGGTTGACACAGCGGATCAGGGTCGACTTGCCCGAACCGGAAGGTCCGCAGACGACCACCCTCTCACCGGCCTTCACCGACAGGTTGACCTGTTTGAGCGCCTGGAAATCGCCGAAGAACTTGTCCACCTGCCGAAACTCGATAATCGTCTCGGCGGCTCCGTCACGCTCCCCCGTTGGCCTCTTAGACCCGTCAGCCATCTTGTTCGATCACAGTGGCAGCTTCTTTTTGGAAACCTAGACCCGCGCCGGAAAGTACAGCACAGATCAGTGATACTGCCAAATTGAAATGCGCGAGCGGTCGGAATCCCCGCGGTCTGGCTTCAGTCGAACGGCGCGTTCCGGCAGCGGACCGCTGAAATTGGCTCTTAAACTGGGTGATCGAAACATCCGGCAGCGCGCAACTCATTACATTCCGGCATACGAAAGCGTTATCGTCCACACTTCGACGGCACTCGATTTGTGTCGATCAACGCGTGACCCGTCATGAGGCCGACGCACTCGGTGACTGTCTGCGGGACAAGGTCTCCGATCAGGCGCGTGATGCGCGCTCCGCTGTGTACTGGCGAAGACCTTGATGGACTTTCGCCGGCATCGACACTGCGCGACGTCGGGGCCGTGAATCCACAACCCAAGAATTACGAAGACGCCTCTTCAATCTTTTGAATCCCCTCCTCGCGCGTATCCCCCTAAATCTTGACTGCTGCCAACTGCTGGTAGCGCCAAAGAGCTGAGCGGGACCTGCAGGGAAGAGGTCCAACGGTCATGCAGTTCGAATGGAGAGGCAAGCTGTATCTGACACTGGAGTTCGGGGGTCCGAACGCGCGACACGCGCCTCAGCTCCCCCTCTGACAGCACCGGGCTAGAGACGCCCGGCGATCACCAGGTGCAGACATGATGCCGGCGCTGCCGCGTTCGGCACAGGGGGCGCTTTGTGCCCCGCTTGACCCAACGTCGTTGCATCGCCGGGGATCGCGCTGCCGCTGCGGCCAACGCAAGGCCGACCGATGTTTGACAGAAAATGAAACTTCTTAAAGAGGATAAAGCGATGAGTGATCGTATTACGCAGCCAGAAACCAGTGTGCGGGACGGCCAGCGTTTCAAGCTTGAAAAGGACGTTACTGTTCTTGGTGTTGGCGAGCCCGTGCTGACCATCGTCAACGAACGGGTCTCCTTTCGCAATGAGGGAACCGCCGAGACCACGGGTGAGACGCCGACCATCGAGGTCAGAGCCGATAGGGCGGCCATTGCCAATCGCGAGCATGGCGTGATCCTCTCCGAG
The DNA here is from genome assembly GCA_028285185.1 of Anaerolineae bacterium. Taxonomy (GTDB): domain Bacteria; phylum Pseudomonadota; class Alphaproteobacteria; order DSM-16000; family Inquilinaceae; genus JACKIG01. The sequence continues at coordinate 16,008 of JANQQD010000199.1, read as the reverse complement.
GACACCGGAATCGCGGTGGAGGCCGACGATGTCGAGATCGACAACGAGGGCCTTATCGAAACCGACGGCGTCGCAATCGAGATCGTCGGCGACGACGCCGAAATCCGCAACTTCGGAGAGATCGAAGGGGCCAGCGGAATCCGCGTCACCGGCGAAGACGCAGAGATTCTCAATTTCGACGAGATCGACGCGGAAGAGGCCGGCATCTTCGTCGAGGGTGAAGAAGCCGAAGTCTATAACCAAGGCGAAATCGATGCAGGCACCATTGGCATTCAAGTCAACGGTGACGACTCTGAGATCACCAACCGCGGCGACATCGACGCTGATGATGCCGGCATCGAGGTCGACGGGGACAACCTTGAGATCGACAACAAAGGCGACATCAACGGCGATATCGACGGACTGCGCATCCTCGGCGAGGACGTCTATGTTTACAATAGCGGCACGATCAGCGGTGACATCAACGGCGTCAACTTCGTCAATGGTGGGGAGTCCTCCGGTCGCCTGCTCAACAGAGGCACCATCGAAAGCGACAGCCGAGCGATCAACATCGGCGGCGATGGAGTCTCAATCACCAATCGCAGCAACATCCTTGGTACCGACGACCAGCGCAACGGAACGATCTATTCCGATGGCAGCGCCGACAACTTCGAGATCGTCAACGGACGTGGCGGCACGGTGGACGCAGGCCTGGGCAACCAGGGTGCTGGCCTCGCCTTGCAGATCGGTGACAGCGCTGACGACACCGTGAGAGCGGAAGTCACCAACGCCGGAAGCATCGATGGTCGCGGCCAGGGCGCCGCTGACACCGGCCTGGCCGGCGATGGTATCCGTCTCTTCTCCGGCGACGAAGGCGGCACCACCTTCCTGGGAGACATCCACAATAGTGGCGATATCAACTCGGAAAGCGAAGTCGGTGCCACCGCGGCGATCCGCATTTCCGACGGTCTCAGTTTCGATGGGCGCATCACCAACGCGCAGGGCGCCGTGATCGACGGTGCCAACAACGGCCTTTACTTCGGCGATGCGGAGCACAACGCCACGGTGGACAACCGCGGCACCATCCAGAGCGGCAGCCGCGCGGTCAACATCGACGGCAGCGACGTGGTTCTGCACAACCACGGCGCCATCCTGGGAACCGACGATCAGCGCAACGGCACGGTCTACGCCGATGCGACGGCCGACAACTACTCGATCATCAATGAGCGCAGGGCCGTGATCGACGCTGGGGCCCAGAACGACGGCGCCGGCATCGCCCTGCAGACCGGCAGCAGCTCTGGCGATACCGTGACCGCAGAGATCGTCAACCACGGCACCATCGAGGGCCGCGGCCAGGGTGCCGCGGACAGCGGCCTGGCCGGCGACGGCATCCGCATCTTCTCCGGCGCCGAGGACGGCGGGACGACCTTCGACGGCGACATCACCAACACCGGCCGGATTTCCTCGGAAAGCGAGGTCGGGCCGACGGCGGGCCTGCGCATCTCCGATGGGCTGAGCTACGAGGGTAGGATCACCAACGAGCGGCGCGCGCTCATCGAGGGCGAGAACAACGGGCTCTACTTCGGCACCGCCGAACACGACGCCACGGTGGTCAACCGCGGCACCATCCAGAGCGGCAGCCGGGCGGTCAACATCGACGGCACGGGGGTGACGCTGAACAACTTCGGTGACATTCTCGGCACCGACGATCAGCGCAACGGCACCGTCTATGCCGACGTCACCGCCAACGACTACGCCGTTCTCAACCAGCGCTCCGGCACCATCGACGCCGGCGCCGGCAACAATGGCAGCGGCATCGCCCTCCAGCTCGGCGCCAACGTGACGGCCACTGTGTTCAATGCCGGTGAGGTCTTCGGCCGTGGCATCGACCCCGCCAACGAGCAGGACGCCGACGGCATCCGCCTGTTCTCCGGTCTCGGTGAGGAGGGATCGACCTTCATCGGCACCATCGAGAACGAGGGACTGGTCCAGGCCGATGAAGGCGACGGCATCGACATCGGCGCGTTCGTCGCCCTCACCGGCAACATCGAGAACGAGGGCGACATCCGGGCCGGCGACGACGGCATCGACATCGACGGCGCCTTGAATGGCAGCATCATCAACGACGGTGACATCGTCGCCGACGACGAAGGGATCGGCATCCAGGGCGGCGCCTCGATTTTCGCCGGACTTCCCGAGGCTGTCTTGAACGAGGGCACCATCGAGGCCGGAGGCACCGGTATCGAGTTCGGTACCAGCGCTCTCTTCGTCATCCCGCCCGTAACGGGCGCCACTGTGACCGGCGACGTCGTGAACGACGGCCGCATCACCGCCGGCGGCGACGGCATCGATTTTGTCGACAACACAGTGTTCGCGGGAGATGTCGTCAACAACGGCACCATCGTCGCCGTGGGCGACGGCATCGACGTGGATGACGGCGTCACCTTCACCGGCGACATCATCAACAACGGAACGATCGAGTCCGAGGACGACGGCATCGATATCGATAACGTCAGCGAGTTCAACGGGCAGATCGTCAACAACGGCACCGTCACCGGCGACTCCGAAGGCGACGGCTCGGGCCTCGCGTTCGATGGTGACAACGCACAGGTCGATCTGACGGTCGAGAACAACGGCCTGTTCAACGGCGACGTTCTGCTGAGCGCCGGCAATGACGTCTTCGACGGCGCCGACGGCCGCGTCACCGGCACGATCGATGGCGGTGAGGGCAGCGACACCATCACCTCCGGCGATGGCGACAACGTGCTCACCGGCGGCAGCGAGGCGGATACTTTCGTCTTCGTCGACGGCACCGACAACGACAGCGTCACCGACTTCGAGGACGGTTCGGACCTGCTCGACGTCTCCGCCTTCTTCGACGATGCGGCCGATGCCGTCGCCGCGGCCCGCCAGGACGGCGAAGACACGGTGATCGACCTCGACAACAACGACTCGGTACGCCTGGTCGGTGTCGACCTGGCGCAGGTCGACGAGACCGATTTCCTCGTCTGATCGGTCCGTCGGGAACAGGGGTCCGGCTGTCCGGCCGGGCCCCAACCCCGGAGCAGCGAATGCGTGAAAGCGCGCTGAAACCGGTGCCGCCGCAAGTGGTGACGGTGGGCCGGCGCCCCAGAAAAACGCAGATCCCTCTTCAAACTTGTAGATCCTTCCGCGGCGCTGGCGACCCTAAATCTCCGGTGATGCCTACCGAAAGTGGCATCCAAAGGCTGAGCGGGATCTGCAGGGAGGAGATCCTTCGGCCCTGCGGTTTGAGTGGAGAGGCGGACTGTATCCGAGGTCGGGAACTGGGAATTCGGGGCACGGCAAGAGCGCTCAGGCTCGCTTTCTGAAGACTTCCTGACATGGCCGGATGCAGAGCACAGGCGGGCGCGCAAGCGTCTGGCGTGGGAGCGGCCTGTGCAATGGGCGACCACCGATGGACCGCGGGACCGGCGGATTGAAACCGGCGGACAGAATCGCTCGGCGGATCGAAAGGAACAAGGTCCCAATCATCACTCTGAGAGGACAGACACATGAGTATCCTGAGCTTCCTGCTGAACTCGCTCCTGCGCAGCAGCGGCCGGACCACGGTCATTCCCGACGGCAACGATCAACCCCTGACCAGCGATTTCGATCGTCAGCGCTTCACCCTGAACAAGGGCGACGAAACCCTGGTGGACGGCGCGGCGGTTCTGACCATCGACGATGACCGCGTTTCCTTCCGCAACGAGGGAACCGCCGAAACCACCGGCGATACCGCCACCATCGACGTTCAGGGCGACCGGGCGAGCATCTCCAACCGGCGCCACGGCGAAATCCTTGCCGAGGACACTGCAATCGAGATCTCCGGCCGCAGTGCGGATATCCGCAACAGCGGCCTGATCGACGGCGGGATCAACGGAGTCAACTTCGCCAACGGCGGCGACTCCTCCGGGCGCCTCACCAACTTTGGCACCATCCAAAGCGACAGCCGCGCCGTCAACATCGGCGGCGACGGCATCACCATCCGGAACTTCGGCGACATCCTCGGGACCGGCAACCAGCGCAACGGCACCGTCTACTCCGATGCGACCACAGAAGACTACAGCATCTTCAACGCTCACTCCGCCCGGATCGACGCCGGCGAAGGCAATCTGGGCGCCGGCATCGCCCTGCAGACCGGCGACCGCGAGGGCGACGTGGTACGCGCGGGGGTGACCAACTTCGGCGACATCGCCGGACGCGGCCAGGGAGCCGCCGACACCGGGCTCGCCGGCGACGGCATCCGCATCTTTTCCGGCGTCGAGGGGGGCGGCACCACCTTCCGAGGCGATATCCGCAACTTCGGCGAGGTGACCTCCGAGAGTAATCAGGGCCCGACCGCGGCGATCCGCATCGCCGATGGGGTCGGTTTCGACGGCCAGGTCTTCAACAGCAGCCGCGGCGTGATCGACGGCGCCAACAACGGCCTTTACTTCGGCGATGGCGAACATGACGCCCAGGCCGTCAACTTCGGCACCATTCAGAGCGGCAGCCGGGCCGTCAACATCGACGGCAGCGGCGTCGAACTCAACAATTTCGGCGACATTCTCGGCACCGGCGACCAGCGCAACGGCACCGTCTATTCCGATGCGACCGCCGAAGACTATTCGATCACCAACTTCGGGCGGATCGATGCCGGCGACGGCAACCAGGGGGCCGGGATCGCGCTGCAGACCGGCGACAGTGCCGGCGACACGGTCGATGCCGACGTGACGAACAACGGCAGCATTACCGGCCGCGGTCAGGCTGCCGCCGACAGCGGCCTTGCCGGCGACGGCATCCGCATCTTCCCCGGCGCCGATGGCGGCACCACCTTCCGCGGCGACATCCGCAACAGCGGCGAAGTGACCTCAGAGAGCACGGTCGGCGCGACCTCGGCGATCCGCATCGCCGACGGGGTCGGCTTCGACGGCAGGATCCTGAACAGCGGCCAGGGCCTCATCGACGGCGCCAACAACGGCCTCTACTTCGGCGAGGCCGAGCACGATGCCGAGGCGGTCAACCGAGGCACCATTCAAAGCGGCAGCCGGGCCGTCAATATCGACGGCAGCGGCGTGACCCTCGTCAACCACGGGGACATTCTGGGTACCGGCAATCAGCGCAACGGCACGGTCTATGCCGACGCCACCGCGGAAGACTTCAGCATCACCAACGCCCGCACCGGGCTGATCGATGTCGGCGAAGGCAATCAGGGCTCCGGCATCGCCCTGCAGATCGGCGAGGTCGACGGCGACGTCGTCGAGGCGAGCGTGGTCAACCACGGCACCATCCGCGGGCGCGGCGATGCGGTAGGCAACAATCTGGAAGGCAACGGCATCCGTCTGTTCCCCGGTGTCGATGGCTCAACCACCTTCCAGGGCGACATCGACAATCGCGGCCGCATCGAGGGCAGCAACGACGGCATCGACTTCGACGACGGCATCGGCTTCGACGGCGACATCGTCAACCGGGGTGACATCGAGGCCGACGACGACGGCATCGAGCTGAACGATATCAGCAGCTTTACCGGCTCGATCCAGAACCGTGGCACCATCACCGCCGATCGCGACGGTGACGGCAATGGCCGCTCCATCAATGCCGAACGCGCCACCGTCGACCTGACCGTGGACAACCGTGGCACGCTGGACGGCGACGTGGTGCTGGGCAGCGGCAACGATACCTTCGACAGCGCGGATGGCGTTGTCGACGGCGTGATCGACGGCGGTGCCGGCGATGACGAGATCTCCGTCGGCGACGGTGACGAAGCGCTGGTCGGCGGTCTCGGCAACGACACGCTGAACGGCGGCGACGGAGCCGATACCGCCCGCTACGACGACATCGACGTCGCCGCGGAGGTCGACCTGGCCGCCGGCACGGCGGCGCGGGAAACCGGGTTCCGGGTCTCGATCCAGAACCAGCCGCTGGTGAATCCCAACGCCGGTATCGGGGCGAATGCCATTGTTGCTCAGGCGGCCCTCGGGAACCTCTACATCAACATCCATACCAGCGATTTCCCGGGCGGCGAGCTGCGCGGCAACCTCACCGAGATCGTCAGCGACGAAACGCTGGGCGGCGTGCGGACCCTGGTGGTGCGTTCGGACCTGAACGGCGAGTCCGAGGTTCAGGATCCGCCGGTGGAGACCGACGCCTCCGGCACCGGCACGGTCACCTTCGAAGTCGCCGCGGACGGTTCGGTGACCTACGACCTCGAGATCGCCACCAGCGGCCTGAACACGGCCGACCTGCTGCCGGTCAACATCGGCAACGGCACCCTGAGCCCGATCCACCTGCACAATGCGCCTCCGGGCGCCAATGGCCCGGTGGTGGTCGACGTCGCCAGCGACGCCGGCTTCGATGTCGCCAACGGCGAGGACGCCTTCGCCCTGGCGGCGGGTTTCGAGCTGGTGAGCGAGACCGATAGCCTGGAGAGCATCGAGAACGTCGTCGGCTCCAACGACGCCGATACCATCACCGGTGACGGCGGCGCCAACGCCATCGACGGTCTGGACGGCAACGACGTGCTCAGCGGCGGTGGTGGCGCCGACACCATCGACGGCGGCGACGGCGACGACTTCATCGCCGGCGGCGGTGGCACCGACGTACTGAGCGGTGGCGAAGGCAACGACACCAACTCCTTCATCACGATCCTTGCCCCGACCGCGGAAATCGTCGCCGATCTGGCGACGGGCAACGCCAGCTATCAGCCCAATGTCGCAGCCGGTGTCACGGTCTTCGAGCGCTTCGAGGGCTTCGAGAACCTGGACGGCTCCAACCAGTCCGACCAGCTGTTCGGCGATGGCGCGGCCAATGTGCTGACCGGCAACGACGGCGAAGACCTGCTGGTGGGCCGCGGTGGCGGCGACACCCTGGAGGGCGGCGACGGCAACGACACCCTGGAAGGCGGTGGTGGCACCGACGTCATCGATGGTGGCGACGGCATCGACACCAACAGCTTCAACGGCATCAACGCCAACGCCCCGGACCCCTCCGTCGCCGGTGTCACGGCCGCCATCAATGCGGACGGCAGCGGCACGGCCCAGTACACGGTCGCGCAGGGTCCGGCCGCCGGAACCGTGATCAACGAGAGCTTCGCCAACATCGAGAACCTGACCGGCTCCGAGAACGACGACTCTCTCACCGGCAACAGCCAGGACAATGTCCTCGCCGGCGGACTGGGGTCCGACACGCTGATCGGCGGCGGCGGCAACGACGTGCTGCGCGGCGACGAGTTGGGCAGCGGTACCGCCGTGGTGGTCACCGCGACCAACGCGTTGGCACCGGGCGGCACCTCCCTCACCCCGATCTGGTTCGGCTTCCACGACGGCGCTGCCTTCGACCTCTTCGATGAAGGGGCCGCCGCCAGTACGGGTCTGGAGCGTCTCGCCGAGGACGGCAGCATCGAAGGCATCGCTGCCGAGTTCAACGCCCAGGTCGGCGCCAACGGCGTGGACTCGACGATCCTCGGGGCCAGCGGCTTCATCGCGCCCGGCGAAACCGCCTCCCAGGTCATCGACATTCCGGAGCTGGCAGGACAGGCCTTCTTCACCTGGGGGACCATGGTCATCCCCTCGAACGATGCCTTCCTGGCGGCACCGGACGATCCCCTGGCGGACCCGTTGTTCGATGCCGAAGGCAACTTCCTGGGGCTGAACATCGTGCGCAGCGGCGCCGACGTCCTGGACGCCGGAACCGAGGTGAACAACGAGCTGGATGCCGCCTTCCTCAACCAGACGGCCCCGGATACCGGAACCGATGAGAACGGCGTCGTCGCGGCCCATCCAGGCTTCAACGGCTCGGCCGGCAATCCCGCCGGCACCCCGGTCAACATCCTGGATCCGGCCGGGGCGGTGACGCCGGGCGGCACCCTGGACCCGGCGGTGGCCGACTTCACCGCCGACGACGATCCGCTGCTGACCATCACTGTGGAGCGTCTGGCCAGCTTCGGCGTCAGCGACACCCTGGACGGCGGCGCCGGCGAGGACACGCTGGACGGCGGTGGCGGCAACGACGTCCTTACCGGCGGCAGCAAGGCGGACACCTTCGTCTTCATCAACGGAACCAACGAAGACACGGTGACCGACTACGAGGACGGCATCGACCGGCTTGAAGTCTCCGCCTTCTTCGACGATGCGGCCGATGCCGTGGCGGCGGCGCGCCAGGACGGTGCCGACACGGTGATCGACCTGGATAGCGACGCCGGCGACTCGGTGCGTCTGACCGGCATCGACGTCAACCTGATCGACGAGACCGATTTCCTCGTCTGATCCCGGTCTGGGATGAGGGGTCCGGCGCAGGCCGGACCCCGAACCCGGCCACTGCTAGTGCATTTGACCAAAAGGCTATTGATGGAAACGGGGAAGACATCATGAAAGCGGACAAGCGATCGGAGGTTCGGGCGGCGCTGGGCGCCTGCACGTCGGGCCTCACCATGACCGGGCTGTTCAGCCTGGTCATCAACCTGCTCATGCTGGTCAGTCCGCTTTACATGATGCAGATCTACGACCGGGTCCTGACCAGCCACAGTGAGGAGACCCTTATCGCCCTCACCGTTCTGGTATTCGGGTTGCTGGGGGTCATGGGGCTGCTGGAGCTGATCCGTTCGCGCATCCTGGTGCGCATCGGCGCCCGCATCGAGCGCCGGCTGGACGGCCGGGTCTTCGAGAGCCTGGTTTCCCGGTCCATCGAGGGCCGTGAAAGCAACGACGACCAGCCGCTGCGCGATCTGCGCGCGCTGCGGGAGTTCCTCTCCGGGCCGGGCCCCTCGGCGTTTTTCGATTCGCCCTGGGTTCCGATCTATATCGGTGTCATCTACCTGCTCCATCCGCTTCTGGCGCTGGTTGCGGCGGTCGGTGCGCTGTTCCTGTTCTGCGTCGCGCTGCTGAACGATCTCATCACCCGGCGCCCGCTGGGCCGCGCCGGTCAGCGCTATTCAGAAAGCGGCGTCATGGCCGCTGCCGGCCAGCGCAATGCCGAGGTGCTGCGGGCCATGGGGATGCTGGACGGGCTGCGCCGCCGCTGGCTGATGCGCCAGCGCGACGGGCTGAACCATCAGGCCCGGGCCAGCGACCGGGCCGGCCTGCTGACCGCCACCTCCAAGACCAGCCGCCTGATGCTGCAGACCGCCATCCTGGGGGCCGGCGCCGCGCTGGTGATCCAGGGCGAAATCACGCCGGGGGCCATGATCGCCGCCTCCATCATCCTGGGTCGGGCCCTTGCGCCGGTGGAGCAGACCATCGGCCAGTGGCGCGGCTTCGTGGCCGCCCGCGCGGCCTACGGACGGCTTGCCGCCCTGCTCCGCGACCATCCGGGGAACCCGCCTCGCATGGCCCTGCCGAGGGCCAAGACGACCCTCGAGATCGACCATGTCAGTGCCGGCCCGCCGGGCGCCCGTCGGCCGCTTGTCACCGGCCTGAACTTCAGTCTCGCCGCCGGCGAAGCCCTGGCTGTCATTGGCCCCAGCGCCGCGGGCAAGTCCACCCTGGCACGGCTGCTGGTGGGGGTCTGGCAGTCGCAAAACGGCGCCCTCAGGCTGGATGGCGTGGCGCTGGAACAGTGGGATGCGACCGATCTGGGCGCCCAGGTCGGCTATCTGCCCCAGGACGTCGAGCTCTTCGACGGCACGGTGGCGGAGAACATCGCCCGCCTCGACGAGGATGCCGAGCCGGACGCCGTCGTCGAGGCGGCCCGGCTGGCCGGGTGCCACGGCATGATCCTGGACCTGCCGGAGGGCTACAACACGCTGATCGGCGAAGGCGGCAGCAAGCTTTCCGGCGGCCAGCGCCAGCGCCTCGGCCTCGCCCGGGCCGTCTATGGCGATCCCTTCCTCGTGGTGCTCGACGAGCCCAATGCCAATCTCGATGCCGACGGCGACCGCGCCCTGGCCGATGCCATTCAGGAGTTGAAGCAACGCGGCCGGATCGTCGTCGTCATGGCCCACCGGCCCAGCGCCATCGAAGCCGCCGACCGCGTTCTCGTCTTGCGCAACGGCCGCCAGCAGGCCTTCGGCCCGAAAGACGAGGTGCTCGCCGCGACGACCCGGCCCCTGCCGTCGAAGCCGGGCGCCAAGGTTGCCACCCTGCCCCGGAGGACCCAAGCATGAGCCGCGCCCTCGTTCTCTCCCCCGATGGCCGCGAACGCCTGCCGGCCCCCGAGCGCAGCCGCGATGGCCTCGGCCTTTATGTCTGGGCCGGGCTCTTGATTCTCGTCGGCCTGGTCAGCGGGCTGGTCGGCTGGTCGCTCAGCGCCAAGCTGGATGGCGCCGTCGTGGTGCCCGGCACCTTCTCGGTGGAATCCAGCCGCAAGACCATCCAGCACTTGGAAGGGGGAATCATTAGCGAGATCCTGGTCAGCGAAGGCGAGCGCGTGCGCGCGGGCCAGGCCCTGTTGCGCCTGGACAGCACCCTCGACCGGGCCAGCCTGGGCGTCGTGGAAAGCCAGCTCGACGCCTTGCTCGCCCGCCGCGCACGGCTTCTGGCCGAAAGCCGCGGCGACGAAGAGATCGACTTTCCACGGGAACTGACGTCACGGCAGAGCGACCCCGACATTCTCGTCATTCTAGCCGGCGAGCACGAGCTGTTTGCCGCGCGGCGGGTGAGCCGCGCCGGGGCCGACGGCCTCACCCAACAGCGCGTCCTGCGGTTCCAGGAGGAGATCGCCGGCCTTCAGGCGCAGCGCGCCTCCAACCGCAAGGAGATCGAACTGGTCGACAGGGAACTGGTCGGTCTGCGCAATCTCTACGACAAGGGCTATGCCACCCTGCCCCGCCTGCTGGCCCTGGAACGCCAGGCCGAGCGCATCCGCGGCTTGGTCGCCGAACACAACGCCGACATCGCCCGCGCCCGCAACGGCATCGAAGAACTGAAACTGGAGCGGATCCAGGCCAACCAGGACTTCCGCGAGACGGCCACGGTCGAGCTGCGCCAGGTCGAGCCGCAGATCGCCGGCCTGCGCGAGCGCCGGGTCGCTGCCGCCCAGCGGCTCAAGCGCATCGAGATCGTGGCACCCCAGGACGGCATCGTCGTCGGCATCCAGGTGAACACCATCGGCGGGGTCATCGCGCCGGGAGAGGCAATCCTGGACCTCCTTCCCGTGGGCGAGGACCTGATCATCGAGGCCCGCATTCCCAGCGAGGACATCGATAGGGTAAGGCGGGGCCAGACCTCGCGGGTGCGGCTGACCGCCTTCGACCAGGCGACCACGCCGGAGGTGCCGGCGACGGTCCTCTCGGTCTCCGCCGACAGCTTCTCCGACGAGATCAGCGGCGCGCGCTATTACAACGCCCGCATCCGCCTCGAAGACAAGAGCGGCTGGTCCGCCGCCGGCATCGAACTGGTGCCCGGCATGCCGGCCGAAGTCTTCATCCAGACCGGCACCCGCACGGCACTCAGCTATTTCGTCAGGCCACTGACGGACCGCCTGACCCGCGCCTTCACCGAAGGCTGACGCGCGACCTCTTCTCACCCAAAGAGCGGCAAAGAAGCCGGCGCACTGGCGCCGGCTTCCTGCTTTCTGCGGGATCGCAGAGAGGAACGCGGAGAGGATCGCTCAGAGGATCATGCTGGGCGGCGATCTCACGACGGCTCACGAAAACGCTCACCAAGAAGTCATAGGATCGTTACCACCGGCACCCGCAAGACTTGTCTAGTTTACCCGCGTTTCAACGGCGTCCGGAGTCATCATAGGACTATGAGTAGGATGAACTGGGACGATTATCGCTTTCTTCTGGCGGTCGCGCGCCGCGGTTCCCTGTCTGCGGCCGCACGCGCTCTTCGAGTGTCGCAACCCACGGTGGGGCGGCGCATCGAACAGCTCGAGACCGAATTGGGACAGCCGCTTTTCGAGCGGGACGGCCAGGGCGTTCGCCTCAATGAGACCGGCCAGGCAATTTTGCGCTTTGTCGAGGCGATGGACCGCGAGGCCGAGGGCGTCGGTAACTATCTCACCCATCGCAACCAGGTCCCCCGGCCGACGGTCCGGGTTGCGACCACGTTCAACCTGGCCAACTTCTGGCTGATCGGCAAACTCGCCGCCTTCTCCCGGCGCAACGACAGCATCCGCTTCGCCGTGCAGGTGGGAATCCAGAAGGCCGACGTGCAACGCTACTGCGCTGATATCGCGCTGCGCATGGGCGACCCCGACGACGAAACACTGTTCGGCCGCCGGGTCGGGCAGGTTCACTGCGGGCTCTATGCCAGTCACGACTATCTGGCCGCCGAGGGTGAGCCGCAGAGCGCGGCCTCCCTCGCCCAGCACCGGATCGTCGGCGCCGAGGGGGCGGTGGAGAATCTGCCTCAGTGTGCCATGCTGCGCGACGCAGTGGCCGATGCCCGCTGCGACCTCTTTGCCGACGACACCAATATTCAGCTCGCCGCCGTCCGCGCCGGCCTCGGTATCGCCGTCCTGCCCTGCTTCATCACCGCCGGGGAGGCACGGCTCAAACGCATCCTGCCCGAAGACTTCGACGTCCCGGTCGATCTCTGGGTCCTGATCAATCGCGACCTCAAAGGCAGCGGCCCGGTGCGCGAAGCCTATGACTTCATCCTGCGCGAGGCGGTGAAGGACTCAGGCCAGTTCCGCGACACTGTGCACTGAACTCAGGTTTCCGTTGCTTTGCGCAGGCAGGCGATCAGCGCCGACTTCTCCTCGAAGCCGATGCCCGGCGCATCGGGCAGGGTAATGCGGCCGTTTTCGACCGGGGTGCTGTCGGCGAAGCCGCCGAAGGGCGCGAAGACCTCCGGATAGGACTCGTTGCCGCCCAGCTTCAGGCCCGCCGCGATGTTCAGGGACAACTGGTGGCCGCCGTGCGGTACGACGTTGCGGCTGGAAAACCCGTAATCGCCGAGCAGGGCCAGGGTCCGCAAGTACTCCACCAGGCCATAGCTGAGGGCGCAGTCGAACTGCAGCCAGTCGCGGTCGGGGCGCAGCCCGCCGTAGCGCAGCAGGTTGCGGGCGTCCTGGTGGGAGAAGAGGTTCTCGCCGGTGGCCATGGGCCCGTCGTAGTGTTCCGCCAGCGCGGCCTGCAGCGCGTAGTCCAGCGGATCGCCCGCCTCCTCGTACCAGAACAGTTTGTAGGGCGCCATGGCCTCGGCATAGCGGACCGCTGTCTCCAGGTCGAAGCGTCCGTTGGCGTCGACGGCCAGACAGCGGCCCTCGCCGACGACCTCCAAGACCGCCTCGATACGGGCGATGTCCTCGTCCAGGGAGGCGCCGCCGATCTTCATCTTGACGACCTCATAGCCTAGGTCGCGGTAGCGCCGCATCTCCTCCTGCAGGGCACCCAGGTCCTTGCCCGGATAGTAGTAGCCGCCGGCGGCATAGACGAAGACACTCTCGTCGGCCGTGCCGTCGCCCCGGGTGTCGGCGAGGTAGCGGTAGAGCGGCACAGCGGCGATCTTGGCCACGGCATCCCAGACCGCCATGTCGACCACGCCCACCGCGACCGAGCGCTCGCCGTGACCGCCCGGCTTTTCGTTCGCCATCATGGCGTCCCAGATCTTCGCCGGATCGAGATTGTCGCCGGCGTCGTTGATCAGGGCGTCCGGCTCCGCCGCTTCGAGCCGCGGCAGGAAGCGCTCCCGCAAGAGGCCGCTGGCGCCATAGCGTCCGTTGGAGTTGAAGCCGTAGCCGACCACCGCTCTGCCGTCGCGCATCACGTCGGTGATCACCGCGACGACACTGGCGGTCATCTTGGAGAAATCGATATAGGCATTGCGGATCGGCGATGAAATCGGGACCACGGCTTCACGGATTTTGACGATGCGCATGATGCGTCCTCAGTGATCGGTATCGCTTGATGGCCGGCCGCCGCCGCTCCGCGGCAGGCGTGGCGATGTCATAATCCCTCGGCGAACTTCCAGAGGAAATAGGCGGCGCCGCAGAGGATGAAGCCCTCCATGAACAGGCTGTGAATCCGCAAGGGCGTCTTGCGGACGATCCAGCGGCCGACATAGGCGCCGGGTATCGTGCAGAGCCCGATGAGCACACCCTTCAGCAGCAGCGTCTGGCCGAGCAGCGGCGAGAAGCCGAAGACCAGCGACTTGGTGAGGTTGAGGCCGAAGCCGAGGGCCGCGACCGTGCCGATCAGGTACTCACCGGCAAGCCCGAAGCCAAGGAGGAAGGGCGCCAGCATCATCCCGGCGCCGAAGGTCGAGCCGGAGATCAGGCCATAGGGCACCGCCGCAGCGGCCAGGCCCTTCAGGCCGACCCGGAAGTTGCGCTTCTCCATCGTCCGGCGCAGCGGCACCGAGGCGATGAGGAAGGTGCCGAGCAGCAGGGCGACCACGGTCACCGGCAGCGAGATGTAGATCACCGCGCTGAGGACGATGAACGGCACGGCGCAGCCGAAGACGGCGCCGAAGGCGCGCCAGTCGACGGCGTGCCGGAACACCCAGGTGCGCGTCACGTTGGAGACGATCATGGCCGTCGCCGTGACCGGCACCGTTTCCTTCACACCCAGGATCGGCGCCAGACAGATGGCGAGCAGCAGGCCGCCGGCGAAGCCCCCGACCGAATGAAAGACCGCCGTGCCGAAGGCCGCGGCGATGACGAGCAAGAGGGTTACCAGATCAAAGTCCACCGGCGTCTTCGACTTGTTTTGTCGACAATCTATACAGAAAAAGAAAGGGCTAGCGCCCAAGCTACCGCCTTTCCCCGGAAATGCAAAGCAAACCCTCCGGCACGGCTTCCAATTCAGAGAAAATTGTCTACAATCCATGCCGCTTAAGCTGGGAGGCCGGGCATGCGCATCCACGAAATCACCCTCTATCGGGCCGAGCTGCCGCTCACCACGCCCTATCGGCTCTCCTACCGGACCTTCGAGAGTTTCGAGCCCCTGCTTGTGGAACTACGCGACCAGGACGGCCGCAGCGGCTGGGGCGAGCAGCATATCTCCCCCGGCTCCAGTGCCGAGACGCGGGACGGCGGTTGGGCCTTCGCGCGGGCGCTTGCGGAGGCGGTGGTGGGCCAGGAGATCGAGGCAGCCAAGCGCCAGGTCGCGGCCCGCGCGGCGGAAAGCCCGGTGGCCGCCACCGCACTGGTCACGGCCATGGAGATGCTGCAGGAGGCAACGGTTCTCCACGGCAAGGCAGACCGCCGCGTCCCGCTGCTCACGGCCTTCAACGCCACCGAACGGGAGGCGATCCGGGCCGAAGTGGAACAACGCCTGGACCAGGGCTTCCGGACCTTCAAGGTGAAGGTCGGCCAGGACGTGGACGCCGATATCGCGCGCTTTGCCTGGATCCAGGACTGTCTTGCCGGCCGCGCGAGCCTGAGGGTGGACGCCAACCGCGCCTTCAGCCGCGCCGAGGGCTGCCGCTTCGCCGCTGCCATGGCGCCGGACGGGGTCGAACTCTTCGAACAGCCCTGCGCGGCGGAGGACTGGGAGGCCAATGCCGCCGTCGCCGCGGTCTCCCCAGTGCCGCTGATGCTCGACGAACCGATTTGCTCGCTGGCGGACATCGACCGCGCCGCCGGAATCGATGGCGTCGGGCTGTGCAAGGTGAAGCTGAAGCGCTTCGGCTCCCTGGACCGTCTGACAGAGGCCATCCGCGCGATCCACGCCAGGGGCCTGCGTGCCGTGCTCGGCGACGGGCTGGGCGCGGAGATTAACTGCTGGATGGAGGCACGTGTCGCCGACGGCCTGATCTACAATGCCGGGGAGTTCAACGGCTACATAAAGATCCGGCCTGAAGCGCGGCTGCTGGCGCAACCCCTGCCGTTCGAAGCGGGCGAGATGGTGCTGCCCGCCGGCTGGTGGCCGGAGGTCGACCGCCGCCGCCTGGAGCAGCACTGTCTGCAGCACGAGCGCTTCGCATCGCCCGCCGTGGGCGCCTTGGCATAACGAAAGCAGTTTGAGGAGATGGGGCAATGGAGATAACCGCAACAGGCGCGGCCCTGGCCGCCGAGATCACCGGCGTGGATCTGGCCACGGCCCTCGACACGGCGACGGTCGAGGCCATCAAATCCGCCTGGGATGCGCCTGTTGCGGTTATCTCCATTGCCCCATCTCCTCAAACTGCTTTCGTTATGCCA
>JANQQD010000191.1 GCA_028285185.1 Anaerolineae bacterium | reverse complement strand
GGCGGGAGTCGCGTTTAATCGCGTTCGCTTCCCCAATTCAAAGACAACCGAGCGGCAGGTGACCCATGAGCGGACAGCCCAAGACGGTCGAGCAACAGCGTCTGGACGAAGCCGACCGCGGCGAGCGCAACTGGCGGCGCTGGGGGCCCTATTTGAGCGAACGCCAATGGGGCACGGTGCGCGAAGACTACAGCCCCGACGGCACCGCCTGGGACCATTTCCCGCACGACCATGCGCGCAGCCGCGCCTATCGCTGGGGCGAAGACGGACTGGCCGGGCTCAGCGACCATCACCAGAGACTCTGCCTGGGACTTGCCCTTTGGAACGGACAGGACCCGATCCTGAAAGAGCGGCTGTTCGGCCTGACGGGCCAGCAAGGCAACCACGGCGAAGACGTCAAGGAATACTATTACTATCTGGACGCCACACCGACCCATTCATATCTCAAGTACCTCTATAAATACCCGCAGCGTGCCTATCCCTATCAACAGATGATCGATGAGAACCCCATCTGGAAGAAGGAGTCACTGGAATTCGAGCTGATCGACAGTGGCCTGTTCGATGACGATCGCTATTTTGACGTCTTCGTCGAATACTGCAAAGGCGGCAGCAACGATATCGTCATGCTGGTGACGATCTGCAATCGCGGGCCAGATGTCGCGCCGATCCAAGTGCTGCCCCAGCTTTGGTACCGCAACACCTGGGCATGGTACCGGAACCGCCCGAAGCCCCGCCTGTCTCTGGACGGCGATACGGTGGTGGCGGAGCACGACAAGCTTGGGCGCTATCACCTGTACTGCGAAGGCGGGCCCGAGCTGCTGTTCACCGAGAACGAGACGAATGTCCGCCGCCTCTATGACCTGGACGCGGAGGGCCACTTCAAGGACGCGTTCCACGAATTCGTCATCGACGGCAACGGGCATGCGGTCAACCCGGCGCGAACCGGCACCAAGGCGGCCGCCCACTACCGGCTGGATATCCCGGCCCATGGCGAAGCGACGCTACGCCTCCGGCTGAGCAAGGATGGGCTTGCCGCGCCGTTTGACGACGCCGAGGCCATCGCCCAGGCCCGGCGGGCTGAGGCCGATGCCTACTATGACGACCTGCAGCAGGGCATCGACAGTGCCGATGAGCGCCTGGTCCAGCGCCAGGCCATCGCCGGCATGATCTGGACCAAGCAGTACTATTACTTCGACATTCCGGAATGGCTGCACGGTGACGAAACGCAGATCCCCCCACCGGAAAGCCGCAAGCACGGCCGCAACCGCGAGTGGTTCCACGTCAACACGGCCGACATCCTCTCCATGCCCGACAAGTGGGAATATCCGTGGTTCGCGGCCTGGGATTCCGCCTTCCACTGCCTGCCGCTGGCGCTGGTCGACCCTGAATTCGCCAAAGAACAGCTGATCCTGTTCTGCCGCGAATGGTACATGAGCGCCAACGGCCAGCTGCCGGCCTATGAATGGGCGTTCGGCGACGTCAATCCGCCGGTGCATGCCTGGGCCACCTGGCGCGTCTTCAAGATCGACCAGAAGCGGCGCGGCGATGCCGGCGACGTGGCCTTCCTGGAGCGCGTGTTCCACAAGCTGCTGCTGAACTTCACCTGGTGGGTCAACCGCAAGGACAAGGGCGACAACAACATCTTCCAGGGTGGGTTCCTGGGCCTGGACAATATCGGCGTGTTCGACCGCAGCAATCCGGGATTGGGGCCGGACGTGACCATCAACCAGGCCGACGGCACCGGCTGGATGGCCATGTACAGCTTGAACATGATGCGCATCTCGCTGGAGCTGTCGCTGCACAACCCGATCTATCAGGACATCGCAACGAAGTTCTTCGAGCATTTCCTGGAGATCGCCGCGGCCATGACCGATTTCCGCGGCACCGGCCAGGGTCTGTGGGACGAAGACGGCGGCTTCTATTACGACGTGCTGGAAGCGCCCGACGGCCATGTGATCCCGATGAAGCTGCGCAGCATGGTGGGCTTGATCCCCATGTTCGCGGTGGAGGTGCTGGAGCCGGAGATGATGGCGCGCGTGCCGGAGTTCGAGCGCCGCCTGCGCTGGTTCCTGAACTACCGCCCGGACCTCGCCCGCCTGGTCTCGCGCTGGGAAGAGCCCGGAAAGGGAGAGCGGCGGCTGTTGTCGCTGTTGCGCGGGCATCGCATGAAGTCGCTGTTGCGCTACATGCTGGACGAAAGTGAGTTCCTGTCGGACTACGGCGTCCGGGCGCTGTCAAAAGTGCACGAGAGCGCGCCCTACGTCTTCACCTGGGGCCACCAGAACCTGACCGTCCAGTACAAGCCGGCGGAAAGCGACACCTACATGTTCGGCGGGAATTCCAACTGGCGGGGACCGATCTGGTTCCCGGTCAACTTCCTGCTGATCGAGTCCATGCAGCGCTTCCACCACTACTACGGCGACGACTTCAAGATCGAGTGCCCGACCGGTTCCGGGAACTACATCACCATCCTGGAGGCGTCGAACGAGGTGTCGCGCCGGCTGTCGCGCATCTTCCTGAAGGATGACGAGGGCAAGCGGCCCGTTTTCGGCCTCTATCCGAAAATGCAGTCCGACCCCCATTTCCGCGACTACCTCCAGTTCTATGAATACTTCCATGGCGACAACGGCCGCGGCGTCGGCGCCTCGCACCAGACCGGCTGGACCGGGCTGATCGCCAAGCTGCTGCAGCCGCGCCGCCCGGAGCACTGACGGGGCCTCCACCCAACGCATCGCAAGACAGGGGCAAGACATCATGCCGATCGACACCGCCGCCGACTATGCCGCCAAACACGGCCTTCCCGCCGCCAAGCCGCCGGCCAAGCCGGGCGAGAGGAGCCTGGCGGGCCAGAAGGCGATCGTTACCGGCTCCAGCTCCGGCATCGGCCGCTCAGTGGCGCTGGGCCTGGCGCAGGCCGGCGCCGATGTCGTCGTCAACTACAGCTCGTCCGCCGGCAAGGCGCTGGACGTGGTGGCGGAGATCGAGGCCGGCGGCGGCAAGGCTATCGCGGTGAAGGCCGATGTCAGCCAGGAAGACCAGGTGCAGGCGATGTTCGCCCAGGCGCTGGACGCCTTCGGCACGCTGGACATCCTGGTCAGCAATGCCGGCCTGCAGCGCGA
>JANQQD010000077.1 GCA_028285185.1 Anaerolineae bacterium | reverse complement strand
GCGTCGATCGCAAGGATGTTTGATGACTAAACGGTGAAACCCGCGTGTTCGTCTGTGGGCAGGCAGGGCGCCGCATTCCCGACATGCGGCGCCCATCCGGCCTCAGACGTTCATATAGCCGCCGTCGACGACCAGATCCGTGGCCGTGACGTATGAGGACTCGTCGCTGCCCAGATAGACGGCCGCATGCGCGATGTCGTCGGTGCGGCCTTCTCGGCCCAGTGGTGCTGCAGCGACCACCATGTCGACGAAGCCGTCCATCGCCTCTTTCGGAACGTCGACCTTGTCCTGGAACGGGGTGCGGACGATCCCGGGGCTCAGCGCGTTGACCCGGATGCCCCGCGGCCCCAGTTCGGCCGCCAGCGATCGCGCGAACGACCGCACCGCAGCCTTCGAGGCGAAGTAGATGCTGCCGGTCGCAACACCCTTCTCGTTCACCGCCGACGCGGTCAGGATGATGCTGGACCCCGACTTCAACAGCGGCAGCAGCTTCTGCACGGTGAAGAACACGCCCTTCAGGTTGATGTCCAACTGTGTGTCGTAGAGGCTCTCGTCGATCTGTTCGATCGGCGCGAAGATGCCCATCCCGGCATTCGCCACGACGATGTCGACTGTGCCGAACGCCTCTTTCGCCTTCGCCGCCAGCGCGTCGAGATCGGCTGTGGACCGCACGTCGGCGCGCACGCCGATCGCCTCTGACCCCAGGTCGGCGGCCGCCTTGGCGACCCGCTCGGCATTCTGGCCCGTGATGATCACGCGCGCGCCCTGGGCGATGTAGTGCCGCGCCATTTCCAGGCCGATGCCCGTGGTCCCACCGGTGATCACCGCCGTCTTGCCGGCCAGGCGGCCGACGCTCTTGCTCTCAACCATGATGATGTCTCCTTCTGTCTCGCGGACTTGGGGTGAGGGCTCGGGTTCCGTCCGCTGGCCCATCCGTGCCCCATGCCACGGAGATGGAATCTTGAACCGATCGGTACAATACGGTTTGCGCGCACTGTCTGTTGAGCGAAAGTGAAAGGTGGATGGCGCGATCTCTGCAGGGCCCGGCGCGGTCAGCCGAGATCCAGACGCTTTACCTCGTCCGCCCTGAGCGGCAGGTCCTGATCCAGGAAGAACTCGTCAAGCTGGGGCGGCGCCATGTCGGTGCCTGACAGCATTGCGTGCGCCTGGCCGCGATGGTGGATCTGGTGGATGAACAGATGGGCCAGCACGGCATCCGTCCGCTCCGCCAGCCGGCCGCGCTCGCCGCGGTCCGTATGTACGATGCGGGCGAGGCCGGCGTCGTCCATCCGGTCGCAGAACACGATCAGTCGGAGGTCGGTTTCGCGCTGGGCTGCGGCCAGCGCTTCGAATTCGGGGAAGGGGATCTCCGGTTCAAACGCGGCATAGCCAAGGCTGCCGCCTTCCAGGACATCCAGGTAGTACCAGTCGACGGTCAGGATGTGGTTCAAGGTGTGCACCAGAGAGGGAAAGAAGCTGACCCGCTCTGCGGCGAAGGCCTCGGGCGTCAGCTGCCTGCAGGCCGCATAGAGACGGTCGTTCGACCACGCGTTGTTGCGCGCCATCGCCCGGAAATGGTCGGGAAGGGCGGTCTCCGTCATGGCCGAGTTCCCTTGGCGATCGTCGGTTGCGCCTGTGGCTGATGCGGGAACCCCATGGGAATTCAGAGGCAATAACCGACGCAACAAGAAAGATTGCGGACCTGGTGGGGATGCTATGGAGTCCGATCGTGGCCGCAGAGCCGCAGCGGAGGCAAAGACGGGAGAACGAAGATGGCCGAGGCATTGCCGCAGGGTGCGAAATACGTGGTGGTCGGGGCCGGTGTGCACGGGCTGTCGACGTCCTGGCACCTGGCCATGGAGTTGGAGGCGACGGGCCGCGGTTCTGGTGCCGATGTGGTGCTGCTGGACAAGTCTGCGCCCGGCGCCGGGGCAACCGGGATCGCCTGCGGTTGCGTGCGCAATCTCTATATGACCGAGGCGCTGCATCCGATCCTGCGCCATTCGGTCGATGTATGGATGCACGATCCGGTCGCCTTCGGGTTCCAGCAGGTAGGCTACATCTCCTGCGGCGAAGCCAACCAGGCGGAGGATTACGAGCGCATGGTGGCCAGCCAGGCGCGTGCCGGCTATCCGTCCGACCTCTATGTCGGCAAAGAGGGCAAGGACTTCCTGAAAGCGATCTGGCCCGATTTCAACACCGATGCGGTCGATGTGGTGCTGCACGAGAAGGTGTCCGGCTATGCCGGCACTCTGCAGGCTGTCGCCGGATTGGCTGAGAAATGCCGCCAGCACGGCGTGCGGATCTTCTCAGGTGTCAGCGTGACTGGGTACCGCCGGGCGAACGGAACGGTCAGCCATGTGGAGACCGACCACGGCGCCATCGCCTGCGACGTGGTCGTCCTGGGTCTGGGCGCGTGGACGCCACAGCACTGGCAGTGGCTCGATCTGCCGATGAACCTGGATGTCGGCTACCGGGACGGCACGTCCGTGGCGGGCAAGGATATGTGGACCTATTGGCGGCTCTTGGAAGGCGAGATCTATACCGATCAGCCCTACGTCACGAGCAACGGCATCAACCCGCCGATCATCCATGTGGAGCTGATGAATACGCCGGTGCGCGATGAACGGACTGGCCGCGAGATCCAGGACAACACCTACGTCTATTGGAAGAACGGCAACGAGCGGATGGACCGCCCGGGCATCCAGGGGGGCACCATGCCCATCCGCATC
>JANQQD010000162.1 GCA_028285185.1 Anaerolineae bacterium | reverse complement strand
AAACTAGTGAATATGTTGCTACCCGCCAGACAATCCAACAGCTCATTAATGCGTGGCAGGGGGTAGCAATCCAAATGTGTGTGTGAATTCTATGACCTGAAGTCAATACAGAGGTGCATGGACGACAGGTCGGGCCTCGACCGCCTGGCGATTGCCTTTGGGCCGGCCATGGAAGGCACGCCGGACGCCAACACCTTTGCGATCGTGACCCGCGCACAGGGCGCTTCCGGTCCGATCGCCGACCTTGCCTCGGTCAGGCGGCAAGTCTCCGAGGTCGGCGTCTTCCAGTCCTTCCTTGCCAGTTACCGGGATGGCGAAGCGGCCGGCGAAACCGTGATCGAGTAGCTGTCTTCCCGCGGGGCGATCAACGAAGCTTCGGATCAGGACGATGGCTCTTGCCGCGGGGCAAAGAGCGTGACGGCGTTGGCCAGCCCCTTCAGCCTGTGTGTCCCAGGAGGCTCAAGCGGGCAGGCGAGCCTTTCGGCCACCGGTGCCGTGATCAGGATGGGACGGCCAAGCGACTTGCTGAGGGCTTCGACCCGGCTTGCGGCGTTGACCTCGCGGCCGATCACGGTGAAGTCGAGGCGTTCGGGCGCACCGACATTACCGAAGAAAACGTCCCCCTCGTGAAGGGCAATCCCGGTTCTGAGCGGTCGCCAGCCGCCGATCGCCACCAGGCGCCAGGCGAGGGACTCGAACAGTTCCAGCAGGTCTTCCTCGCCAAGGGCCTCGGTGAGCAGCCACGATTCGATTTCCCGAACCGTCGTTCTCTCCGGCGCGGCGGCGGGGCCGCGGTTGACCCTGCGTATCAGGGCCACACCGGGCGCGTAGGACCGGGGCGCGGTGTCTCCGGGGCGGTTCGCATGCGCTGTCTCGTGCTCTTGCTACAGACGCATGTCCGTTCTAACGGCTCGGCGCGATCTGCGTCAGCCCTCTTTTGGGGCACCAGATCGACCGGCGTCCGCTGCTGCGGGCGGACGCTTTGCGGGTTACGGCCTCTCGGTCACAGCACGCCGTAGCTTTCCACCAGGCTGCCGGTGATCAGATACCAGCCATCGACCAGAACGAAGAAGACCAGCTTGAACGGCAGGGAGATCATCACCGGTGGCAGCATCATCATGCCCATGGACATCAGGATCGACGCCACCACCATGTCGATGATCAGGAAGGGCAGGAACAACAGGAAACCGATCTCGAAGGCGCGCCTGAGCTCGCTGATCATGAAGGCGGGCACCAGCGCCTGCAGCGGTACCTCTTCCGGCCCGGCCACCGGCTCTAGATTCCCCATCTCCATGAACAACAGCAGGTCCTGCTCGCGCACATGCCGCAGCATGAACTCGCGGAAGGGCTGCACGGTTTCCGTGAATGCTTCTTCGCCGTCGATACGGTCATCGATATAGGGCGAGATGCCGTTGGTCCAGGCCTGCTCAAGAGTCGGCGCCATGATGAAGGCCGTGAGGAACAGGGCGAGGCTGATCAGGACGGGGTTGGGTGGCGCCTGTTGCGTGCCGAGCGCACTGCGCAGGAACGACAGCACCACGACAATGCGCGTGAACGACGTGACCATGACCAGGATCGACGGCGCGATCGACAGGACGGTCAAGAGCGCCACAAGCTGGACGACAAGGCCGGTGGTCGAGCCTGTGCCGTCGCCGAAATCCAGGTTCAGGCTCTGTGCGGCCACCGGCAGTGAGGTCGCGGCGACCAGCAGCAGGCCCAGGAGCCCTCGCGCCAAGATGCGGGTCACGCCCGATCCTCCGTCTCTGCAGCTGCGTCTGCGGCGGCAACGGCTTCCTCGAAGGGCGGGCTGATACCGGTCTCGATCACGAGATCGGCGGTGGTGCCCAGCAGCACCAGATGCTCCACGCCGTCGCGCCGCACCAGCACCAGTCGCCGCTTGGCGTCCACCGGCAGCGCCTCGACCAGGGCGAGACGCCGGCGGCCGCGGCTGCCGCGCACGATCGGCCGGGCGCCGGCCAGCCCGAACCGCCGCACCAGCCAGGCGGCCGCGACGATCAGAACCAGCACGAAGACCAGCGCGGCCACGAACCGGAGATAGGTGTCCATATCCATTATCGGCCCGCCTTACCCCTTTGCCCCTTCGCTGCCGGCCACTGCGTCGACCGGCGCCATCGCCTCGCGCAACCTGTCTTCCAGCGTGTCCAGGGCGGCGACCAGGCCCACCAGATCCTGCTCGAGCGCCGCCGCGGCCGGCCGCGGCACGCGGCACACGGCGCGGCAGAGCTGGTCGATCCGCCGGCCTGTCGCATCCAGGGCCTGGCGGCCGAGCGTCTCTGGCGCGGCGGCGATCCGGTCCAGTTCGTCTTTCAGGGCCGTAGCCTGACAGCGAAGCCGCTCGACAACGGCGGTACCGTCGGTCATCCCGGCGCCCCATCACCGATCCGACGGCCGTTGGCGCGGTAGACGTAGCTCAGGATCTCCGCAACGGCGATCAGCGCTTCGACCGGGATCTCCTCGCCGACTTCCACCAGGCTCAGCAGCTTCACCAGATCGGCGTCCTGCCGCACCTTGATGCCGTTGGCGAAGGCCAGGTCCATGATCTTCTCGGCCAGCGCCCCCTGTCCGGACGCGACGACCCGCGGCACCTCGTCCTTGGTCTCGTCATAGCTGAGCGCCACGGCATGCGTGCGTGTGCCGGGCCCGCCCGAAGGCGGCCCGTCATCTTCGCGATCCTCGTGCCAGCGACCGGACACGATTGCAGCTCCAATAATCGTCTGAAGGAACGTCCGAACGGCAGATCACCGCGCCGAAGCGGGCCAAGTCTGCGCAGTCCGCGTTAACTACGACTTAAGCAAGAGAGGCGGCATGGTCGAACAGCACTGCACGGAGGGCGATGTGTGCCGATACCCCCATCGGCCTGCATCAGCTTCAGTCTTTCTTAACGGCGAACGGCCATTCTGAAGCTAACCGGACGCACACCAAGGTGCGGCCGCCAGGATTTGCAGCCGGGTACGCGTAGGCATGGATTTCAACGAGTACGGCCTGTTTCGGATGGTGGCGGGAAGGCTCGATTGGGTGAGCCAGCGGCAGACTGTGCTGGCGCAGAACATCGCCAACGCCGACACGCCGGGATACCAGGCGCAGGAGATCGAGAGCTTCGCGTCGGTCGTGGCCCGCAACATGCCGGGCCAGCTTGCGCCGGCCACGACCCATGTCGACCATATGTCCGGCACGTCGCCGGCCTCCGCCGCTCAGGTGCGGCCGCTGGCCGACCCTTACGAAGTTTCCCCGTCGGGCAATACCGTCGTGCTGGAGCAGCAGCTGATGGCCCTGACGGACACGGCCGCCCAGCACCGGCTTGCCCTGAACCTCTACCGTAAGCATGTCGGCATGATCCAGCTTGCCCTGGGTCGCGGCGGCGGTCGCTGACCGCCTGCGGCTAAAGCGAGGACCAGACCATGGACCTTCGAATTTCCATGCAGATCGCCGCCGAAGGGATGCGCGCCCAAGGCACGCGCATTCGTGTGGTGTCTGAAAACCTGGCCAATGCCGATAGCACCGGCGCCACGCCGGAGGATCTTCCGTACCGGCGCCAGACGGTCAGCTTCCGGTCCGTGCTGGATCGCACGCTCGGGGCCCAGACGGTCGAGGTCGCAGGCGTTACCCCGGACCCGTCGCCCTTCGGCCGGCGCCACATGCCCGGCCATCCCAGCGCGGACGCCGAAGGCTATGTGCAGTTTCCCAATGTGTCGTCGCTAGTTGAGATGATGGATTTGCGAGAAGCGCAACGCAGCTACGAGGCCAACCTGAACGTCATCACCACGGCCAGGTCCATGCTGATGAACACCCTCGATCTGCTGCGGTCGTGATCTGCGGCGCGAACGTCGACTAACACGGAGTGGAGTCAATGGTAGCTCAGATCGCACAGGCCGCCGCGGCGTATGCGAATGTGGCCGGCAGTGCCGCAAGTCCCGGCATGGAGGCGCGCGACCGCCTGCCCAGCATCGACTTCGGCGACATGGTCCGCGACAGCATCGCGGGCGCGGTCAACGCCGGGCAGGCGGCGGAGCAGATTTCCGGCGAAGCCCTGTTGGGTCGCGCCGATATCAGCCAGGTCGTGATGGCGGTGAACAACGCAGAGGTCTCGCTGCAGACCATCGTCAGCATCCGCGACAAGATGATCGAGGCCTATCAGCAGATCATCCGCATGCCGGTTTAAGGCGCGGAACCGCCTTCGAGTTGAACCTGCACGCAAGGCTTGGGATCGCCGTTCATGGGTACACTGGAGGTCATTGATATCGGCCGCGAGACATTGGGAACGGCGTTAAGGATCGCGACGCCGGTCATGATGATCGCGCTGGTTACCGGCCTGTCGATCGCGCTCTTTCAGGCGCTGACCCAGATCCAGGAAATGACACTCACCTTCGTACCGAAGATCCTGGTGATCTTCCTGGCCATCATGGTGCTGCTGCCGTTCATGCTGACGACGTTGGTGGGTTACACCGAAGGTTTGTTCGACCGGATCGCAGCGTAAGACACGTGACATGTGGCGCTGATGCCGTCCGTTGGCATTGCAGGCTGGCGAAGCGGGATCGTTCGCCTGAAGCCGACGGGGGCGGACAGCCGTGCTGAACACGGTCATCGTCGACGAGCTGTTCATCTTCCTTCTGGCGTTCACTCGCATCGGCGCGGCCATGATGGTCTTGCCGGGATTCGCCGCGGCCACGGTTTCGCCGCGCATCCGGCTCTTGCTCTCACTGCTTATCACCGCGGTGGTGCTGCCGACGATTACGCCGTCCCTGCCGGCAATGCCGGCGTCGGCGTTGGGGCTGGCGGTCCTGCTGGCGGGCGAGGCGGTGATCGGGCTCTTCCTCGGCCACATTGCCCGGCTGATGCTGACGACGCTGGAGATTGCGGGGACCATTGTGGCCTTCACGTCAAGCCTGGCCAATGCCGCGATCTTCAATCCTGCGGCAGCCGAACAGTCTTCGATCATCGCCACATTCCTGCTGATCACGGCCATGCTGCTGATATTCGTGACCGACCTGCATCATTTGATGCTGATGGCCATCGTCGGCAGCTATGAGGTGTTTCAGCCGGGCGCAGGATTGCCGGTCGGGGACATGGCGGACGTGATCACCCGCTTGGTGGCACGCAGCTTCGTCCTGGGCGTGGAACTGGCCGCTCCCTTCATCGTGGTCGCCATGGTCTTCCAGTTCGCAATGGGCCTGATCGCCCGGCTGATGCCGCAGCTGATGATCTTCTTCATCGCCATTCCGGTGCAGATCATGTTGGGCTTCGTTGTCCTGTCGATCACCCTTTCGGCAATTCTGATGGTCTGGCTCGGGACCTTCCAAGAGGGCCTGATCTCCTTCATGCCCTTCTGACAGGACGGACCGGCGCGCCATGGCAGAAGATCAGGACGAAAGCCAAAAAACAGAAGACCCGACCAGTCGCAAGCTCTCGCAGGCGCGGGAGAAGGGCCAGGTTGCACAGTCGCAAGAGGTCAAGCACTTCTTCGTCTTGATGGGCGCGTTGTTGTTGGTCGGCCTCTTTGCGCCGTTCATCACACGCCGCGCCGTCGAAGAACTGGGCGGATTCCTGACAAATCTGCACACTATTCCGACTGATGTGGGGACCCTGCACCAGATGATGTCGGACGGAATAGGCACCATAACCTTGGTCATGGCGCTGCCGCTGATCATCTTTATTTTCCTCGCCATCGCGGCGGCTGTGGTTCAATTCGGCTTTCTCTTCACCGCCGATAGCATGACGCCCGATCTGGGAAAACTGAATCCGTTGGAGGGTGTCAAGCGGCTCTTCTCGCTGAAATCGGTGACTGAGCTCCTGAAAGGCATCGTGAAGATCGGCGCGGTGGCGGCCGTAACCGCACTGGTGATCGTGCCCGAGTTCGATGGGCTCGACACCCTGCCCGGTGTTCACGCCGACGAGTTCATGAGCCTTGTGTGGAAGCTGGCCTTGCGGATCCTCATTGCCGTGACGGTGCTGATGGCCTTGGTGGCGATGGTCGATTTTGCCTATCAGAAGCACGTTTTCATGAAGCAGCAGCGCATGACCAAGCAGGAGGTCAAGGACGAATTCAAGCAGACTGAAGGCGATCCGAAAGTCAAAGGCCGGATCCGCCAGATCCGGATGCAGCGCGCGCGCAAGCGCATGATGGCCGCAGTGCCACAGGCGGATGTCGTGGTTACCAACCCGACCCATTTCTCCGTTGCGCTGGAGTACAAGCCCGAAAGCATGATGGCGCCACGCGTCGTCGCCAAAGGCATGGACCACCTGGCATTGAAGATCCGAGAGGTTGCCGAGGAGCATGACGTGGCCATCGTTGAGAATCCGCCCCTTGCCAGAGCACTCTATCGCAATGTCGAAGTTGACGAAGATATTCCGGCGGAGCATTACAAAGCGGTCGCCGAGGTGATTTCTTATGTCTTCAAGATGCAGCATCGCGCAATGCCGAGGGCCCGCTGACACCGGCCGTTCCCAGAGCGCCGCTCGGCCGGCAGAAAGGGCGGCTCGCGTCTCGATAGCCGTGGTGACGGCTGCCGCCGGACTGCCCACGGCTGCGGCTTCGATCCACAGCACCGGTGGAGACCGCTGATGACGGCATCGACCGAGACGGCACCGATATCCCGCGCCGAACCGTCGTCTTCGTCCCCGGCTCGGTTGGGCGTTCTCTCCGTTGCAGCCTGGGTCGGTGCCGGAGCGATGGCGATCTCCCTGGGCTTCTCGCTGCTGGTTGTGGGAGGGCAGCAGAGTTGGCTGGTGCTCTCAGCGGCCGGCGTCGCGGCGGTGGCATTCGCCGGCATCGCAATCGCCTGCCGGTCGGCGGCGGCCTCCTACAGGATGCAGTCGCGACTGCTTGCATGTTTCGACAGCAGCAGTGAAGGCCAGCTTGTGGCCGATTTCGACGGGCGGGTGAGCTTCATCAATTCCACCGCCCTGAAGCTGCTCAAGTTCGATCGTATCACGGATCTGAAGGAGATCGAGGCGGCGCTGGCTGGTGACGCCGACGCCGTCGACCGGTTCCGCCGGTTGCGCATCGCAGTGGCCCAAGGGTCGGCCTTCACCGTGGAGATCCGTCTTAACCGGGACGGCAGCCATCCGGCCTGGTGGCTGATATCAGCCAGTCCGCTGACCGGCTGGCCAAGGCATGCCCAATGGTCATTCGAGGACATCACGGCGCGACGCGAGATCGAGCTGGTGCTGCGCGAAGAACAGCTCAAGCTCGTTGACTTCATGGACCATGCGCCCGTGGGGTTCTACTCGGTGGACTCCGACGGCCGTTTCCTCTTCGCCAATGCCACCCTGGCGGAATGGCTCGGTATCGACGCGCGTGAATTGACGCAGGGCGGGCACAGTCTGCACGATTTCCTGCTGCCGCCTCCGGAGGGCGCACCGCCCTACGCGCTGACCGATCGCGGCGACGACCTGCCGTCGGTCAACGTGCTGATGCGTGCCGGGGAGGGGCAGGTTCTCCAGGCATCCATCGCGCAGATGGTGGTGCGCGGCGATGCCGGAGAGCCGCTGTGGACGCGATCGGTCGTCCGCGACCTCACGCCCGAACGGCAGATCCGGGAAGCCCTGCGCGCCTCGGAAGACCGGTTTGAGCGCTTCTTCAAGGACGCCCCGATCGGAGTTGCGCTGCTCACCCAGGCGGGCCGGCTCAGTGAGTGGAACCGTGCGTTCCAGGACCTGATCGGCGCACCGCAGGAGACACTGGCCGACCTGCCCATCACCGATCTGCTGACCGATCGCGATCGCGATCGCGTGGCCACGCACCTCGCCGCAGTGAACGACGGTGAGGTTGCCGAGGGGCCGATCGAGGTGACGATGCGAGGGCAGGGTGACCTTGTCGTTTCGCTCTACGCCAAGCGGCTGGACGGCGCGATGGACGAGCCGCCGAGCCTTCTGCTGCAGGTGATCGACCGCACCACCCAGAAGAACCTGGAAATTCAGTTTGCGCAGAGCCAGAAGATGCAGGCCGTGGGCCAGCTGGCCGGCGGCATAGCGCACGACTTCAACAATCTGCTGACGGCGATGATCGGGTTCTGTGATCTGCTGCTGCTGCGCCACAAGCCCGGCGACCCATCCTTCGCCGATATTATGCAGATCAAGCAGAACGCTAACCGGGCCGCCAACCTGGTGCGCCAGCTGTTGGCGTTCTCGCGCCAGCAGACGCTGCAGCCCCGCGTGCTGAACGTGACCGACGCGCTGTCTGAGCTGTCGAACCTGCTGCGTCGCCTGATCGGCGAGAACATCGAAATGAAGATGACCCATGGCCGTAATCTTGGCCTGGTGCGCGTCGACCAGGGGCAGCTTGAGCAGGTGATCATCAACCTGGCCGTCAACGCCCGCGACGCCATGCCCAACGGGGGCAGCGTGACCGTGACGACGGAAAACGTCACCATCGGTGCCCCGCTCCGGCGTGGATCGGAAGAAGTGCCGCGGGGCGACTACGTGGCCGTCACCGTGGCGGACACGGGTATCGGCATCCCGCCTGAGAACATCGATCGCATCTTCGATCCGTTCTTTTCGACCAAAGAGGTCGGCTCGGGCACCGGCCTCGGCCTGTCCACCGTATACGGCATCGTGCGGCAGACCGGCGGCTACATCTTCGTCGACAGCGAGCCCGGCAAGGGCGCGAAGTTCATGATCTACCTGCCGCGCTATGAGAAGACGGAGGAAGATGCCGCGGCGGCCCCGGCTGAAGCCGTGTCCGCCCGGGACCTGACGGGGGCGGGGCGCATCCTCCTCGTAGAAGACGAAGACGCCGTACGGACCTTCAGCTCACGCGCGCTCCGCAACAAAGGCTACGAAGTGCTGGAGGCTGACAGCGGCGAGTCTGCGCTTGAGCTGATGACCGCCGACAGTGGCTCCTTCGATCTGCTGATCACCGACGTGATCATGCCCAATATGGATGGCCCGACATTGATCGGGCATGTCCGGGACGAGTATCCGGACATGAAGGTGATCTGCATTTCCGGCTACGCGGAGGACCGCTTTCGCGGACGCCTGGACGAAGGCAGCGAAACGGTGCACTTCCTGGCCAAGCCGTTCAGCCTCAAACAGCTTGCCGCCAAGGTGAAGGACGTGTTGCGCGCAACGCCGGACTGACTGCCAGCAGCCGCAAGGCTACGCGCTGCTAACACACGAACAAGTGCCGAACATATCAGAGAATACGCATATATATCAGAGCGTTAATCTCTATTGCCACGATGGAACAAAACATGTACGATCTCGCCGTTGAATAGGGCGTGCGCCTGTGGGACACAAGAGGGGAGTACGGGCCATGACGGTCACCCAATTGCGCTTGGTAGAAAGGGCGAACATGGACAAGGGCAAGGCCCTGGACGCAGCGCTCACCCAGATTGAGCGGGCGTTCGGCAAAGGATCTGTCATGCGGCTGGGCGACCGGCAGGCCGTCGATGCTGAGGTGGTGTCCACTGGGTCGCTGGGGCTGGATATCGCGCTGGGGATCGGCGGACTGCCGCGGGGCCGGGTCGTGGAGATCTACGGGCCGGAGAGTTCGGGCAAGACGACGCTGGCGCTGCACACCGTAGCCGAAGCGCAGAAGCGCGGCGGCACCTGCGCTTTCGTCGATGCCGAGCATGCGCTCGACCCCGTCTACGCGCGCAAGCTGGGCGTCAACGTGGACGAGCTGCTGATTTCCCAGCCCGATGCCGGCGAGCAGGCGCTGGAAATCGCGGACACCCTGGTGCGATCGGGCGCGGTCGATGTACTGGTGATCGATTCCGTTGCCGCCCTGGTCCCGCGGGCGGAACTGGAAGGCGAGATGGGCGAGAGCCATGTCGGCCTGCAGGCGCGGCTGATGAGCCAGGCGTTGCGCAAGCTGACCTCGTCGATCTCCCGATCGAACTGCATGGTGATCTTCATCAACCAGATCCGGTTGAAGATCGGCGTGATGTTCGGCAACCCGGAGACGACGTCGGGCGGCAATGCGCTGAAATTCTATGCCTCGGTACGGCTCGACATCCGCCGTATCGGCTCGATCAAGGACCGTGACACGGTGGTCGGCAACCAGACCCGGGTAAAGGTGGTCAAGAACAAGATGGCGCCACCTTTCAAGGCCGTGGAATTCGACATCATGTACGGCGAAGGCGTGTCCAAGACGGGCGAACTTATAGATCTCGGCGTGCAGGTCGGCATTGTGGAGAAATCCGGCTCCTGGTTCTCCTATGACGGTCAGCGCATCGGCCAGGGCCGGGCGAACGCCAAGGGCTTTCTGCAGGAGCATCCGGAGATAGCGGCCGCCATCGAGCTGCGCATCCGGGAGAACGCCGGCATCGTTGCCGACGGAATGCTTCAGGGCGAGGGGGAAGGCGGCGCTGACGCGGACAAGGAGGATATCGCCTAGCCGCCTCAAGCGGAGTGATGGACGGAGCGAGGCCGGCTCGCCTGATCTGATCTCGCCTGATCTGATGACGTGAAGGGGCGGGCCGATCTTCCGGTCCGCCTCTCGGCTGCGGTTTGGTCCGCCGAGTGCTGGCCCGGTGGCCGGTTTGGCTGGGTCGTCGACCAGCGCCAGGGCGCACCGCCGCATCGCGGAATCCGGGCAGCCGTCTGGACTTGGCACCCGGCAGAGGGTACAAGCGTGCGCTCCGATCGCGGGGGCATTGCATGGCTTCGTCCGCCCGCGGGGCAACGAGATTCAGGGCCATGCCCACGACAAACGAAATCCGCAGCGCGTTCCTTGAATTCTTTGCGCGCAACGGG
>JANQQD010000145.1 GCA_028285185.1 Anaerolineae bacterium | reverse complement strand
CTTGTCCTTCAGCACCTGGTTGACCATCGCCGGGTTGGCCTTGCCCTGGGTGGCCTTCATCACCTGGCCGACGAAGAAGCCGAACAGCTTTTCCTTGCCGGCCTTGTATTCGGCCACCTTTTCCGCCTCGCGCGCCAGCACGGCGTCGATGGCGGCGCTGATGGCGCCGGTGTCCGTGACCTGCTTCAGGCCCTTTTCGTCGACGATCGCGGCGGCGTCCTTGCCCGTTTCCAGCATGTCCGCGAACACGTCCTTGGCGATGCGGCCGCTGATCGTGTTGTCGGCGATCAGGTCGACCAGGCCGCCGAGCTGGGCGGCCGTCACCGGCGTGTCCGCAATCTCGCGGTCCATGCGGTTCAGCGCGCCGAACAGCTCGGTGATCACCCAGTTGGCCGTCAGCTTGGGGTCGCGGCCGCTGGCCGCCTCTTCATAGAAATCGGCGGGCGCGCGGTCGGCCACCAGAACGCCGGCGTCATAGGCCGACAGGCCGTACTGGTCCATGAACCGGGCCTTCTTGTCGTCCGGCAGCTCCGGCAGGCTGTCGCGGATGCGCACGATGAAATCGTCCGACAGCTCCAGCGGCAGCAGGTCCGGATCGGGGAAATAGCGATAGTCGTGCGCCTCCTCCTTCGAGCGCATCGACCGCGTGACGCCCTTGCTCGGGTCCCACAGCCGCGTTTCCTGGTCGATCGTGCCGCCGGCTTCCAGCACCTCGATCTGGCGCCGGGCCTCGTATTCGATCGCCTGCTGGGCAGCACGGATGGAGTTGACGTTCTTCGTCTCCGTGCGCGTGCCGAAGGCGTTGTCGCCGACGCGACGCACCGAGACGTTCACGTCGCAGCGCATCGAGCCCTCTTCCATATTGCCGTCGCAGGTGCCGAGATAGCGCAGGATCGAGCGCAGCTTGCGCAGGTATGCGGCCGCATCGTCGGAGCCGCGCATGTCGGGTTCCGACACGATTTCCATCAGCGCCACGCCGGAGCGGTTCAGGTCGACGTAAGTCTGGCTGGGGTGCTGGTCGTGCAGGCTCTTGCCCGCATCCTGTTCCAGATGCAGGCGCGTGATGCCGACGGTGCGCGAGTGGCCGTCGGGCAGGTCCAGGATGATCTCGCCATGGCCCACGATGGGCTGCTTGTACTGGCTGATCTGATAGCCCTGCGGCAGGTCGGCGTAGAAATAGTTCTTGCGGTCGAACACCGAGACCTTGTTGATCTCCGCCTTCAGCCCCAGCCCGGTGCGCACCGCCTGTTCCACGCAATAGTCGTTGATCACCGGCAGCATGCCGGGCATGGCCGCGTCCACCAGGCTCACCTGGGTGTTGGCCTCCGCGCCGAAATCCGTGGCGGCGCCGGAGAACAGCTTGGCGTTGGAGATCACTTGCGCGTGGACCTCAAGGCCCACCACCAGTTCCCAATCGCCCGTCTCGCCTTCGATCACCGTCGCCATTGCCGTCCCGCTCCGTCGTCAGCCAGCACCACCGGTCAGAACCCGTGGCTGACGATCTCGCCCTCCACCAGAAAGAAGCCGCGCGTGAAATCGGTCGCGGCCATCGCCTCGAACTTCTTGCAGCTGTAGATCACCACCGAGAAGAACCGCTGGGCCGCCCAGAAATAGCCGGAGATGCCGCTGTCGATCAGCGGCACGAAGGCATCGAACCCGGCATTCTCGTCCCGCCCCATGCCGCCGGCCGGGGCGAACACCACGGGCTCGCCATAGGTCCTGAGCGACAGGCGTTCCGCCACGCCCAGCAGATAGGCCCGCACCCGGTCGGCCGTAATCTCGCCGGTCCAGTACCCTTCCAGCAGCAGCCGCTGGCGAAAGATGTCGGGCGCAAGGTCACGGACCATGGGGTCTACCCCGCCATCAGGGCCGGCGTTGCGGTGAAGCCGGCCGAAGCTTCCATCACATCGGCGACGCGAAACAGCGTCTCTTCATCGAACGGACGGCCGATCAGCTGCAGGCCCAGCGGCAGCCCGTCGCCGCCCAGCCCGGCGGGCACGGAGATGCCGGGCAGCCCGGCCATGTTGACCGTCACGGTGAACACGTCGTTCATGTACATGGTCACCGGGTCGTCCTGCTTCTCATCCACGGCGAAAGCCGTGCTGGGCGCCGTCGGCGTCAGCACCACGTCGCAGTGCTGGAACGCCTCGTCGAAGTCGCGCTTGATCAGCGTGCGGACCTGCTGCGCCTTCAGGTAATAGGCGTCGTAATAGCCGGCGGAGAGCACATAGGTGCCGATCATCACGCGCCGGCGCACCTCAGCCCCGAAGCCGGCGGCGCGCGTGTTCTCATACATGTCGATCAGGCTGTCGCCCTCGACCCGCAGCCCGTAGCGCACGCCGTCATAGCGCGCCAGGTTGGACGAGGCCTCGGCCGGGGCCACGATGTAATAGGCCGGCAGGGCATAGCGCGTGTGCGGCAGGCTGATATCCACCGGCTCCGCGCCTGCGTCCTTCAGCCAGGCCACGCCCTGCTGCCACAGGGCCTCGATCTCCGCCGCCATG
>JANQQD010000108.1 GCA_028285185.1 Anaerolineae bacterium | reverse complement strand
ACTGCACGAATACTGAATGCGGCGGAATAGAAGTCACTGCAGTATCTTCGGTCAAGCCGTTGATGTGCAGCAGCGATTGGTCGCAGGGGTATTGGTGTCGCATGGCCCCGTCTCGGCCAAGGGCGAGGGGCGCGTCGCGACGGCTCTCGGCTGTCAGGGCCGAATCACGGCAGATGAAGCGCCTTCGCCAAAGCGCTTTACGGGAACCGTTGGTGAGACCGTGGTCCGCAGGCCCCAACCCGCGGCGTTACCCGCGGTCGTGGATGCCGCACTCGGTCTTGTCGAGCCCCCACCAACGGCCCGCGCGCGGATCTTCGTCCGGCTGGACGGGCCGTGTGCACGGCGCGCAGCCGATCGACCGATAGCCGTCGGCCACCAGCGGATGCGCGGGGAGATGGCGCAGCCGGCGATACCCTTCCAGATCGTCCGCCGACCAGGTGGCCAGCGGGTTGAACTTGAGCCGGCCATGCGCCGGCTCCGCCTCGATCGTGGCCAGCGCAGCGCGCAGACCGCCCTGGAAGCGCTTGCGGCCCGTGACCCATGCGGAAAACCCGGCCAGTGCCTTGTGCAACGGCGCGGTCTTGCGCAGATGGCAGCACAAGTCCGGCGTCTTGCGCCACAGCTCGCCGTCCGGGTCGTGCTGTGTCAGATCGGTCGGCTCGGGCTCGATCGCCCGGACATCCTGCAGGCCCAACAGCGACACCAGCTCGTCGCGATAGGCAATCGTCTCTGGAAACAGCTTGCCGGTTTCCAGGAAGATGATAGGCGTCGCCGGATCGACGGTCGCAACCATGTCCAGCAAGACGGCACTTTCCGCACCGAAGGACGACACGATCGCGGTGCGCCCGCGGAAGCCGGCGTCGGTCAAAAGACCCCGCACCAGGGCCAGCCCGTCCAGGGCGCCGTACTCGGCCCGCAGGCGCGTAAGCTCGGCCTTCCAGTCCATGGTCATGCTGTGTCTTCCCTACCGGCACGCGGCCGTTCTACATCACAGAGCGTGGTATTTACGTCACCTGCGGACATCCACCAGCGGAACCCCGAAGAAGCCCAATGCGTCGAAGAAATCGGCCGTCTTCAAGCAGTTCCGCCTGCGCTCCAACATCGGATCCGGACATTGGAACTACACAAGCATATGATCCACGCAGGGTTTCCCGCAACATCAGACCGTAGAAAAGTGAATAATAACAATTCGGAGCTGTTATATCAGCCACGGCGTGAGGCGCGAGATCCCCAAGATGCCGGGCATGGTGCCGCCGAACTCGCGCTGATAACCGCTTACAGTCCCTGTGAACACGCTTATCCCCCGACAGGCAACAACGCCAAGCGCGATCCCCGGCGGACCAAGACCGTTGGCCCGATATGGCCGCATACGGTACTGTCCCCGCCCCAAGATTAAGAATAGCGGAGGGGCGTGGCGTGACCATACAGGCATCACTGAAATCCCTTGGCGCAATCCTTGTACTTTTCGGCGCCGCCTCGGCCGCGGCGGAGTCTGCGGAGGATGTTGCGGCGGCGTGCACCGCCGGCTCGAACCTGCCCGAGGACATCTGCGCCTGCATCGGCGGCATGGCTGCGGAGGAATTCAACGACACCCAACGCCAGTGGTACGTTCTGGCGATGAGCGGTGAGACGGACGCGGCCGCTGCCTTGGCAGCCCAGATGCCGGCGGGAGACACTATCGATGCGGCCACCTTCATGCGCACGGCGCCGACCGACTGCGCAGGCGGCTGACCTTTCGACGCCTAAGGAACCCCGAGGATACCCTCGATTTCGCACCAGTCGTGTCTGAGGCCGTCGCCCTGGCCGACGAAACGGTCAGGGCGCGGCTGCGCTGAGAGAATGCGATCAATGCGGAAGTGGCGAAAATCGTCACGAAGCTCGCACCAGGCTGCCAGCACGATCGAACCGATGTAATAGACGATGGCGATCGGCAGGACAGTGCGTGTTGATCGCACGCCGTCAGCGTCCTCATAGACCAGCAACACTTTCCGCTCGTCCCGGATCGCCTTACGCAACACGCTGACATCCGCCGTCGATGACGGCACTTGGTGCCAGGCCGAAACCCGCAGCGGGGGGACCTCGAAGGACACATCCTGAGGATCAGGAAGGACCGCGCGGATCTTGTTGGCGACGCGTTCCGCCGCCTTTTGTAGCCCGGCATCGCCCGTGCGCCGGAGAAGGGCGAGGCCGACGATAATCGCCTCGATCTCCTCCGATCCGAAATTGATTGGCGGCAGGTCGAAGCCGGACCGCAGGATATAGCCGACACCGGCAGCCCCATCGATCGGCACGCGCATCGCCTGCAGGGCCGCAATGTCCCGATAGGCCGTGCGCTTGGAGACCTCGAGCTGATCGGCGATCGCCTGGGCAGTCGTCGGCGCCCGCGCCTGCCTTAGCATCTGGATGATCTCGAACATCCGAATCGGGCGAGACACCGCCTATTCCTCCCCGAAGATGTCTGCGGGCTGCTGACAGCCAGTTGGCAGCAGCCCTCCGATATGGTCACAGCCGGTTACGGAAGACTCAAGCGTGGAGCATGCGATGAAGGATCAGGGATTCGAGACCGCGTCTGTGCGGATGGAACGGCTCTTGCTCGTTTCTGTGTTCGCGCCCGAAGCCGATGTCGACCGTATCCTGCAGAAGGTGAGAGAGATCGACCCCCTGGCCCAGGGCGAGAAATACGACAGCAACGCCTTTCAGACTGCGGCAGGTACGGAACGCTACCGCCCGCTTCAGGGTGCTGCGGCCGGCCCGGAGACGGAGATCCGCAAACGGCCGGGCGTCATGGAAGTCAGCTTCGAGCTCGCGGATGACCAGGGCCTGCTGGAGCGCGCCGTTGAAGCGATCTTCCAGGTTCACAGCTATCAGGAACCCGTGATCCGGGTGCAGCCGGTGCTCACCAGCCGCTCGAAGGGCCTCGACGACAGCGCCAATCCCCATCGGTGGTGGAATACCACCGGCGACTGGAAGAAAGCTGCGGAAAGCTGAACGACGGTTCGGACCGGGGCACGCGCGCCTATTAACGCCCCGTTTCGCTCTCTCTGGCCACCGGGCGATGCGCGGTCGCCCGTGCCGGCCGGCGCCCCCCCACCCCTTGCAGAACGCCCAAGACGCCGCACCGGACGAAGTCGGACCGGCTGAGGGCGACACGGCCGGCAATCGGATCGCCCCGCCGCAACAGCTTGGCCAGGCGCTTCGCCAGCCGAACGATCACGGCGGATTCCATCGCAAACCGCCGGCTGGTCAGGTGCCCCGGCA
>JANQQD010000103.1 GCA_028285185.1 Anaerolineae bacterium | reverse complement strand
ATCGGCCGCAGCGGACCGATCATGACGATCTGTCGCAGTGGGCAGCATCTTTTTTGCTATGCAGCAAAGCCGCGTTAACCAAAAGTCAGGGAGGTGAAGAGACAATCAGATCAAAGCGAGGAGGAACATCGCCCCCAATCCAACAGGGATTTGGAGGGACATTATGGACCAGTTGATGTTTGCCCTGATGGCCTGGATCAGCGCCGTAACAGGGCTGCCCCCGGCCACCGATACGCCGGATATTCAGTTCAACACCGTCGCCGAGCTGCAGGTGTTGCATTCGCCGGATGCGTCTTATCGAGCCGAATCGAGCGCACCCCAGGCGATCGCCCTCTATAACTTGCACGAAGCGGTGATCCATCTGCCCGACGACTGGCAGCCGACCGATCCGCTCGACATTTCGGTGCTGGTGCACGAGCTCGTCCACCACATGCAGGTTTCGGCAGGCGAGGAATACCGCTGCCGCGCCGCCATGGAAAAGGTCGCCTACGACACCCAGATCGCCTTCCTTGCCTCCATGGGCATCGACCTGTTCGAGGCCATGGAGATCAACGAGCTGTTCTACCGGATCGTTACGGATTGCG
This sequence comes from Anaerolineae bacterium, assembly GCA_028285185.1. Lineage (GTDB taxonomy): Bacteria > Pseudomonadota > Alphaproteobacteria > DSM-16000 > Inquilinaceae > JACKIG01. Next base: position 47,941 of record JANQQD010000103.1, on the reverse strand, counting down.
ACCTCATGGGGTCATATTAGGCCGCAGGCACCGCTTGCCGGACGCCACGCTGGCGTCCGGCAAGCGGTCCAAGGCCACACGATCACCGGAAGGCGTCGAGCGGGTCCGCGTCCGCCGGCCCGCGAAGGGTGAGTGACCCGATCACCACAACGCAGAGATTGGGCAGGAACGACGCGGGCGGAGAATGATGCATATCCACCCGCAGCGTAGCGCTCTGTGGGCGATCGGAATGCTCTTGGACCGCACCGATGATGTAGCTGCTGCAGATGGGCTCTGCCTCCGGCAGCGGCGCCAAGGTCCACGAGACGAGTTCCCACGGCTCGCGCAGGGCACGATCGTCGAACAGCATCGCTGTGCAATGGCCGCCCCCAGGGGATGAGCGGAACTCGATTGAGAACAGCCCGTCGTAGGCCTGGATGCCGATGACGCACACGGGCGGTACCGGTATGCCCAGGACCTCGGTCGTGAAGGCGAACCGATGGCGGCGCGCGGTCTGATAGGCGTCCCACCCATCCACGACATGCTCGACCAGCACGGGCCGGTTCGACGGCCGCACGCACATCGGCATGCCGCTGCCATCGGTGCTGGCCTGAACCATGCCTGCCGGGCAGACACACGTGCCACTCGCGGCGTCGTAGATGCTGCCGTAATCGCAGACGGCGCATTCCGGCAAGCCGTAATAGGCGTAGCCGACCCGCATGTAGCCGCTGTTGCACTGGCATGAGGTTCGGTCGGGATTGGGCGCGCTGTTCTCCGGGCACGGCACGCAGCCGCCGCCCGTCTGGAGCGAGCCCGCCATCACCTCACCGGCCGGGCAACCGGTCGGGGAGGTCGGGTCCTGTGGAGGCGTGACCACTAGTTCCCTCTGGCAAAGGCCGATCGGAATCCCGTCTACGACGCGGCCCCCGATGGTCCGCTGATCTGCCGGGCATTCGCAGGCCCCGCCACTGGCCGCCACCACCTGACCAAGCTCGACGCAACTCACGCAGACAGCCCCATTCGTCGCCGAGCCCGGCGGGCAGTCCACAGTGACGACCGGCGGCGGCAGCTGCGGGTCACTGGCCACATTCATGCGCAGAACTGATGACGCACGATCCGATGGAAAGCCGAGATCCTCGATATTGGCGTACACGCCGACGCCGACCTCGATCGGCGGTCCATTGTTGGACTGGAAGCCGTCATCCCTGAAGATCCGCCAAAGGCCGGAAACCACCTGGAACGAGCTGATGCGGTTGTCGAACTGCATCGCGTCCAGATCCGGCGTATTGCTGGTGAGCACGCGATAGGGTGGCGACAAGTTCGTGCCGTCATAGAGGACGATCGCCGAGCCGGGGCCGGGGGCCGCGGCTGTCAACTGCACGGAATCCATCAGCTCGGGCGGGAACTGCGCAGTCGGCCCGACACCAAGATTGACGCAATCGCCGGCCGGGAGCGTCACCGGTGGTCCGTTGTTGGACTGGAAATTGTCGTCGCGAAACAGCGTCCATGTCCCGGCCACCACGCGGACCGAAGCGGCCGCATTGCCGAATTCGACCCGATCCAGATCCGCCTCGCTTTCGATCAGCACGCGGTAGGTGCCGGCACAGTTTGCGTCGTCGAAGAGGATAATCTCGCTTCCCGCGGCCGGACCCGCAGCCAGCATCGCGATCAGTCCCGCAATTCGCCATGCGCTCATTCTTTGTTCCTCCGTTGCCTCCCAGAACGGCGTGCCGCACAGCCTGGCTCAGGTGCGCGGCATAGCTGCGTATGCACGAACAGTGTGGCCCAGAGATGATCAGGGGCAGCCACTCGGTCGTTATCCGTGATTGCCACCGTTCCCGCGGCACGCCGGCTGCCGTTAGTATTGCCTTAGCAACCGCAGCGGAGGCTTGAGCGATGAGCGCAAGGACAGAACCTTTACGTTACACCGCTGTCTCCGCCGCGACAGCGGCTGCTTTTCTGCTCGCAGGCGCTGGGCCAGGCGGTCAAGCGATCGCCCAAACGGCGGAGCCGCCGGCATACATTCATATCCGGGTCGACGGGCTGCCGGTGCTGGATGCCGATGTTCGCCGCGTCGTCGCCGCGGGATATGCCGTTGTTGATGCAGAGCCGTCGGCACAGATCGGCGCGGCAGTCCACGAAGCGCTTGAGGCGCAGTTGGAGCACGGGCTCCGTGCGGCCGTCGGTGCGATCGGCTTTGACGGTGACCGCACGGATATCGAGACGGCCTTGGCGGCGTTGGGCCAGCATATGGACGAGGCAGCCGGCGACCTCGGCCTGCGCCTGGCGGCCCATGGCCTCTCCGGTCTGCATCCCGGTCCTGACATGGTGGAGCGCATGGCCGAACGGCTGGCAAACGAGGCGGACCGCACGCGCCGCCGCTATGAAGCGGAAGCCGCACGGATCGCGGCGCAGGTGACGGCGGAGATCGGACGCCTAGAGGCGATCGGCGCGGCGGATGCAGACCGGATCATGGCTGAGGCCACGTCCGAGGCAGACCGGATCTTGGCATCGGTGGCAGGTGCCGATCTCAACCTCTACACGTTCTGGTCCAGCCGGCTATTGGCCGCCGATCTGTTCGCCGACATCGTCGTCACGGCAGACAACCCCTTCGCCGGCGCAAACGCGCTGCTGGCCGACTGCCTGGCGCCGATTGCCGCGTCGCCGGCCCCCGACGGCGTGGCTGTTCCGCAGGCCTATCGCGGCCAACCGGTCAAGGACGATACCGAGCCGGGTCCGAAACAGTCGGGCCGGAACACCAACACCACCTCATTGTCCTTCATCCTCACGACAATGACCGGAGACGGCGTGCTGGTGGATGTCCCCATCGCCGTGACCTACCTCGCCCAGGCGGGTCAGATACCCGTTGCTCCATCGGACCCGGCCGCAACGGAGGCTCTGGTTAGGGACGTTGTGGCCGCAGAGTTTCTGCCGATGCTGCGAGACATGGATCTGGTCGTAGCCGGACAGGAAAGCCCGCGGCTGTCGAACGATCTGCTGACGGCCGCCGCAGCGGTGCTCGGCGATATCGGCGAAGACAACGTCCTTCTCGTCACCACCCAGGTCGGTCCCATCGACATATCCGCACAGCTGGCGGTATCTCCGTTCGATCCGGACGATGGCGGCGCCATGCTGGCGGCCGCTGAAGCCGATGCCGAAGCAATGTTGGAAGCGGCCGAGATCACCGCGGCGGAGCGCCTCGATCAGGCTCGACTCGCCAGGGATGAGATCGTTCGCGATGCAGAGCTGGAGGCACGGGCATTCTCGGCCTTCCGGGAGCGGTACCGAGCGGCGCCTGAACTGGTCGCTCGACGCTTCTGCCTCGCACTGATTGCTGGCGAGGCACATGAATGACTGTCCGACAATGAAGAAGCGGCCCGAGGAAACCCTCAGGCCGCATCCTACAACGTCATGATCAGATGAGGCTTACTCGACCTCGTCCGGGAACCAGGTCTCCAACAGCGTGAACTCGCCGCCCTGCACTTCGATGATCGCCACCGGCTTCGGCGGGACCATCGTCTCGCGGGTGTATGAGATCATGCCGGTCACCGCCTCATAGTCGCGGATCCCGGCCAGCGCATCGCGGATCGCGCTCGGCTCCGTGCTGCCCGCGGCCTCGATCGCCTCGGCGATCAGTCCGATGGCGTCATAGCCCAGCGGTGAGAAGGCATTCTCAGGCGGGCGGCCGTATTCCTCCTCATAGGCTGCAACGAAATCCGTCACCACCTGCCGGTCGTCAGCCCGGTAGGTGTGGGAGGAAAAGAACACGTCGTTCGCCAGGTCCGGCCCCGGCACGGTCGACACCAGCTCGGTATCGAAGCCATCGCCGCTGACGATGGGATAGGTGATGCCGGCTTCACGGATCTGCTTCACCGAGAGCCCGGCCTCGCCCGGAATGGCGGAGACGAACACACCGTCCGGTGCGGGGTCGATCGCCTGCAGCCGCGCGATCTGGGCGGAGAAGTCGGTGTCGCCCATCATGAAGAAGTCGTCGCCGACCAGCTCACCGCCACGCTCGACGAACCGCTCCCGGAAGAAGGTGGACAGCGCCCGTGTGAAGTCCATGCTGTCGTCGGTCCACACGGCCACACGCCGCAGGCCCAGCGTGTCATAGGCATAATCGGCGATGGCATAGCTTTGGTCGTCGTCGCCGAAGGCCGTCATGAACATGTGGTCGCCGACCCACGTGGGCAGCATCGGGTGTGTGGCACCGGAGGTGACGAAGGGAATGCCGGCCTCCTGAAACGCCGGGGCGGCGGCCAGCACGAAGGTCGTGTCGCCATAGCCGATGCCGGCCACGAGGCCGTCCATGGACAGCGCCTGCTGCGCGGCCGTCGCCGTTTCCTGCTGGTCGGTCTTGGTGTCGATGCCCACGACCTCAAGCATCACCGTGCCGTCCAACAGCCCGCCGGCCTCGTTGATCAGCGCTGCATGCAACAGCGCGCCGTTCAGGGCCGGGGCGTCGATCGACGACATGCCGCCGGTCAGGTTGTAGAGCGCGGCGATAGTCACCGTCTCCTGCGCCTCGGCTACCGCGCCTAGGCCGGTTGCCAGCGCGCCGGCGGCGGCAATAGTCTTCAGTGTTCTCATGTCGAACCCCTCTGTTCCAGGTGCGTTGTTTGCGTTGATGCGGCTGTTCGGTTACCCGGTCTGCGCATGAGAACACCGGGCTCGCGACTGCCGAACAGGCCCTGGGGCCGAAAGATTAATACGCCGATCAGCACCAGCGCGACGACAATTTGTGTCATCCCGTAGATGCCCGTGCTCTGTTCCACCGGTCTGAGAAGATTGGCGATAGCGCTCAATCCGACAGCCGCCAGCGCTGCCCCGGCGAGACTGCCCTGCCCACCCAGCACCACCATCACAACCAGCTGGAAAGCCAGGAAGACGCCCAGCGAGGTCGGCGTCAGGTTGGTCACCAGATGCGCCCACAGTCCACCTGCGATCCCTGCGAACACGGCGCCGATCGCAAACGCCATCAGGCGCGTCCTGGCCAGCGGCACGCCCATGCAGGCGGCCGCCATCTCATTCTCGCGCATGGCCATCATGGTGCGGCCGAGCGACGAATGCTTGATGCGCCAGCACACGAACAGGGTGATGACGACCCAGGCATAGACCCACCACAGATCCGTCAGCTTGGGGATGCCGCTCAAGCCCAGCGCACCGCGGGTATAGCCGTCCAGGTTGTTCACCACCGCGCGCAGGATGAAGATCAGCCCCAGCGTCGCCACGGCCAGATAGTGGCCGCGCAGCCGCAGCACCGGGAAGCCGGCCATGATGGCCGCCAGCCCGGCAACGGCGCCGCCGACCAGCAGCGCCGGCAAGAGCGGCCATTGCTGTGCGGCCAGCCATTCCGGCAGGTCGGGCAGCATGAAGCCCTTGCGGTTCGCCGGAAAGGTCAGGATGGCGGCGATGTAGCCGCCCACCATCATGAAGGCCGGGTGGCCCAGCGAGAACAGACCGGTGAGGCCGTTGGAAAGGCTCAGACTGACCGCCAGCATCACGTTGATGCCGGCAAAGGCGATCAGAGTCAGCAGATAGTTGTTCAGGCTGGCCGTAGCGGCCCAGACGGCCGCGGCCCCCAGGGCCGTCAGCCCTGCTGCCAACAGCCAGCCGCGGGCTGTGCCGGTCATGCCCGGTCCTCCGCCGCGCGGCCCATAAGGCCGTTGGGCAGCACCAGCAGCACCAGAATCAGGGTGCCGAAGACGAAGGCATCGCGGTAGCCGGCATATTCCGGGGGCAGCAGGCCGACGAACAGCACCTCGGCCAAGCCCAGCAGATAGCCGCCCAGCATGGCGCCAGGGATCGACCCGACACCGCCGATGACGGCGGCGACAAACGCCTTGAGCCCCGGCAGAAAGCCCATGATGGGATCGATCTGGCCGTACCGCGCACTCCACATCAGGCCCGCAATGCCGGCCAGCGCGCTGCCGATGGCGAACGCCGCCATGATGGTGCGGTTGACGTTGATGCCCATCAGCCGCGCCACGTCCAGGTTCTCCGCCGTCGCGCGCATCGCCATGCCCAGGCGTGTGCGGTTGACGATCGTCACGAGGCCCAGCATCAGCGCCACAGCAAGCACCACGATCAGGATGTCGACGAGGTCGACATTGATCGGCAGCCCGGGGATGCGTTCGCTCAGGAAGGCTGGAAAGGCCACGCCGCGCGGCTCTGCCGTCAGCAGAAGGATGGCGACGTTCTGGATCAGGATCGACACAGCCAGCGAGGTGATGAAGCCGTTCACCTGCGGGGCGCCGCGTAATGGCCGGAAGGCCACGAATTCGATCGCCAGGCCCATGGCAGCGCCGACCACAAGCACGGCCAGGATTACGACCGGCAGCGGCATGCCTGCGACAATCATCACTGCCAGCGCGGTGAACGCCCCGATCATGGCGATGTCGCCATGGGCGAAATTGATCAGCCGGACGATGCCGTAGATCATCGAAAAGCCGATCGCCACGAGCGCGTACATGCTGCCCAGGATCAGGCCGTTGACGATCTGCTGCAGAAGATAGCTCGTCATGCGCGGTCCCGCCGCCCCTCAGGCCGCGCCAAGATAGGCGCGGCGGATTTCCGGATTGTCGGCCAGGTCCTGCGCCCTGCCCGACAGCGTCACCCGCCCCGTTTCCATCACGTAGGCGCGGTGCGCCAGCTCCAGCGCCATGCTGGCGTTCTGTTCCACGAGCAGCATGGTGGTGCCCGCTTCGTTGATGTCGGAGAGGATGTCGAATATCGCTTCGACGATCTGCGGCGCCAGGCCCAGCGACGGTTCGTCCAACAGCAACAGCCGCGGCCGGGACATGAGCGATCGCCCGATGGCCAGCATCATCTGCTCGCCGCCCGACAGCGACCCGGCGGGCTGCCGCGCCCGCTCGCCCAGGATGGGGAAGCGGGACACAACATGGTCCAGGTCGGCCGCAATAGCGGCACGGTCGCGGCGCAGATAGGCGCCGATCAGCAGGTTCTCGCGGACGGAGAGGGAGGCGAAGACCTGCCGCCCCTCGGGGCAGAGAGCGATACCCTGCCCCACGATCGCTTCGGGCGTGAGGCGGGCGAGGTCAACCGGTTCGCTGGAACCTGCAGCGCGATAGCGCACGGCACCCTGCCGCGGGCGCAACAGCCCGCAGATCGTCATCAGTACCGTCGTCTTGCCGGCCCCGTTGGCGCCGATCAGGGCGACGATTTCCCCTTCGGCCACGGCAAGGTCGATGCCGTGCAGCACATGCGTCTGGCCGCGCCAGACCTGGGCGCCCCCGATTTCAAGCATGCGCGCGCGCCCGGCGGGTGCCGAGATAGGCTTCGATCACCGCGGGGTCGGCCTGCACTTCTGCCGGGGCCCCATCGGCCAGCACTTCGCCCCGATTGATCACCTGCACACGCCGGCAGAGATTCATGATCAGGCTCATGTCGTGCTCGACAACGATCATGGTCAGCGACAACGTCTCGTGCACTTGGCGGATCACGTCCATCAGCCGGCGCGTTTCCGCCGGGTTCATGCCGGCCGCGGGTTCGTCCAGCAACAGCAGCTTGGGCTCGGTCGCCAGCGCGCGTGCGATCTCCACCTTTCGCTGCTCGCCATAAGGCAGATCGGCTGCCCGCGCATGCGCCTGGTCCGCCAGATCAAACAGCCCCAGGAATTCGTAGCCGCGTGCCACCATCCCATGCTCGGCCCGCCTTGCGGAAGGCAGCGCCAGCACCGTTGGCGCCAGGCCCGGGCCCTGGCGCAAATGCAGGGCAGCGGTCACGTTCTCCAGCACTGAGAGGTCGCGGAACAGCCGGATGTTCTGGAAGGTGCGGGCAATCCCGCGGGCCGTGAAACGGTCTGCCCGCCATCCCGTAATGTCCTGGCCGGAGAACACGATGCGGCCCTCCGTCGGCCGGATCACGCCGGTCAGCAGGTTCAGCACCGTCGTCTTGCCCGCCCCGTTCGGCCCGATCAGCCCGATCAGCTCACCTGGCGCAACGGCGATGCCATAGCCGGACAGCGCGACGACCCCGCCGAACCGTTTTGTCAGGCCGTCGGCAGAAAGAAGCGTGGACTCAGATTGGGACGGCGTGCCGGCCAAGCGGGGGCGAGCCTCCAGGCCTCGGGCGCAACGGGGAGTGATTTCGATCGGCGCAGTCTAGGCTCAGTCCCAGACGGCGTCATGTTTTCACAACAAGGCTCCCAGCTCAATCGGCCGCAACGGTACCAGCCAGCCCGCCAAGGCTCCTGATTTCCGCGATCATCTGATCCGCCGTGCGGGCGCGGGCATAGGCCTTGTCCATCGATCGGATAGAGTGGTCGTGGCGCTCCGGCGTGTAGGTTGCGCAGGCATCGTCGACCACGGTCACCATGTACCCGCGGTCGGCGGCGTCGCGGATGGTCGATTCGACGCACTGGTCCGTCAGCACACCGAACAGCACCAGATATCGGATGCCGAGATTGCGCAGCAGATAGTCGATGTTGGTGCTGTTGAACACACCGGAAGAGGTCTTGGGCACGACGATCTCATCGCCGATCGGCGCCACCTCGTCGATCACCCTGGCCTCCCACGACCCGCGGGGCGCGTGGATGCGGGAGATCTTATGGTCGAGGCTGCGGTCGCGGCCATCGAGCGTCAGGCTCTCGATCGTCGTGAACATGACCTCCAGCCCGGCTGCGCGCGCCGCCGCCAGCAGCCGTTGCTGGGCCGGGACCACCACGTCATCGATACGATTGACGAAGTACGCCTTGGCATGTTCCGGCGTTCCCGGCTGCGCCGCTGCACGACGCATGTGGGGCCCGCATTCCATGTTCTGCATGTCGATGCTCAACAGCGCAGTCTGCCCGCGCTCAATGGGCCGCTCTCGGTAGCGGCCGCCCTCGGCATCGACCGGAAGATCGTCAAATTCGCTCACGGTCCTGAACACCACGCCTGCGGAGATCGGAAGGAGGATGCTCCGGCGGGCGTTACGTCCGTGTCAAGGTGCCGGCGTTCAGGCGGCCACCGCCTGCGGCGGCAATGGCATCGGCTCGGCCACCGGCTGTTCGGCCGGCTTCGCCACCGGTCGGCCGCGGGTGACCAGCATGAAGGCGGGCGGCACGAAGTAGAATGAGACCACGGTGGACAACAGCACGCCGCCGGCGATCGCCATGGCAAAGGGTGGCCAGAATCCGCCACCGGCCAGGATCAGCGGCAGGAAACCGCCGAACGTGGTGACAGTGGTGGAAATGATATGGCGACTGGCGTCTCCCACGATCTGGTGCGTCCGCGCAGGATCGCCGGTGACGGCCACGGCATCCTTCTGCAGGGCAGACATGATGATGATCGCCGCGTTGATGGACACGCCGACTGAGCCGATCAGGCCGATCACCGCCTGGATGCCGAATGGATAGCCGAACACGGCCAGGCTGAAGAGGCCAAGGCCGATGGCTTGGAACGACACCACGGCCACGATCCCGGCCAGCCGGAAGGAATTGAAGGTCAGCACAATGGTCGCGACCGTCAGCGTTACGATCAGCCCGACGGACGCAATCAGGTTGGTGATCACGTCGCCACGCCCTTCGGCATCCCCGCCGACCTCAAGGCGATAACCGGACGGCAGCGTCAGCCCGGTTTCGTCAAGCCGAGCCTGGAACGCGGCCAGCGCCGTCTGGGGCAACACGCCGGCATCGATGAAGCCCTGCACGACATTGACGCGCTCGCCGTTGCGGTGGGGGATCGCAGCCGCTGCGGGGATCAGCGTCAACTCCCCCAGCGCTGTCAGCGGAATCGCCGGAAACGCCTCTGCCCCATCGGCGCCCGGCGGCACGATCTTCAAGGACGCGATGCGATCCAGCGCGCCCCGCTCGTCACCGCCCACGCGTACCCGCACGGGCAGCTCTTCGGTGCCTTCCAGGATGGAACCGCCGACGGACCCTTCCAGCGCCGCCTCCAGCTGACGCGCGATGTCGGCCAGTTGCAGCCCGGCCTGGCGCGCGGCGTCTTCATCGGCGACGAACCACAGCTTGGGCTCTCCACCCGTGAGGCTGGCACGCGTGTGGGTCACATCCGGAACCGTCGCTAGAATCCGCCGAACCTCATCGCCCAGTACCCGCAGGCGGTCCACGTCCGGCCCATAGATGCGCAGCTCAACCGGTGCGGCCACCGGCGGCCCCTGCAGGATCTCGCGCACGATCGTCTGCGCCTGCGGGAACCGGGCGTCGAGACGATCCTGCACCTCCGGCATCAGCCGCGCGGCATCCTCGGCCGACCGGAGCGTGACCAGCGCTTCGGCGAAGCTGGCCACGCCATCCTGGTTCATCTGCATGTTGTAATAGAACGCAGGCGCGCTGTTGCCGACGAACCAGTGGACGTCCTCTATCTCCTCGTACCCCGTCAGCAGGTCATAGGCCGATAGCGCCGTCTCTGCCGTCTCGTCGATCGACGTCTGGCTGGGCAACCACATCTGCACATAGAACTGGTTGCGGTCGGAGGCCGGAAAGAACTGTTCCGTCAGCGTCGGGAAGGCGACGAAACCCAAGAGCGGCAGGACGCCCGCCGCCATCATGGACAGCCGCGGATGCCGCAGGCTGAGCTTGAGCGAGGCGGCGAACACCTTGCCGACATTCGGCAATCCGATGGACCGGCGCCGCCTCTCGCGCCCGGCCACGGGCGCAAGCGCGAGGCCCGCCAGCGCCGGCGTGACCGTGATCGCCAGCAGGAACGAGGCCGTGAGTGCCACAATGACGCTGATGGCGATCGCGCCAACGAAATCGCCCGCCGGACCCGGCAACAGCACCATGGGCATGAAGGCCAGAACCGTGGTGACCGTGGAGCTCAACAGCGGCAGCCACAGCCGGCGCACGCCGCCGGCAACGGCGTCCAGCGGCGTCTGACCCCGCTCAAGCCGTGTTCGGATGTCGTCGGTCATGACGATCGCGGCATCGACCAGCAGTCCGAGGGCCACGATCAGGCCCGTCACGGACATCTGGTGGATCGGCACGCCCAGAGCCTTCAGCGTGAACAGGCTGATGAGGCTGGTCAGCGGCAACGCAGCCGTGACCACCAGCGCCGACCGCCAGCCCAGTGTCACGAACAGCACAGTGACAACCAGGCCGACGCCGATCAGCAGGTTGGTCATCAGGGTGCCCAGGCGCTGGGTGGTGTAAACGCTCTGGTCGAAAATCAGCCGGTGCTCGATGCCTGCAGGCAGCTCGGCCTCATACGCCGCCAGCACGGCATCGACGGCGGCCTTCCACTGGTCGACCCGACGATCCGCCTCCATCCGCGCCGCCACGACGACCGCCGGTTCCCCGTCGACGAAAGCGAGGTCGCTCGCCGGCTCGTTGGTGCCGCGCCGGACCGTCGCCACGTCACCGACCCTCAGCAGAGCCCCGCTTGCCTGCTGCAATAGCGGCACCTCGCGGATGCGCGCCAGCGAGTCCAATTCGCCGGATACCTCGATCAGCAGGTCGGTCCCTTCGGCCCGCAGCTGACCCGCGGCGACTTTGGTGTCGGCGCGCGCGAGGGCCGCGGCAATGTCATCGGCGGTAAGCCCCAGCGAGGCCGCCACGTCTGGGTCAATCTCGACGATCACCTCTTCCGTCGGCGCGCCGTAGAGCCGCACGACCTTGGTGTTGGGCACGTTGCGCAGCCGGTCCTGCAGCTCTTCGCCAAAACGCCCAAGCACCGCCAGATTGACCGGCGCGTCGCTGCGCCAGACCAAGGCGCCGATCGCCGTGAAGGCGTTTGTCCGATCGTTGTCGAAGGACGGCGAGCCCGCACCGGCCGGAAACTCAGCTTCGGCATCGGCCAGCGCATCGCGGATCTCCGACCATGTCTCCTCGATGCGCTTGTCTGTCAGCGTCTCCAGCAGCTCCACCGTCACCAGCGACAGGCCGTTGCGCGACGTGGACTCGATCGTGTCGATCTCCTCCACTTCGCGCAGTTCATCCTCCAGCCGCTCAGTGACCAGAGCCTCGACACGCTCGGCCGTAGCGCCGGGAAACGGCGTCACGATGGTGGCGAAGAGGTTCGTGATCGTGGGGTCTTCCTGCCGTGCGATCGTCACCAGAGACGAAAGTCCAGCTACCAGGATCAGGCCGATCACCAGGGCCAGCACACGCCGCTGGCGGAACAGCACGGTTTCCATCGCCGGCTACTCCGCCAAAGGCAGAGCGGCCACGCCCTCTGCCACGGGGCGAACGCGCTGACCGGGAACAAGACGGTGGACGCCGGCTTCGACCAACCGGTCGGCTGCAGCCAAGGTGCCGCGGACAAAGACACGGTCGGTTTCCGAATGCAGCACCTCGACCTCCGCGCGCTCCACACGCCAACCAGCACCGTCCGCTTCTTCCACGACGACGAAGACTGTCCACAAGCCCCGCAACCCCTCCGTCAACGCCGTGTGCGGCAGCCAGATGCCGGCCTGCGGCACCGCTTCTTCCACCAACAGGCGCGCGATCTCACCATCCGGAGCCGACAGACCGCTGTCGATCTCAAGTACCACCGTGACGGTACGTGTGTCGGTGTCCAGGTCACGGCGCACGGCCCTGACGATGCCTTCGGCAGGCGTCCCGTTGATCAGCAGCCGATGATGATTTGCGACATCGAAACCGTTGGCGAGATGGGCCGGCACGCCGACATGCGCTTCAAGATGGTCGGTCTCCAGAAGCTGCAGGACGGGGGCGCCCGGGCTCGCCACGCCGCCCTCGTCCATCATGCGGGCCCCCACGGTGCCGCCAAACGGGGCCCGCAGCAAAGACTTGTCGAGATCGAGTTCGATCGCGGCAATGGACGTGTCGACACGCTCGATCGACGCAGTCAATGCCAGTTCCTCGAACCGGGCTTCATCGTATCGCTGCGCCGAGGCATGGCCCTGGCGCGTCAACTGCTGCTGGCGTTCCCGCGTGACCACGGCGAGCGCAAGCCGCGCCTGCAGTTCCGCCCGCTCCGCCTCAAGCCGCTGCAACGATAACCGCAGGTCCCGCGTGTCGAGCTGTGCGACGACGTCGCCTGCGGCCACGCGGTCGCCCTCATCAGCCAGGATCTCGGTGACCAGGCCGGACAGCTCAAAGGCCAGCGCCGTTTCGCGCCGCGCGACGACACGTCCGGCGAAGCTTCGGGTGACCGTATAGGCATCGCTGGCTTCGGCCACGATCACCGGCACCGGCAGGGCCGTCTCCGCCGCCGGAGCCTCGACCGCGTCCGACCTGCCAAGCAGCAACAAGCTGCCAGCCACGGCCACGCCGGCGATGGCGAGAGTGCCCCCCAGAGGCCCCAGAACGCGGATCAACCACCGGGATGCCCCGGGTTTCGTCCGCTGTGGTGCGTCCGCCTTGTCGTCCATGGACCCCACCGTCCCTTCCGTCCGGCGTCGATGCAGTATTGTGGGATGATATATGACGAATTTCGTAATTCGTCAATCTTCACTCATCACAAACAGGCTTTACGACATTTACGGCCTGGCGACGTGACCGGATGTCAGGGGCGCAGTTGGCAGATCGGTCGGCGTCCGATAGAAAGGAGTCTCAACGCCTTAACCCTGGCCTCGAGCGTGGCGCCTAGGCACCGGATATGCGGGATTCAGAGCTGATCATCGGCCATGTGGTTGCCGTGTCCGGCGCGAAGCTGACGGGAACACTGGCCAATTTCGGTCGCCCGGCCGAAGACCACGATTATGGCCAAGACGCCCAGATCGGCTCACTGGTCAAGATCTCCACCGATCGATCCCTCGCCTTCGGCTTGATCAGTTCGTTGCGCATTCCGCGGCCATCATCGCCGCCCAATCCGACCGATGCCTGCATGGTCGATATAGACCTGTTCGGCGAGGCCATGTTCGATGTGGACGACGGCACACTGCGGTTCGAACGCGGCGTCTCGGTCTATCCGGGGCTCGGCGAACCCATCCGCGCCACGACGTCGCAGGATCTCGCCCAGATCTATGCACGGCCTCTGGCAGCCAATGTGGCCATCGGCACGCTGCATCAGGACCGGACGTTGCCGGCCTATCTCGCGACCGACCACCTGCTTGCCAAGCATTTCGCCGTGCTGGGCACGACCGGCTGCGGCAAATCCTGTGCCGTTGCGTTGATGCTGCGCTCCATCCTCGAAGAATACGGCCATGGCCATGTGCTGCTGATCGATCCGCATGCCGAATACGCGCAGGCCTTCGGTGACATGGCCCATGTGTTGGCGCCGGAGTCCGTGCACCTGCCCTATTGGCTGCTGAACTACGAAGAAACGGTCGCGGTGTTGTGCAGCAGCGATGCCTCGCACGACAGCGAGGCCGCGATCCTGAAAGAGGCGGTGCTGGCGGCGAAGCGGGAGTATCTGGGCGACGCAGCGGACGAGACGGTGACGGTGGACACGCCGATCCCCTACCGGCTGTCGACCCTGATCCAGTTCGTCAAAGACGCCATGGGCAAGCTGGACCGGCCGGAGAGCGCCATCCCGTACTTCCGGCTGTTGTCCACCGTTGAGAGCCTGAGGCGGGACGAGCGCTACGCGTTCATGTTCGGCGGGCTGTCGGCGCGCGACACCATGGCCGAGGTGCTGTCGGAGCTGTTGCGTCTGCCAACGAACGGGCGACCGATCACGGTTTTCAGCCTGGCCGGTGTGCCGTCGGAGATCGTCGACGTGCTGGTCTCGCTGCTGTGCCGGATCGTCTTCGACTTCGCGCTCTGGAGCGACCGTGAGCGGGCGGCCCCGATGCTGCTGGTGTGCGAAGAGGCCCATCGCTACATCCCCCGCGACACGACCATGGGGTTCGAGCCGACGCGCATCGCCATTTCGCGGATCGCGAAAGAGGGCCGCAAATACGGCGTGTCGCTGGGCCTCGTCTCGCAGCGCCCGGCCGAATTGGCTGAGAACATCGTGTCCCAGTGCAACACGCTGTTCGCCATGCGCCTAAGCAACGAGAAGGATCAGGAGTTCGTGCGCGGCGCCATTCCGGAGAGTGCCGCCGGGCTGTTGAGTTCCCTGCCTGCGCTGAGAACGCAGGAAGCCGTTGTGGTGGGCGAAGGGGCCAGTTTCCCGATGCGGATCCGTTTCGCCGACCTGCCGGAAGCCCAACGTCCGCTGAGCGCCAGCGCCAGCTTCTCCGCCGCCTGGGGCGGTCAGGAAGCCGTTGGCGACCTACTGGCCCGCACCATCGCCCGCTGGCGCCGCCACGGCCGCTGAACGGCGACACGCCCGCGTATCGCTGGGCTGGACAACGCAAAAAATGGCGACCCCGGCAGGACTCGAACCTGCGACCAGAAGCTTAGAAGGCTACTGCTCTATCCATCTGAGCTACGGGGCCGTACAGCCGCCACCCGGCACAACCGCCGTTCGACGGACAGCTATCTCGGCTTAGGCTTGAAATTGTCCGCATAGTTGCGGGGGCGCACCTTGCGCTCGTGCTCAGGCTCCAACACATAGGGCAGGCCCCGGCGCTTGGCAAAGGCCACGGCCTCATCGCTGCTGTCGAACCTGAGGCGCACCTGGTTCAGTGTATCGCCCGAACTCACCCAGCCCATCAGCGGTTCGGGCCGCCGCGGGGTCTGCGGCACATACTCCAGAACCCACTGTTGGGTATTGCCGCGCCCCGACTGCATGGCCGTCTTCGTAGGGCGATAGATCCGCGCTTCCATCGTTGCGATGCATCCAGAAGTCTGCGGGGCATGCGTTCCCTGTCGGGGCGGCATCCCCTTCGCCGCACCTGTGGTTTACGCATTCCGGCACCTCTTCTCAAGCCGGATCAATGGCCGGACACCCTGTCTCGCCATGGGCAGCCGCCGGTCGGCGGGACACTTCGCCATCAAAATCTTCGATGCCGAGGGAATGAGTCGCCGTCTCGCCTGTTTTGGTTTGTAACCGAGGCATATAGCCATGCACTGGAACGCGAGGTTTACCCATGCTGAATAGATTTCCGCGGGTAGCGCGCCGCTCCAATTCCAAGATGCCACCGGCGGACTCCGCCCTGGCGGTGCCTGCGCTCACGCTAGCAGAATTGATGGACGACGCGCTGACGCGCGCCGTGCTGCACAGCGACGGGTTGACCGCCGCCCAATTCTGGCAAACGGTCCGCGACGCCCAGGAACGCTTCTAGGGCCATTGCCTGCAATCGGCCGATTGGTCGGGGCGGCCGGATTCGAACCAGCGACTTCCTGCTCCCAAAGCAGGTGCTCTACCAGGCTGAGCTACGCCCCGATGATCCGGATCGCCGGCACGCTATGCTGGTTCCAAGCCATTTGCAACCCGCCGGGCCACACAGTCGACGCGCAGGACTGGCACAGCCGGACAAACCGGGCGAAAGGCATCTCGCAGCGGTGATGTGACAGCGCCGCCCCCCATCAGGCATGCTCCATGGCAACGCTCGTGCCATTTGGCCGAGCCATCGGGGCTGCACCATGACCGACACAGCGACAAACACCCGTCTTCGCCCCTTCGACGAGATCCTGGCGGTCGCGCTCCGCCGCAAGGGCGGGCCGGAAGCGCTTCAGGCGCTGCTGCCGAGCGTACGGTCGGGTGATGAGCTGCGGGCCGTTGGGGACGACCGCTGGCTCTCGCAGATGACGAAATGCGTCTTCCAGTCCGGCTTCAACTGGTCGGTGATCGAGAAGAAATGGCCGGGCTTCGAGGCGGCGTTCGACGGCTTTACGCCGCAGCGTTGTGCCATGATGTCCGATGAAGATGTCGATCGCCTCTTGAAGGACGCGCGTATCGTCCGCCACGCCAAGAAGATCCTGTCGGTGCGTGAGAACGCCGCCTTCGTGCTGGAACTGGCCGGCGAGCACGGCTCCGCGTCCGCCTGCTTCGCTGACTGGCCGGACAGCAACTATGTCGGCCTCTTGGAGCTGATGCGATCGCGCGGTAGCCGGCTGGGCGGCGCCACGGCGGCTTATGTGCTGCGGTTCATGGGCAAGGATGCGTTCCTGCTGGGCGGCGACGTGGCGGTGGCCCTGGTGCGCGAAGGCGTGGTCGCCAAGGCGCCGTCGTCGAAGCGCGACCTTCAGGCGGTGCAGGCGGCCTTCAACCGCTGGCGGGAAGAGAGTGGCCGGCCGCTCTCCCACATCAGCAGGATCCTGGCCTGCAGCGTGGGCGAAGATCCAGGCGCTCCGCCTGCCTGATAGCACAGAGCAGGCGCCGCCCTAACCGGCTGACCAAAGCGAACGGGGCCGCCCCATGGGCGGCCCCGCCGTATCGTGACCGGGACGAGCCCCGGTCCGGGGCCCGTCCGCCGCTGCCTTACTGACAGGCGGCCGCTGCGTTCCAGAAGTCGCCGAAGAAGGTCGCCACGCAGGTGTCTTCGTTCAGCGCCTGCTGGCTGCCGGGGCCGGCCGCCGGCTGCAGGTCGCCCAGGTTGACCGGACCCTGCTGGCCGCCTTCCTGCTGGCCTTCACCTTCGCCCTCGGCCTCTTCTTCCTCCTCGTCACCGGTGCCGCCGCCGGCTGCGGGCTGCAGGCCGCCGGGGCCCGCCAACTCGCCGATGGAGAAGCTGTCGGAGAACGTCGTCACCTGGAACGGCTCGCCCAGTTCGTTGGTGAAGAACTGCGCGCCGCCCGGCCGGCTCAGATCGCTCAGCGGTCCCCGCGGATCGATCAGGATCGTGAACAGATCCACCGGGAAGCCGAGGATCGCGTCCAGATCGGCCAGCGTCACCGGCGGACCGACCAGCGCCGGCTGGAAGGCGAAGAACTCGAACGGCGTGTTGCCGAAGGGCGGCGTGATGTTCGCGTCATCGTCGCCCGGATCGAGGACGATCAGCTCCGGCAGGTTCTCCGGCGCCACGCCGTTGATCGACTGCGTGAAGTTGATGGCGAAGTCGGTGCCCAGCGGCGTGCCCCACCAGTTGCCTTCTAGATTGGCCACGCCCTCTGCGTCGGGACCCTGGTTGTAGCCGAACCCGCCGTTGGAGAACTCCAGGTCGATGGGGCCGTCCGGGCCGTTGCCGGGCATGAAGTTGATGTTGATGAACAGACCGCTGACCGGGTTGCCCTCTTCATCAACCACCGGCTCACCGATATCCACGATGCCGTCGTCATCTCCGTAGAAGGAGAGGAAGCTCGGCGACGTGATCGGCGGTTCCGTCGGCTCCTCCGAGGAGAAGTCGCTGCCCACGCCCACGCCATCGCCCGCGTTCTCGGTCAGGTAGTTCTGATAGACCTGAACCAGACCGTTCGGGGAGATGTCGCCCTCGAAGTGGATGCCGTCGCCGTGCAGCGTGCCTTCGTCGTAGTAGCGGTAGTCGCCCAGACCGCTCTGCAGCGCTGCCGTCTCCGCGGCGAAGGTCTCGTCGATCTCCTCCAGGCTCAGCCCGTTGTCCATGACGAAGTTGTTGAAGATGTTCAACGTCGCTACCGGACCTTCCGGATCGCTCAGCACCGCAACATCGAACTCGCCCGGCACGTACGGCACGTTGTTCAGGTAGCTGCCGCCACCGACGCGCTCGCCGTCGACGAACCAGTTGACGTTGCTGAAGCCCTCGAGCTCCGCCGTCGGCACCAAGACCCAGCTCTCCGGCGGGACTTCGACCTCGATCGTCAGACCCGTCTCGGTCACCGCGGTGAACGTCACCGTTTCGCCAGTCGGGTTCCTCAGGCTCGATGCCGCCTGGCCGTTGATGGTGTTCCCGCCGTTCAGCGGCGCACCGCCGAAGCTTTCGAACGGGAAGTCGACCTCAAAGCTGACCGGCACCGGAATGAAGGTGTCGCCCACCTGGCCGACCTCGATGCCGTTGTCGCCGCTCTCGGTGACCATGTTGCGGCTCACCGTAACCGTGCTGTCGCCACCGATCAGGCCGGCAAAGTCGATGCCGTCGTCACCGCCGGACACCTTCCCGGTCACCGTGAACTCATCGAGATCGACAAGGATCGTGTCGCCCGTGATCGGGTCGTAGACCTCGCCCAGCTGCTCGGCCGTGCCGTTCAGGTCGATCACGACATTGGCGTCGTAGATGCTGGCGACCGTCAGGCCGTAGGAGAGACCCTCATGCCCGCTGCCGAAGCCGCCGGAGAAGAGGCTCGCCGCTGAGACCTGCTGCTCAAGCTCTTCCTCGCTCTCATAGCTGAGCCAGAAGCTGAGGCCCTGGCCGAAATGGATGCCGTCACGGCCGCCGAGGATATCGGTGTTGCTGAAGATCGTCAGATTATCGCGATCCTCAGGGCTGGTGACGCCGTCCCGAACGCCGCCGACGAAGATGCCATCACCCGCGAGGCCCTGGATGGTCTCGTTCTCGCTGATGGTCACCGTGGCGTAGTCGATGGCCCAGATGTCGAGGTTCAGCGACGCTGAGTGGACGTCCAGTTCCACATCATCGAACCATTCACCGCCCCAGCTCTCCGCGTCGACATCGCCTGCCAGATCGATCTGCGTCAGGCCGGCGCCCACCGGCAGCACCTCACGATCGTCGCCTTCATCGTAGTAGATGTCGGCCGACAGGCTGGCCGAGGCGCTGAGGCCGCGACCCAGGCGGATGCCGTCCCAATAGCCTTCGATCAGGCCGTTTTCGGTGATCAGCAGGTTGTCGTACTCGCCGTAGGAGTAGAACTGATCCCGCACACCGCCGACGAAGATGCCGTCCCCGTCGGTGCCCGTGATCGTCGGGTTGCCGGAGATCTCTACCTCCGCACCGTCGATCGCCCAGGCATCCGCCGAGAGGAAGGCGTCGAAAGAGGGCGGGGTCGACGTGCCGTACTGGAAGTCCCGCGTATCGGACGCCTTGGTCCGGGAGACCTCCGCGTCGGTGAACGAGACGATGTGCGTCGCCGAGCCGCCCGTCACCGGGGAGGCGACGAACAGGTCGCTGTTCGCCGGCACAATCCCGTCGAACACCACGGGGCCACCGGCCGCGCGGAGCGTCGCCGGCTCATCCGTGTCCGTCTCGTTGCGCAGACGCCACACCGTGTACTCGACACCGTCGACGGTCATCCGACCCATGGAGGTCAGATTGAACGTGCCGTTGCCGGACCGAGGTGTCGCGATCGGCGTGTACGGGTCCGCCCGCAGCTGATCGGAGAGCGACAGCACGCCCGGATCGACAAAGACATCCAGGGACGCCGACAGGCCGCGCTGCAGATCGATGCCGTCGTCGTAGCCGCTGATCTCCTCATTATCGATGATCAGCAGGTCGATGCCGTTGTCGAAACCGTTGATGAACGAGACCGACGCGCCGCCGTTACGGCCGAAGCCTTCCGACACACCCTGCACCTGGATGCCGTCGCGGTTCTGGCCGGAGATCAGACCGTTATAGCCGATCACCGCCGAGGCATTCTGGATCGCCCAGGCATCGATCGACAGGTGGTAGTACTCGCCGAAGTCGAGATACGCCTCTGCCGTCAGGCCGCGGGCGAGCCGCACACCGTTGTTGTAGCCCTCGATCGTGCCGTTGGCGACGATCTCCAGGTTGGAGCCGGCGCCGCGGTAGGACGGATGGTCCACTGCCTCTTCCGCCGCCGTGCCGAGAGACGGATCGTCATAGATCGGCCCGTAGCCGGTGTTGCGCACACCCTGCACCAGGATGCCGTTGTTGCCGCTGATCAGGCCCTCGTCGTCGGTCTCGGCCGTGGTGACCGCACTGCCGCTGTCTGCCGGCACACCGCCCCGGATCAGGTCGTTATGGGCGATCCGGGTCGTTGCGTCCTGCAGCGCCCAGGCGGCGAGGTCGACATAGACCCCGTCGATCGAGAACAGCCAGTCGCCGAAGCCGTCGATGCCGTCCGCATCGGCAAGGGCCGCAACCGCGCCCAGGGTGCGGATGTCGAACTCGCCGAACACGCCGAAGCCGAGGTCGAAGCCGCGCGCCAGCTTGATGCCGTTGTTGGCGCCCAGGATCTCGGTGTTGCCATAGATGTCGACGATCGTCTCGCTCGGCTCCCACTCCTCGTAGCCCGGCTCGTCGACAAGTGCGACCTGGTTGCCCGGGAAGCCATCGCCGAAGGCCGTGCTGCGGATGCCCTGGATCAGGACGCCGTTGCGCGTCTCGCCCTCGATCGTGTCGTTCAGCGCGATCCGCACGATGGCATCTTCCACCGCCCAGGCGCTCAAGCTTCCGCCGAAGCCATACGGGCCGTAGCCGATGTCATGGTTCAGGACGCGGGCGATCTTGACGCCATTGGTGTAGCCCGTGATCGACCCGTTGCCGGTGATCTCGAGATGCGCCTGGTCGTAACCGAACAGCGACGCAGGCAGGCCGTAGCGGGAGCCCACGCCGTAGTCCATCGGCGCGCCATCGCCGCGGATGCCTTCGACCAGGATGCCGTTGCGGTGGTGGCCGACGATCTCGTCGTTGTCGATGATGGCCACCTGCGCACCCCAGATGCTGGGATCGGCCCCATACAGCCCATGGCCGCTGAGCAGGCCGTACCCGTACCAGGGCACCGACGCGAAGTGGATGCCGTTCTCATACCCTTCGATCAGGGTGTTGTTAACGATCCGCACATAGGTCTCGTAGTCGAAGACGCCGTTGAAGGAGATGCCGTCTTCGTAGCGACCGACGATATGCTCGTTACGGGCAATCCGCACATTCGCCGCATCCTGAACCGGGGCCTCGAACTCGATGCCGTTGTCATAGCCACGGATCAGGTCGTTGCGCACGATCCGGACCCTGGAGTAGTCACCGACCGACCGTGAGAACTCGATGCCGTTCTCGTGGCGGCCGATGATCCGGCCGTTGTCGGCAATCCGGATCAGAGCGTTGTCGCGAATTCGGCCGTCGAAGTCGATGCCGCTATCGTAGCCGCGGATCAGATCGTTCCAGGCGATCACGACGCGGGCATCACCACGGATCGTGCTGAACTCGATGCCTTCGTCGTTGCGGCCGATGATCCGGTCGTTGTTCACGACACGCACGACCGCGTTCTGGCGGATCGTGCCATTGAAATCGATACCGGTGTCGTAGCCACGGATCAGATCGTTGCGTGCGATCCGGACCAGAGCGTTGCCGCGGATCGAGCTGAACTCCATGCCGTCCTCGCCGAGGCCGAGGATCCGATGGTTGTCCAGGACCCGAACAATCGCGTTCTGGCGGATCGTGCCGTCGAAGTCGATGCCGTTGTCGCCGCCGCGGATCAGGTGGTTGCCCGCCACCACCACACGCGCATTGCCGCGGATGGTGCTGAACTCGATGCCTTCGTCGTCAAGACCGATGATGCGGCGGTTGTCGAGGATACGCACGGTGGCGTCACCGAGGATGCGTCCGTTGAACTCGATGCCGTCGTCGCCGCCCCGGATCCAACGGTTGTCCCGGATGATCACCAGGCCGTTGTCGGTGATGTCCTCGCGGAACTGGATGCCGTCTTCATTGAAGCCGATGACCCGGAAGTTGTCGGCGATCCGCACCACCGCATTGTCCTCGACCGCGGGCGAGCCGCCGTCGAACTGGATGCCGTAGTCTTCGCCGTAGATCCAGTTGTAGGTGATGTCGAGATAGGCATTCTCGCTCACATTGTCGATGTCGATGCCGGCACCGCCATTGTTGTAGTCGCCGTCCAGATCCTCGTCGGAGTTCTGGCCGACCGGCAGGTATTCGCTGCCGATCTGGTTGCCGTAGATGCTGACATAGGAGTCGCCGTCGATGGCGGCCTGGCCCTCGTACTCGCCGGCATTGAACAGGATGCCGTCGTCGCCGGTGTATTCGTAGTCGTCCTCGAGGATCCGGTTCCACCAGATATAGACATCGCTGTCGTAGACGCCGTTGTCGAACTCGATGCCGCGCTCGCCTTCACCGGTGCCGTAGTCGATGTCGTTGTTCTTGATGGCGACCGTCGAATAGCGGACCCGCTCGTCGAAGTCGATGCCGTCACCGTTGGCGTCGATCTCGTTGCCCATGAACGGCAGCGGGCCGCCGATGCCGATCCAGGAGTGCCAGATCTCACCGTCGAAATGGATGCCGTCGCCATCATAGGGCGAGGTTTCGCCGGCATGGATGATGTTGTCTGCGATCCAGATGTCTGACCATGACACCACGCCGCCGAAGTTGATGCCGTTCTGGCCGGCCCAGATGCCGTGGTTGTTGCCGAGGATGTCGACAGTGCTGTTCAGCACGGCCCCTTCGAACGTCACGCCGTGGCGATCGTATCCGACCAGGTGCTCGTTCCAGGAGACATTGACCCACGAGTCCCGCACCGTGCTGTCGAACTGGACCGCATTATCCGCAGCGTAGATGTCGTTGTAGAGGATATCGACCGTCGAGTACTCGGCCACCGACTGGATGTCGACGCCCGACCCGCCGTCGGTCTCGTCCGGATTCTGCCCGACCGGGCGGTACTCGCTGCCGATCTGGTTTCCGGCGATAAGGACGTAGGACTCGCCATCGATTGCCTGCTGCCACGGGTAGTCGCCGGCGTTGAACAGAATGCCGTCATCGCCGACGAAGTAGTGCTTGTACCACTGGCCGTAGCGGTTGCGGCGCCACTCCCAGTCGTCCTCCAGGATCGTGTTCTCGACGATATAGACCTCGCTGGCATAGACGCCGTCGTCGAACTCGATGCCGCGCTCGCCCTGGCCGGAGCCGTAGTCGATGTCGTTATTGCCGATGAAGACCAACGAGTGGAAGACCCGCTCGTCGAAATCGATGCCGTCGCCGTTGGCGTCGATATGGTTGCCGAAATCGATCCAGTCACCCCAATGGTCGACGTAGCCGCCGATCAAGATCTCCGAATACCAGACCTCGCCGCCGAAATGGATGCCGTCGCCGTCATAAGACCCGGCCTGACCGGCGCGGATCCGGTTACCGGCGATCTGGATCTCGGAGTCAGATACCAGCGCGCCGAAGTTGATGCCGTTCTGGCCGGCCCAGATGCCGTGGTTGTTGCCGATGACATTGACATAGCTCGACAGCACGGCGTCTTCGAAGGTCACGCCGTGGCGGTCATAGCCCACCAGGTGCTCGTTCCAGGAGACGTCGACCCAGCTGTCTTCGACGGTGCCGTCGAACTGGACCGCATTGTCCTGCGCGTAGATGTCGTTGTAGCTGATCTCAACCGATGAGTAGTCGGCCACCGACTGGATGTCGACGCCCGAGCCACCGTCGGCTTCATCCGGGTTCTGCCCGACCGGGCGGTATTCGCTGCCGATCTGGTTGCCGGAGATGACGACGTAGGATTCGCCGTCGATGGACTGCTGACCACTGTACTCGCCGTCGTTGAACAGGATGCCGTCATCGCCGACGAAGTAGTGCCTGTACCACCGGCCGGAGTCGTTGCGCCGCCACTCCCAATCCTCTTCGAGGATCTCGTTGTCGAGGATGTAGACGTTGCTGGCGAAGACGCCGTTGTCGAATTCGATGCCGCGCTCGCCCTGGCCGGAGCCGTAGTTGATGTCGTTGTTCTCGATATAGACGTCGGAGTACCGGACGCGCTCATCGAAGTCGATGCCGTCGCCGTAGGCGTCGATCTCGTTGCCGTAGTCTTCGAAAACCGAGCCGATATCGATGGTCGAGTACCAGATCTCGCCACCGAAGTGGATGCCGTCGCCGATACCGTCGTAGAGACCCGCCTCGATGTCGTTGGCGGCGATGCGGATATAGGCGTTGTCGACCAGGCTATCAAAGGTGATGCCATGCTGGCCGGCGTCGATGCCGTGGTTGTTCTCCGCGATCAGGATGCGGACGCTGCGTTCGCCGCCTACCACCGGGCCGCTGAACTCGATGCCGTCGCCATAGTACGAGTTGATGTGCGTGTTGCCGAAGATCCCGACACCGAACTCACCCGGATAGAAGCCGGTCCAGTCGATGTACCGGGACCGCGTGGTGATCGGCCCGTCGAACTGGATCGCGCTGCCGTAGGAGTAGATGTCGTTGTAGGCGATCCACACCGAGGCCCGGTTGGTCACCGACTGGATGTCGACGCCGTTCTCGCCGATCCGGTCGGTGTAGAAGCCGATATTGTTGTCGACGATGGCCAGATGCGACCGGTCGGACACGCCTTCGCCGTCTACCAGCACGCCGTCTTCGTCGGCGCGGATGTTGTTGCGGGCGATCGCCACATAGGCGGTGCCAGTCAGCCCCCCGGCCAGTTCGATGCCGTCATCCGTGGCTTCGATGCCATCGTTGTTGTCGAGGATCCGCACCTCGGCGTCGTCGATCGCCCGGTCGAACCGGATGCCGTCACCGTCGCGGCCGACGATGTTGTGGTTGTTGGCGATCAGGGTGTCGTGGCCTTCACCGGAGACACGGCCCTGGAACACGATGCCGTCGTCGCCGTAGATGTCGTTGTACGAGATCTCGATCTCGCTCTCCGTCCCGGCGGAGTTGCGGACCGCGCCGCCGAACAGGATGCCGACATCGCCTGCGCTGATGAAGTTGTAGTTGTAGCTGCCACCGCCGATCAGCACTTCGGCGTTCTGACGCACGCGGGCGGAGAACTGGATGCCGTCATCCTCAGCGCGGATCCAGTTGTCCGTGATCGTGACGTCGACAGCGCCTTCGACATCGCCGTGGAACTCGATGCCGTCGTCGGCCACCGGCGCCCGGTCGCCGCCAGAGGTGGCCGGCGGCGTATAGCCGATCCGGTTGCCGTCGATGACAATGTCCGCCTCGCCACCGACATCGTCGGCGAAGTGAATGCCGTCAAGGCCGGAGACGTCGGCGCCGACACTGTTGCCCGCCACGGTGATGATGTTGGACGCCGTGCCGGAGTAGCGGTCGCCATCGCCGATATTGACCGTCGCGATGCCGCCGATCGTGCTGCCGAAGTAGATGCCGGCACCCGTGGCGTCTTCGTTCTGGTTGGCAAGGATGCGGTTGTCGTGGATGTCGACATCCGCGTTGCGCCCGATCGCGCCCAACAGCGCGATGCCGTGGTCGCCCGCACCGATGCCGTTGTTGAGGATCTCGAGAACCTCGTTGAAGCCGATGCCGTCCTGGAACTGGATACCGTCGAACGCGATGCGGCGCATCACGTTGTTGATCACGCGCGTGTTGCCTGCGGTGTTGACGGAGACGATACCGTAATCCAGGTCGTAGAACGCGTTGCCGTCGACGACCGCATTGATCGCCGTGCTGCCGGCGGCGCCCAGCTGGACGCCGATATCGCTGCCGACCAGGCTGGCCGGGCCGGAGCCGGCAAAGACGAACGGATCGATCGTCACGTTCTCGACGTCGTTGCCGTTGGCCGCCGAGCCGGAGGTGACGGCGTTCAGCGAGCCGTCGCCGATCGCGCCGATATCGGCGATGTAGAAGCCGTTGTCCAAATCGCCCTGATTGGCGAACGGATCGACGGTGTCGGTGTCGATCACCGGGCTGCCGCCGCCCGTGTCCACGCCCGTAACCTTCAGGTTGTCGACCCACAGCTCAACCGAGCCGCCGAAGGTGCCGGAGCCGACCGCCACCTGGCCGGCCGCAAGGCCGGCGCTGCGGATGATCTCAACCGTGTTGACCGCAAGCTGGATGCTGTTGCCCTCGGTCACCGTCAGCGTCGGGCCGTAATAGAACAGGCCGTTCTGGTCGCCGTCCAGCTCGGGGCCGTCCAGGAAGTGGAACAGCTTGCTCTCGAGCCCGACCAGATCCACCAGCGACAGGACGCCCGGCATATCGCCGTCGAAGGTCACGCCGGTCACGTCGATCAGGTTCGGCAGGCCGGTGCCCGTGTCGAACTCCGCGCCATCGGTCAGCGAGACATACTGGTCGGTCTGGCCGGTGAACGAGATCGACCCGAGGCTGCCGCTGAAGCCGGCGCCGCCGCCCAGGATGTCGATGCCGGGGCCGGAGAACACCATGCCGTCTTCGCCGCCGGTGAACGACGCCGTGGAGGTGCCGAAGTCGATGTTGATGCCCGGGCCGGTATCGTCGGTCAGGAACTGTGCGACGGTGCCGTCCGCGTCCGTCACGTCGAACGCCGGCGCGCCAGAGAACTCAACCGTACCCGCCGTGCCGCCCGGAAGACCGGTGTTGTCGACGTTCACCGCCACAGCGCCGCCGGTGAAGCTGCCGCCGGCGTAGCTGAGCGTGCTCGGCGACTGCAGGTTGACCACATTCACCGCGATGCCGCCGGCATCGATATCGGTGTCGCGTCCGTCCGGCACGGTGGGCACCCGAGCCTCGCGGAACTCAAGCGAGGCTGTGTCCAGGATGCCGCCGGTCACGGAGACGCCGTCGCCGTCCGCGTCGATGTGCTCGCGCTCGAAGCTGACCGTGGCGTCCCCGGTGATCTCGCCGAACTGCACGCCGTCGCCGCCGACCGGATCGGCATCCGTGCCCCAATCGTTCTCGCCGAAGGTCACGTCGGCACCGGCGATCTCGGTGTCGAACAGGGCGCCATGCCGGCCGGCGGACACGTCGTTGTCCACGATCACGACAGCGCCGTCATAATCCAGGCCGCTCGGAGGAGTACCAGTGGCGGACCCGGTCGAGTCGATCAGGCGGTCGAACTGCATGCCGTCGCGCGCGGCATGAATGGTGTTGCCGAGGATCCCCACGACAGCGGTGTCGGTGATCTCGTCGAAGTCCAGGCCTTCCCGGCCGACCGGATCGCCGGCCGAGCCGATCGTGTTGAGGATCACGGCAACGACGCTCTCACCTGCGATCGCATCGACGCCGCTGCCATTGGCGCCGCCATTCAGATCATAGAAGGCCACGCCGTCGTCACCGGCATGAATGGTGTTGCCCAGCAGCGTGACAAAGCTGTCGGAGATGCCGTTGCGGAACTCGATACCCCGATCGCCGAGGCTCGGCCCCGCCGTGACCGTGTTCCCGTTGATAAGTATGAAGTTGCCGGCCAGCACGGAGTCGTCGAACACGATGCCCGAGTCATCGGCGTCGATCGTGTTGTCGGCACCCGGCGCTCCACCGCCGATATCGATTTCCGAGCCGCTGACCGATCCGGCGAAGTGGATGCCGTCCAGCGCCGCGTCGACGATGTTGCCCTGAATGTCGAGGTCCGCACCGGCGATCGGGCCGCCATAGTAGATGCCGTGTCCGGCCGAGCTGTGGAAGCCGTCGTTGTTGTCGGTGATGTCGATGTCGATGTTGTCGAAACCGTTGTCAGCGACCTGGCCGCTGAACTCCAGCGCATTGCCCACGCTGAAGACGTCGTTGTCGTCCACCAGGATCCGGGTGAAGGACTCATCCTCGCTCGCCGCGTTGAAGGCGGTGCGCAGCGAACCGTCGTCGTCGCCGATATTCGACGTGAACACGATGCCGCGGCCGCCGATATCGTCGCCGCCGGTGCCGATCGTGTTGCGCTCGATGTTGACGGTTGCGCCGATCAGCACGTCATCGCCATCGTCGTCGCCGGTGACGCCGCCGCTGTCGCCGGCCACCTGGATGCCGTCGCCGGTGTTGGTGCCGTCGAGGATGTTGTCGACGATGTTCGTGATCGAGCCGCCGATCGGCCGGTCATGATCCACCACCACGCGGATGCCCGCGACCGACGTGTCGCCAGCCGTGATGCGCGACAGCGTGAAATCCTGCACGTCATCGGCCAAGACACCGAAACCGATGCCGGTGCCGACCAGCGTGAAGTTGTCGATGGTCACGTCGTTGGTCGAACTCGACCCGTCATCGACCAGGATCACGGCGTCCCCGGCGCCGGCCGCAACCGGCGTGATGAACGAGGTGCCGCCCTGTACACCCGGCGCGGAGAAGCCGCCCAGCAGGCTCAGGCCGTCGAGGTTGACCAGTACGTTCTCGACATAGGCGCCCTGCCAGACCTGGACGGTCGAGCCGGAGACCATCTGGATCGCTTCGTTGATGCGCAGCTCGTTGCCGGCGCCGAACGCGCCATAGGTGCCGACGTCGAGGCCCGGATCGGTCTGCTCGCCCAGGGTCGTCACGTTCAGAACCGTGAAGTCGCCTTGGAAGCCGCCGGTGCCGAGGTCCGTATCCGTACCGACGTTCAGGAACGGCGTGATGTCGACCGGACCGTCGGTCTCCGCCAGCACGGCCCCTTCGTCATTCGTGCCCCACCAGTTGCCCGACGCATCGACCGTCGGCGCCGTGCTGACCACACCCAGGCCGTTGCCCGAGAGGTCGTTGTTGAAGATCGTGACGTCGCTGGTGTCAAACTCGTCGAAGCCGACGAAGACGCCATTGGAATTGCCGTTGATGAAGTTGTTCTCGATATGGGCCGAGCTGCCGTCACCGAAGTACGTCGTTACCAGGATACCGGCCGACACAGAGCCGTCCGACGCGGCAACGCCGAGATTGTTGGTGATCGTGTTCCTCAGGATCTGGATGTCCGCAGCCCCGCCACCGACTTCCACGCCGTAGTCCAGCCAGTTGCCCACGCCCTTGCCGGTGTAGGTGTTGTCCGCAAACGTGCTGCCGCTGACACCGGGACCGAAGAACTGCGCTCCGATACGACCGATGTTGGAGAATGTGGAATTCGTGATGTCGACCGGGCCGTCGCCAAAGGCCGCCACCGCCGTGCCGGCGTAATTCGGACCGGATTCGTTAAACACGATGTTCTCGAACGCCATGTTGTCGATGGTGCCCGAGCCCTTGTGGCGGATGGCCTGCCAGACAAGCTGGTCGGTGCCGTCCATGGTGAAGTCGCTGAGATGGGCCTCGACCCCATCCTCAACCAGCCACCAGCCACGCGCATCGCCGCTGCTGCCGGTACTGAAACCGGGCATGACAATCGTGGTGCCAGGCCCCTGGCCGTAGATCGTGATGTCGGAGCTGAGAACCACCTGAGCCGGATCGATGAAGGTACCTGCGCCCAGGATCACCGTGCTGTTGGTGACCAGGTCGACACCTTCCTGAATGCGGCCGACCGGCCCTGCCTGGTCACCCAGCGCCGTGACGAAGACTTCCGTGAAATCGCCCTGGAAGCCCAGGGTCGTGTCGCCGACGGTGGTGTCGAGGAACTCGGTACGGCCGGCATCGTCCAGGTCGTCGCCGCTGGTCAGGAACGGGGTGAAGTCGACCGACGCGACCGTGTCGTCGCCGACCACGACCGAAGCGTCAACGACGGTCTCATCCGCCGAGCCCCAATAGTTGCCGGACGCATCCAGCAGGCCCGTGCCGTTGTGCTCGACCGCCGTGTCATTGCCGGAAAGGTCGTTGTTGAAGACCGTGATGTCGCTGGCGTCGACCGCGAATTCCGGACCGGCCGTGGTCACAGCATCGCCGTCGATCTGAATGCCGACCGTGTTGCCACTGATGACGTTCTGCTCGATGGACGCCTGGATCGTCGCGCCGTCAGCTTCCGTCGACGTGAAATCGATACCCTCGTCAAATCCGCTGATGCTGTTCTGGCGGATAAAGACAGACATATCGGTGGCATCGCCTTCGTCATCGATCAGGATGCCGTTGCCACCCACAATGCCGGAGGTCTCTGAGCCAATCACGTTGCCCGTCACATGGGCCGTGAGATCGTCAAAATCCTCGATCTCAACGCCGTCGCCGGACTCCACCGTGATGTCATTGTACGCGAGGGTGACGGATGCGAACTCATCGACGAAGATGCCGTCGCTGGTCGTGTTCGTGATCGTGTTGTTGTTGATGTCGATGACCGACCCGGCCGTCGGCACACCCCCGCCGATATCGGCGTTGATGCCGTCCACATAGTTGTCGATCGCGAAGCCGCTGATCTCGACATCCAGCGCGCCGGGATTGACCTCAATGCCGAACCCGGTGCCGTCGCCCTGCAACAGCGGAGAGCCGGCGCCCGGCACCAGCGGATCGCCCGGATCGCCGATCAGCGCCAGGCTCTGGTCGATAACGACGTTCTCTTCATAGGTACCGTCGCCCACATTGACGGTGCCGCCAACGCCGACGATGTCGACGCCATCCTGAATCGACGCCGTGCCGCCCGAGGCGGTGCCATAGACGTTGACCGTGCTCGGGTCCTTCAGGGGCTGCAGGTCCGCAGGCAGAATGGCACCCGAATTCAGGCCGCCATCGACATTGCCAGCGATGTCGGCATAGAGGTCGACCGTCGTCGTGCTGAAGAACAGCGTGTTGGCGCCAGTGTCGACGGCAGTTCCCGCCTCGACGACGATATTGTCATCATTGGCGCCGCCCCCGCGGTTGTTCTGCACATTGCCGGGGACTGGAGATACCGTCGCGTCCGACGGGGCCGTCGCCAACAGGATGTTGTTGAAGTCGAGAAGGTTATTCAGCGTGCCGTCGGTGATCTCGATAATCGAACTAGCACCAGGAGAATGTGATCCCTGATTGTCGCCCTGGATCACCCTAATGCCAACCGGATCGAGCATCAGCCAGCCGGTCGAACCCAGGATCGCCGAAGTGTGGACCGCGCCGTCGAACGCCAGAGCTGCGCCCGAGATCTCCACAAAACCGCCGTCGCCGCCCTCGGCGCCGCCGACGGCGGAAATCGTGCCGTAGAACTCGGTTTCCTCATTGGCCCAGACGACCACCATGCCGCCGTCGCCGTTGACCGTGGCATCGGCCGCCACCGCGGCCTCAGCCTCGACATAGGTGTAGTCGGCCGTGGGGATGTAGCTCTCGGTCTCGAACGCGGTCGTCACATCGATCGAGATGGACGTGCCGCCGCCGGCCGCCGGCTCAAGCTGCGAATAGGCGATATGGCCGCCGGCCGCCAGCGGGCCGCCCTGCAGCGCGCCGCCGACAAGGGCCGTGCCGCCGCCGGCCGGGCCCGAGACGTCAATCGACGCCCCGTCGGCCAGCACGACGGTTTCGCCCAACACATGGACGGTGCCGCCTTCGTCGTCTTCCTCAACGCCCGAGGCGTCGATCGTGCCGGCGACCGTGACCACGCCTTCGTCGCCACCGACCAGGGAGATCTGGCCGCCGCGGTTCTCAATCGAATGCGCGATGATGACGCCTTCGACATTGATGATGTTGTTGATGACGCCGGCCGCGGCATCGGCCGTCAGGATCACCTGACCGGCATCGGCAAGGATCGTGCCTTCGTTGGAGACCAGTTCCTCAACTTCGTTGCCGTCGGAATCGACGGGCACCATCGTCGTGGGATCGGTGATCGCGAAATTGACCAGGCCGTCGCCGTAATAGTCGAGCGCGAAGCCCTCGCCGCCGCCGAGGATCGCCACGTCGGCGACGATGACGCCGGTTTCCGCATTGCGCACGCCCGGCGCGACCAGCGCCGCCAGGCCGCTGGCGTTGATGGTGCCCCGGTTCTCAACCACCGCCGTCGGATCGCCGGCGATATCGAACTCCAGCCGGCCGCCAGCCATGAAGCGGTCGTCCATGATGTCCAGCGAGGTGGCAACGATCGACGCCACGTCGACATTCGCGTCGGGCCCGAACACGACGCCGGCGGGGTTGGAGATGAAGACCTGGCCGTTGGCCGACAGCGAGCCGAGGATCTGTGAGGTTTCGCCGGAGAGGACGCGGTTGAGGGCGGCCGCGAGGTCGTGGGGCTGAATGAAATTGACGCTCTCATGCACGTCGATATCGAAGGTCTGCCATTCGATGATGACGCGGTCGGAGCCCTGCTGAATCGTGACGGAGTTCTCGCCGTAGATGATCTCAGCCTGGCCTTCGACGACCGTGCCGTCGGTCGGCAGCGCCAGCGCCAGGTCGGAAGACAGCAGATAGCCGCACACGGCCGCCGCCGTCAGCGCCGTCGTACCGGCCAGCGCCTTGCGCAGGGCCGGCGAGTGGCCGAAATCGTGCACGCGCTCCAGGCTCACCGGGCCCGCCCGTCCGGTGTCGCGATAGCGCCGCTCGGCCAAGCCCGGGCGGAAGGCGGCATCGGATCGGTTGCTGTTCACTGCGCGATTGCGACGATACGACATGGCTTCCCTCTCCCTTCGGCTGCCGTCGGCCTCGATTCGGCATGGCACGACGAACTAGCGGGCCCCACACCCGCGTTCTCATATTAGCTCCGACCCGGCTAGGTGTCATCAACAAATCTCAAATTTTTGCAATCTTAAAGGTAAATATTTCCAGTATTTTTGGTTAATGCGCCTCGCGCCCGGCACAATGGTTAATGCCCACGGCCGCGCCAGCCTTACTTGGCCGCAATATAGAGATCAGGTAGACCCGCCTGCGCTTGCCAGACCCGATGCTCACCGACTTCCTAATCTTCCGAAAATGCAGTCACTCAAAAATATATTGCACTCTTCTTGCTCGCCCCTGACAGATTACTGAGTCGCTCCAGCGCCTCATGCGCAACCTTTCGAGATCCGGTCCGCGCAACTGTGCAGATATCTCAACTTCAACCTGCAGACCTGCACCGCCCGAACCGTTAACAAAGACAAACGCCGGCCCAATCCGGGGCCCGCGGCAATCTGCGGCGACGGCACCTTCCTGACACCCAAACTATTCAGATCGAGACCGATCCCCCAAAGCCCGTGCACAAGCCAAAAGCATCGCGCAGCCCCGCCGACGCGAAGCCGATGCGATGCCCTCTCGCACATCTCTCATGCCCGTCTGCTTGCGGCGCCTGTCGACGCATTCGCGCCGCAGCCACTGCCTCCCCCACGGTTAATTCACCCCGTGGTTATTCCGTACTGAAGCACGGCAATTGGGGCAAATTTTAGGCAGATGCGACGATAGAATCAAGCTCGTACTACGCAAGAAAATGTCGGCCAGGACAAGCCTGGCCGACGAACATCAGCTACCCGGCGCCGGAGCGCCCCCTCGTCGATGGAGAAGCGCGGCCGCGGGCGCAGGACCTGGGTCAGAAGCGAGCGACGAAGCCGAACAGCACGCGGACATCGCGGTCAGCTGCGTCGTCGTTCGAGGCCGACCCGCCTAGCACTTGGCCCGCCAGCTCAAGGTTCAGCGACACGTGTTCCACCACATTGGCCCGCACGCCGATGCCAGCCGACGCCCGGTTGTCTTCCGCCGCATCCGTCGGCGCGTCGTCGTTCCACACGAAGCCCGCATCGAAGAAGGTGTAGAGCTGATAGCTGTTGAGGATGTCGTTCTCCAGAGCCTCGCCGTATTGCAGCTCAAGCTTCGTGGCAACGCCGTGCTCGCCGGTGATTTCCGACGGATCGAAGCCGCGGCCGAAATTCACGCCGCCGAACCCGAATTCCTCACTCGCCAGCAGGGCCCGGGTGCTGAGTTGGCCGGTTGCCGAGGCCAGAACCGCCAAGCCGGGGATGATCCGTTGCAGACGGGTCAGCGTCGCATTGAACTTGGCGAACTGGCCCGAGGCTTCCGGCCGCGACAGATCGGCCTCCCCCTGGTCGCTCGCCCCGAACAGCGGCAGGCCGAAGGTCACGCTGGCCTCGACCAGGTTGACGCCCAGCCAGTCGTCGACGAAGTCGTAAGCCGCAAAGGCCCGGAGCGAGCGGATCTCGTCATCGCTCAGCACATTGTCGTTGAAGTTCGTGCGCGTGTCGCGCCAGGTGAAGGTCAGGCCGACCTGCAGGTTCTCTTCGCGTGTCCGGATGACCGGATGCGAGACGCCCACGTCCCAGGTAAAGCTCGACGTGTCCAGATCGAACGGCTCGAGCGTGAACCCGGGAACACTCTCTGAGAAGGATGCCGAGAAGTCGAAGGCCGTCCCCTCGATCCCCACCGGGACCGACGCCGTGACCCGGCCGAACCGCAGTTCCTCAGTCTCCGCCGCGGTCGAGGCCTGGATGCCGACGCTTTCATAGAAGCCGAGATTGGAGTTCTCGATAACGCCCACGCTGAAGAGATAGGGCCCGATGAAGCGCGATCCGCGATTGTCCGCTGTCCCGAACCCGTCCACGGGATCATGCTCGACCACGATGGTCAGGTCGGACGCACCCGGCACCGTCTCAGACGGCGCCAGCACACCGCGCGCATCGATGCCGGGAAGGTCGCCGATCAACAGAAGATAGCGCTCCAGGTCCCGAGTGTTCAGCGGCATGTTCTCGGTGATCTGGCGGCCGATCCGCTCCAGATACTCTTTGGAGCCGGGGATCTCCCCTTCCACCTCGACCTGATCGACGAACCCTTCGATGGCGCGAAGCTCAACGACGCCGTCGGCAATTTCCTGCGGCGGCACGACGACCAGCGACAGGATGTAGCCGTCGCCGCGGTAGAGCGCGGTCGCACCATTGGCGACATCATAGATGTCGGCCAGCGTGACTTCCTGCCCGATCAGATCTTCGTAGAGGAACCTGAACTCGCTGTTGAAGTAGACCGTCGAATCGACAACGTCGACTCGCTGCAGGACGAACCGCACTTCCTCCGCACCGGTCGGCGCCTCGATCTCCGGCACGCCCTCCTCGTCCCGCGGCTCCGCCTGCGGCTCCCGGCCCGGCTGGAAGTCCTGCTCGATCCGGCCCGGCTCGACCGCGCCAGGCAGCTGCTGCGCCTTGGCGGGCCATGATTCCGCCGCAATCACCCCTAAGATGATAGGAAGGGTGGCGAAGGCTCGAAGAAGCCAGCGCGGACGCAATGAGAGCGACGGACGCCCTCTTCGGCCAGTGTCGGCGTTCTGCTGAAGCTGAGTGAAGAGGTTCATGGTGCTTGCCCTGACAGATGCGCCACCAGCGCCGGTAGTATGCCCCTTTTGCCGCACCGCGGCCAGGAGTTAATGTAACAGACGAGGATCATCGACCAACCGTACTCTTTACCGCCTTGATCCACCCCAAACTACCACGCAGATCCGAAGATCCACGGGCACCCCACTCTATCCTTACGATGAGGCTGCAACGACCGCTGCAGACCTTAAGACCGCCCCCGCTATGACAACGCCGCTGGGCATCACAGAGCTTACGAATGACCGTCCGGCAAATCGTCCCCTCGACCGCCTGACCGGCACTGCGGCGCCGCGCCACACCAGCGTTACTGCCATTCGTTACCGATGGCACGACAAAGCTTGGTTGTCTTTTTCCCTGGCATTTGTCAAGAGGACAGGCAAAAGACCTCGAATTCTGGGGCTGCGCGGCGCCACCGAAAAGGCCCGGCGCGGCTCTGTTGCGTTGGGGTGATGGCGCAAGCCGACGCTAGGTAGTATGCGGTCCAACACTGGGTTGCGCTGGCCGGTCAGCGTGAGCGCGCCGGACGCCGGGAGCGGAATGGGATGCCTGGGGTAAGCGGATTGACATCGAGCCTTCGCGACCGAAACGCCTGCCGCCGGTACCTGCGCGGCGCGGCGCTGGCGGTCGTTGCCGCGGGCGCTTGGCTTTCTGTCCATGCAGAGAGCCGAGCGGGCTTTCTTGAAGGATATCAAGCGTTTCAGGCCGAAGACTACGAGACGGCGTTGGCGGAACTCGAACCGGCAGCGGAAGCCGGCGACAAGCGTGCGCTGTTCCTGCTCGGCGTCATGCACCGACAGGGCCTGGGCATGGAGCCGGATTTGGAGCAGGCTGCCGCGCTTTGGACGGAAGCGGCGGAACCACCGGGCGCGGATGCATTCGCCCAGTTCAATCTCGGCGTTCTCTACGAAGCCGGCGATGGGGTTGAGCAGGACGTGGACAGGGCCATCGCCCTCTACCGGCAGGCCGCCGACCGCGGCATCGCCCAAGCCATGCTCAATCTCGGGGTCCTCTACGCCCAGGGCACCAGCGTCGACGCCGATCAGGAACAGGCCTTGCGCTGGTTCTATGAGGCCTCGCTGGCGGGCAACGAGACAGCGGCCGGGTATCTCGACTCCCTCAGCCGCACCGCAGGCCAAGAGCCGCCGTTCACGGGCTCCTGGCAGGTGGTCGACTTTGCTTCGTCACCGGATCGGCTGGCGTGGACGCGCTACGGCGACCAGCTGGAGGCCCTTCTGGGTGCACGGCTGCGCCTGGGTCGGAACGCCTTCCGGCTCGGCCGCGGTGTGTGCGGACGCCCGGTCTTCGTTGCCGGAACCGCGCCGGGCGACATGATCTTCCACGCATCGTCCGGTGCGGTCAGCCCGCTGCTGTCGTTTGAGCCGGACGTCTCAACGGATGTCAGCTATGTCGACGTTGTCTGCGGCGGCACCCGCCAGGCATCCCTGGCACGCCTCTCCGAGACGCGGCTGATCGCCGCATATGCGGGCGGCTATGCAGTACTGGCGCCCACGCCTTCCGATCTCGTGGCCCGCGCGCAGCAGGGCCTGACGGATCTCGGCTTCGATCCCGGTCCCGTCGACGGCGTCTACGGCCCCCGCACCGCCGCCGCCGTGCGCGCCTTCCGCGAAGCGGTCGGCATCAGATCAAACGGGGCCATTTCGGAAGGCTTGATGCGCGTGCTGGACAATGCGCTGGCCATGACGGCCACCGGCGCGGGTTGAGATACGGCTGGCCCGAGGTTGCCGCTTCGGCCCACAGACCTCAAAGCGTGTCGCGGCCCTGCTTGTTGTTGAGGTAGTGGATCAGAGCGGCGATCACGTTGCGGTCGAACGCCTTGCCCGCCTGTTGTGAGAGTGCGTCCAAGGCGTCGTCGATGCTCAGGCTGTCGCGGTGGGCGCGCGGGCTTACCATGGCGACAAAGCTGTTGACCACCGCGATGATCCGCGCCGGCAGGATGATGCCGTCGCCGGCAAGACCGGACGGCCAGCCCGTTCCGTCCACCTTCTCCTGGACTTGGGACAGGGTCTCGTGCACCGGGCCGTCGAAGGCGATGGCCTTTATCAGCTCGGCGCTTGTGTGAATGCTGTCGCGTACCTGCGTGCGTTCCGCGTCGGTCAGCTGCCCCGGCTTGGTCAGCACTTCGATCGGCACCAGGATCTTACCGAGGTTCATCAACTGCGCCGCCGTCCCGGTCGTCTCCGCCATCGTCGGCGCCAGGCCCATTTCGTCTGCGACGGTTCCGGCCAGACGCGAGACCCGCCGCGAATGGTCGGCCGAATGGGGGTCGCGCTTGTCGACGACGGTGACCAGTGTGTCGACGATGTCGCGCAACACCTGTTCGCGGCGCTCGCGCTCCATCACCGTTCGCGTCAGGTCTTCCTCAACGATCAGTACCGCCCCGGCGAGCTCGCTATCGTCGGGCAGCGGCACATGGCTGCTGCGCGTAACGCGGATGCCGCTTTTCGTCTCCTCGCGCACGGTCTCCGACACCGTCGCACGGTCTTGAAGCGCCTGTCGGCTCAGCGCCTCGTACTGGCCGGCCAGATGGGGGCCGATGGCATTGGCCAGCGGCTTGCCGGCGATATCCTCTTGCGCCACGCCGGCCGCTTCGCCAAGCCGCCGATTGGCGAAGCGCACCCGGCTGTCGGCATCGGTGATGAAGATCACGTTGGGCTGGCTGTCGGTCACCAGCCTGAGGAACCGTTCATTGCGATCGAGCTGCTCGGCAATCTCCCGGAACCGGTCGGCCGATCGGCGTGCCCGCCGCGAAGTGCCGTAGAACCAGACCCCCGCGATGGCAAGAACGACCAGGCCGATCACCAGCACGAACACGACGACCAGGCGGCTCTGCCGCGCTTCGGCATCGGCCAGAGCTTCGCTGCGATCGACCTTGTAAAGCAGGGTCCAGCCGGTCGGCGCGTCGAGCCACCGGGACACCACCAGCACCGCCTCGCCACGGTAGTCGGTCCGCTCGGCGAAGCCCTCCGGCATTTCGATGGCAAATTGCGCGGCAAGGTTGGCCGTGTCGCTGGTCAGGCTGCGCTCCAGCGCCTCGGTACCGTCCAGCAACGGAGAGAGATAGGTGATGACGCCGCCCGCTTCGCGCACCAGCACCGCCTCTGCGGTCTGCTCCACGGCGCCGGGCTGCTCCAGAAGACCGAACAGCTCGTCGGCCACCGGCTTGACGCCAAGGATCCAGCCAAGCTGCTGGTCGGCGACGGGCTCGCCCTGAACCGGGAAGACCGGGGCCGCAAACCCCATCATCACCCCGCCGTCACCGTCCCGGTAGAGATCGAGAACGGCCCGGGCGCCAAGTTCGGCGGACACGACGAAGGCCAGCAGATCGCCGGTCACCTCCGGCATGGTCTGCGTTGCCACCAGAACCCGCCCGTTCAGGTCCGTCAACGCGATGCCTGCAATGCCGACTCGGCCGACATTGGCCCGTACGTCCGGCCCCGTGGGTGGCGCGGAAAACCCGAACCGGTCCGCAACGACGATCATCAGATTTCGCATGAACGTGACCTGTGCCGCCGCTTCCGGCGTTTCTTCCGGCTGGTCGTCTCCATTCGCAACCTGGGTGAGATAGAGGCGAAGGCCCGGATTGTCGGCGAGCTCTTCCATGGCGGCCAACTGCGTGTCCACCCATTCATCCACCTCAGCAACTCTGCTGTCGGCGACGATCCCCAGCCTCACCTGCCAGGCCAGAAGGTCACTTTCCCACTCTTCTTCGATGAAGGCGGACGCCAGCCAGGCAGCTACCGCCGCAAAGATGACAACGATCCCGATCGTCACGCCGAGGCCGATTCGCGGCCCGCGGCTCATCTCCGGCGGTTCGGCCTGAAGCAGGATCGACATCGCGGCACCTCTTTGCGGGCTGTCGGCGCCGAGACGCGCCGTCTTACCAAGTCTAACGGCACTACAACCGCTGGCGCAGCGGTTTTGCGGAGATCGACCCTATGAGACGAAGAATGTATGAATTCTAAACTCGCAGTCCTGCCGCACCCGATTCTATAGGGAACTGACATTTCTTTGATGCGCTTCTGATCGCCAACGCGATTGTGATCGCAAAGCAGGGATTTGTTTAACCAGCCGCTGGCACCATCGGTCGCGTTCCCGGCCCGGCAATTGTGCGGGGCAAGCAGGTGAGGTGTGGTAAATCGTGCGGACACTGAAGCAGCGACTGCCAGCAATGCGATATCTCGTGGCCTGCGCCGCTGTCGGTCTTACTGCACTGGCCGATCCTGCGAGCGGACATGCCAGCCTCTCGGTCTTCAACGCTGCGGAGGTCCGGTCGTCGGATCTCTCGCCTTTCCCCAAGTGGACGACGATGATCGCCCGCTATGCCGGAGAGCGGCAGATGCTGCGCCAGCCCTGCCATCAGGTCGGCTCCGAGAGGTGCATGCTCCAGCAATGGACGGGTTTCCTTGACAGCCTGCGGGGCCTCGATGCCCGCACACAGATTGAGGAAGTGCACCGCAGAATGAACAGCGCGCCGTACATCGAAGACATCATGAACTACGGCATCCCGGACTACTGGGCGTCGCCGAATGAGTTCTTCGAGAACAGCGGGGATTGCGAGGACTATGCCATAGCCAAGTTCATGTCGCTGAGACTGCTTGGCTTCGACAACGACGACATGCGCGTTGCCGTGGTGCAGGACACGAACCTGAACCTGATACACGCCGTGTTGATCGTAGAGCACGAGGGGCAGTCATTGGTTCTGGACAACCAACTCGGCCAAGTGGTGCCCACCTCAGCGATCCGCCACTACGTTCCCTATTTCACGATCAACGAACAGTATTGGTGGCAGCACACACCCTAACAGCAGGAATGGGCGGTCGGACCCCGAGCAGCTCTCGCTCAGCCGCGAGCGAGCGAAGCCGGGGTCCGAAAGACTGCAGGTTCCCTTAGAAGGATCCCGGCTCGACGCGGAAGATATCGGGATTGGCCGGATCGGAGACGTAGGAAAGCCGCAGCAGTGCCGGCACCAACACCGCCTCTTCCTCACCGCCGGTCTCTTCCTCGCCGGTCGCCTCTTCCGTTGCCTCGCCCTCGGTGTCCTCTTCCGCTGCTTGAACCAGCCGGCTGATCAAAGAGAGCGTCACCTGCCGCCCCTGTTCGTCAGAGCCGGTGAACACGATCAGCGTGCCGTCCTCCAGCGGGAGATTGGCGATCGCCGTATCGGGCGCGTAGCGCTGACCGGCGAAATAGGCCTGCAGGGCGTTGGCCGTCACCACCAGCGTCTGCGGATCGAAATCCTCCTCGCCGACGATCGGCGCACCCCAGAGAATATTGACCTGCACGAGCTCCTGGCTGGAATACCCGAGGATGTAATAGATGACTGCCGGCCCGCTTTCCGGCAGCAGATCCTCCGTCCGGATGATCAGCGACGTCGTCCGCTCCAGCGGGCTGCGCTCGCGATCGACACCGGAATCGGTAATGCCGAAATCATCAAGGATCGCCTGCAGAACCTCGGTGTCCGTCATGCCGAACTTCGCCGACCGGAAGCCGTCGATGACGGCCGCCTCGGCGTCGTCCGGCGTGGTCTGATCCTGCTCCTCACCGGCCACGATATCCCGCAGCGTCGGTGCCACCGACTCTTCGTCGACGGCAGCCTGGGCATGGGCGGCACCGCCGGTGAACCCGAGCAGCATGGCGCAGGCTATCAGAATGGCGACGTGCGCCCCGATCCTGTCCCCGAATTTCGTTGTCATTGTCGTTATGCCTCGGTCACGCGGTTGACCAGACCAGCCCAATTGCTGGCCGACATCAGATGGAAATGGATCGGCGCGATCCAACCGCGCTTGCGCCAGTCCAGATAGACCTCATCGCTCAGCGCGTTGAACTTCGCCTCGTCAATCACCTGAAAGCCGCCGACGCCCAGACGCTCGCCGGACTTCAGGCGGACATCGGCGCGGTTGGGGACCAGAAGGTCCTGTTCCTTCACGGCGGCGCAGAAGGCCTCCGTGGCCTGTGCCTCACGATGGAACGCCGTACAGAAATTCAGCGCCTGCTCCACCAGATCGGTGCGCTTGCCGTCGCGGAACAGCGGACGCACGTCGCTCTCGACCAGGGCCTCAGCCTCTTCATCGACGCAGAGGCCGAGCTTGGACTTGTCTTCGCTGGCCACAAGGATGAACGGATAGCGGCGGACATAGGCCGGCACATAGTAATCGCGCTGCCACTCGCCACCCTCACTGACGTAAAGGTTCTGTCCCTGACGGACGCCGACGATCGCCACAGGTGCCACGGCATCACCGGTCGAAAACACGATGGGATAGTGGCGGGCGGCGACGGCGAACTCAGTCACATTCGTGAAGATGGACATCGTTTCGCGCGCGAAATGATAGCCGCTTGCTTCCTTTAGCGAGAGATTGCTGTGCCGGTTGGAATCCAACAGCGCGGGCTTCTTGTAGAAAGGGGGCATGGCCTGCGCAGGTGCCGTCCCGGAAGTGTCTGCCGACTGCTCACTCATTAACTCTGCTCCCTTAGCGCGTGCTGCGGCACTGTATCAGCGCGGAACTGTTGCGGCAACTGTCGCAAGAAGAAAGAAATCGATGACGACGTTTACCAAGTCTTAGCATGTACTCTATTTGGCCAGATTGACTCTCGCCATTCAGCAATCCGACCGTACTGCATGCTCCGAGGCACTGCCCGGAGAGACGACGAGATCGCTCGGTCTCCGCAACAATAGATAGTGAATACTAGCAATAGTCAGCAGTTCGAAGGGCCTCCCTCCACTGTTGCTTCAATCGCCGCCTGGCATGTGGCCGACGCAGATGCGGACGACGTCTTCGCGGGCGAACAGCGCCCCCACCTCCAGCCCCAGCGGCGGCTTCGCATAGAGCCCAGGCGGCACGCTGATGTCGGCCAGATAGAGTTCCCCGACATGGGTCGCGACACCCGGCGCCTTCAGGCCTTCCTTCGGCAGCGCCAATGTCATCGTTGCGGCGGCCCGGATGGCGGGATCGAAGACCGTCCCGGTCGTCGTATCGATGCCCGACGGCGCATCGAGGGACAGGACCGGTGCGGTGCTCTCGTTCGCCCAGCGGACGAGGCCTCCGATCAGCCCCGCCGGCGGCCCTTTCAGACTGTAGCCGATCAGCCCATCCAGGATCAGCGAAAGGCGATCGCCATTGCTGCTCGGCCCAAGACTGTGGGGATCGGCGGCCACGCTCGTTCCCGGCACGCCCATCCGCTGCAGGATGTCGAGCTGATGCCCAGGGATTGGCGTCATGGCTTCCGGCGGCTGGCCCAGAGCCACGGTAACGCGGGCACCCCAGTTATTCAGGCGCCGCGCGGCGACCAGCGCTCCGCCACCATTGCCGCCGCGCCCCGCCATCACCAGAACCGGCTTGCCGCGCGGGTCACCGCCCAGGAAGCGCGTGCGCGCCAGATGGGCCAGGTTGCGGCCGGCATTCTCCATCATCTGGATCAATTCGATGTGGTAGTCCTCGATCATCGCCCGATCGACCTCCACCATCTGTGCGGTGTCGACGGAGGCGATCTCGCCATCGGCTGTGGTGAACGCCATGACTGGTCCTCCTGCGCTTGGGGTCGGTCTAGGGCGAGGGCGAGGCGCTCGCGCGGTCTGACGGACCGGCGCCCGGTTCGTGACCGCAATGAATGCAGCGATAGGCATTGTCATGGTTCAGCTTGGCGCAGAACCATCCGCGCCCCAGCTTGGCCGCGCGGAACACTTCCACTGCCGCCAGCATTCCAAGCACTGGTGCTGTGAAGTAGAGCCAGAGATGGCCGAATTCGCCGGCCGGTGCTGCGGATGCGAACGAACGGGCCGGGTTGATGCTCATGCCGGAAAGCGGGGCCAGGAAGGTGATGTAGCTTGCCACCATGACGCCCGCGAACAGGCCGATGCGCGGCATCAAACGATGCGAGGCAAGCGCCGAGACCACCATCAGCATCAGGCCGAACGCCATCGCCGCTTCCGTCAGATACGCAACAGCAATGCCCGACTGGCCCGGCAGTGTATTGACGAACAGCACCGGTGGCGCCGAAAACGCGGCCCCCAGAAGCCCCCAAACCAGCAGCACACCGATCGTTCCGCCTGCGAATTGAGCCAGGATATAGAAGCCTGCATCGATCGGATGGATCTTGCCGAGACGCAGGAAGCTCAGCGTGACCGCCGGATTGATGTGGGCGCCCGAGCGCTTGCCCCAAGGCGAATAGATGATGCTGATCGCCGTCAGCCCCATGGCGATCCCCATCAGCGCCAGTCGGACCGCGCCATCGGGAATGGCCTCGCGCACCGGCGAGCCGGGATACTCCAGCAGGGTGGCAATCAGACCTGCGGACACCATGAAGGTGCCGAGTCCCCACGCCTCCATGAGGTATTCCGGCCAATGCATTCTGAGCGCTCGGCCGATGGAAAGCCGCTGTTCTGCCACGGTCACTTTTTCGTTTCTACTACGCAACGATCATTGGTTTCAAAGGGCGAAGGGCGATCGGCTCCACTCGGGATGCGGTCCATGGTCAATCCCGCAGCGTCGGCGGACCTGGCTTCCGCGCCGCTGGAGCCGACATCGCGTCACTGGCTCTCCCCGCCATTCCGCGCCGTGGACAATTCGAGATATTCGCCGATCTCCGCCGGAGAGGACGGCGGTGCCGCCAGATCAAACAATGACGCCGTCTCGGTGAGGCAGACCGAACCGCCGGGCGCCAGCGTGGTGACCGGGCCATGCAATTCCACCTCGAAATACGAATACTGCGCGGCGTTGAAGACCTCGGCCACGCAGCCATGGGCGTAGGGTCCGCCAACAACGGCCGGCACGGATTTGTGCAGCCCAACCGGACCGCGCGGTCCGTCTTCGATCACGGCGAACACGCTGCCGACTTCAGCGTCGACTCCGTATTTGAACTTCAGTGGTTCCCGACATGTGACCGCTGCAAATCCGTCGGTAATGCGCACGACCTGGTCACGCACCTCCGCGGACACGCCTTCGT
The DNA here is from genome assembly GCA_028285185.1 of Anaerolineae bacterium. Lineage (GTDB taxonomy): Bacteria > Pseudomonadota > Alphaproteobacteria > DSM-16000 > Inquilinaceae > JACKIG01. Next base: position 3,719 of record JANQQD010000103.1, on the reverse strand, counting down.
TGTCGAAGGTCCGCACGCCGTCGGGAAAGGCGGAGCCGACGCGCGTCGGCAGAAATACGGTCGCCGGACGATTGATCATCGCCACGTCCCAGGGCGCCCAGGTCACGTCTTCGGCTGCGCGATTGTGCAGTGTATGTGTCAGCGTCCAGGTGCCGGCCAGCTGCCCAAGGGTAAGCGTGCGCTCGATCTGCACGCCCGTCTCGCGGCACACCGGGCTTACCATCGTGACCTTGCCGGCGGCCTCGTCCATGGAAAGGTCGTACGCACCGCTGTCGAGATCAATGAATGGAACGTCGTCCGTCCAACGGCTTTGCGGTGCCAGCCAAGTCTTGTCACCACCCCAGAGCAGGAAGCCCAGGCGCTGCTTGCACTCATGAACATCGGCAATGGCCGCGACATCCCGCACGCGGCCTGCGCAATCCGGGTTGACGAACGACAGCTCCTGCCCGTGCCACTGGATCCCCATCAAACGGCCGCCGACCTGCGGCACCAGGATCAATGCGAGCGGGCCACGCTCGATCCGCCAAGCCTCCCAGCCCTTGTAGACCTCTCGTCGGAATGCGGTCTGGTTGCCTGGCTTCGCTGTCATGCACCCGGTCTCCGTGCGCTGCCCGCATGGGCGGCGGCGTCATCCTCAGAAACGAAGGATCGCCGCACGTGCCCCTTGGGATGACGGAGCTGCAGGCAAGGTTACAGTCTGGCCCGGCCTGGCAACCGGTCAGTCTGCGTCGCGCGCCGCCAGGATCGCCTGCACCAGGTCCTCCGGCACATCCTCGGGCAGCGGGTACGACGGTGTCTGGAACACCGCCTTCCCCAGCGCATTAGAGCGTCGGTAGGCTTCAAGGTATTCGCGGCATTCACGGCATACCCTGAGATGCAGTTCGAAGATGCGTCTTTGGCGGGACGGCAGGTCGCCGGACAGGTAGTCGAGAACGAAGGTCTCGAACTCCGCGCAGGTCATCATCATCGGTCCGCGCCGGAGCATGACGCCCTTCGCCCAACGCGCCAGCTTCGACCAATGGCTCACGGCGTGCCTCCCCGAAGGATCGGCTCCAGGAGCTTCTTCAGGGCAGCGCGCGCCCGGTGAAGGCGAACCTTCGCCGCGCTTTCGCTAATGCCCAACGTCTCCGCCACCTCTCGCGTGTCCAGCTCTTCGATGTCGCGAAGAAACAGTACGATACGACTGGTTTCCGGCAGTTCGCGGATCTTTTCGATCACGATTTCGCGCATCTGCCGATCGGCGACCAGGTCGTCGACTGCGCGCATCGTTGTCCAGGGCGCCTCCAAACGGCAACCGTTCTCATCGAACACCGGCAGCAGGTCGTAGATCGGTTGCTCCGCCCCGCGCTGGCGCGAGCGCAGTTTCATCAAACAGACATTGACCGTGATGCGATGCAGCCAAGTGGCGACGCTCGATCGTCCCTCGAACCGGTCGAGGCTGCGGAAGGCGTTCAAAAAGGCCTCTTGAACGCAATCCTCGGCCAGCGCCGCATCCCCAAGCATCCGGGATGCTGTCGCCAGCATCCGCCCATAGTGCCGGCGAACGAACCGTGCGGACGCCTGTTCGTCTTTCTCGCGAACGGCCGCCAACAGGGCATCATCTTCAGTCTCGGCCGCGAAGTTCGCGGCCTCAGCCTCCGAGTCAGACGCATTCGGCGGCTGATCCAATGCCTCGCCCTGTCAGCTGAATGGCCCGTCGGTTGGCGGCCGTCGACACGAACGCGACCGTGCTGCGGTCCCACAGTCGCGTAGGGCCCATGATCGCATGGCGCGGGCAGGCCGCTCAACGATTCCAGCGAGCGCGCGATCGTTCCGACTCTGGGTTCTGTTCGCTTAGAAAAGCTGGTTCACGACATCCAGCTGCCGTCGGAAATCCATCATCTCCTGCTGACGCAGCAGGTTGTCCCGCTCGGAAATCAGCGCGTCGGACGCGGCCAGTTCCGCGTCGCGGATCGCCATCTCCTGCTGTCGGATCTCCGCGACCCGCCCGTCGATCGCGGCCTCTCGCTGCGACCGTGTTGCGCCGCCTTCAGGAATGGCGGCCGTAAGCTGCTGGTCCGTGACGATCAAGTCGTCCAGCAGCGCCGGCAGCCGCAAATTGGGGCGGACCACGCTGTTCAGCGCCCCGTAGGCGCAGTCGCGATAGGCGAGTTCTCCATCGGCCAGCTCGTTCGGGCCGAGGTCCGCGACCACCTGCGATTCCGGATCGTAGCCCGTCTCGGCCGTGCAGCCATCCAGCGCGACCTCAAGCTGGCTGCGCGTCTCGTCCGAAAGCGCTGCCTGCGGTTCGCCGCTGCCCGCGGCAGAACTCCCTGCCCGTTCGCTCGCGCAGGCCGCCAGCGACACGAGCGCCGCAGCCGCAACGAGGCTGCGCGCACGTCTACCTGCCGTCATCACATTTCCCTCGGCTTTGACGCATTCAACTAAGCATACGTCCACCGGCGCGACGATGCGAGGGACGTGCCGCCGCGGGCTCAGTCTTCGTCTTCCGCCTCTTCCCGTTCGCGCTCAACGCGCTCACGGTCGGCCTTGCCTTTGGCATCGACGTCACGATCGACCAGTTCGATCACTGCCATCGGCGCGGCGTCGCCATAGCGGAACCCGGCCTTCAGCACGCGGGTGTAGCCGCCGCTGCGGTTCTTGTATCGGTCCGCGAGACTGCCCGGGCCGGTCTGGAACAGCTTTGAGACGACGTCGTCGTTCCTGAGAAACGCGTGTGCGTTGCGGCGGTTGGCCAGCCCACCCTTCTTGCCCAGGGTGATCAGGCGCTCCACCACCGGGCGCAGGTCCTTCGCCTTCGGCAGGGTCGTCTTGATCTGCTCATGCGTGATCAGCGATGCCGCCAGATTGGCGAACAACGCCCGCCGATGGCTGCTGGTCCTGTTCAGCTTGCGGCCACTCATACCGTGTCGCACGACGCTGTCTCCTCTCCGGCCGGGCCTCGCCGCGCGAAGCCGATTGCGCTCGCCATGGCCGCATCCGCCGCCGGATCGCGTACCTCATGGCGTGGGGCCACCCGCGGCCCCGCCGGCCCAACATGCGGCCGGCAGTCAGCGGCCGCCGCCCTCAGGGCAGCGGCCGTCAGACGATCAGTATGGTTCTTCCAGCTTCTTGGCCAGCTCTTCGATATTCTCCGGCGGCCAGTTCGGGATCTCCATGCCGAGATGGAGGCCCATGGTGCTCAGCACCTCTTTGATTTCGTTCAGCGACTTGCGCCCGAAATTGGGCGTCCGCAGCATTTCCGCTTCGGTCTTCTGCACCAGGTCGCCGATATAGACGATGTTGTCGTTCTTCAGGCAGTTCGCCGACCGCACCGACAGCTCAAGCTCATCGACCTTGCGCAGCAGGTTCTTGTTGAACGGCATCTCTTCTGCCGTTTCCTCGCGACGCTCGGCCCGCGGCTCTTCGAAGTTGATGAACAGCTGCAACTGGTCCTGCAGGATGCGGGCGGCCAGCGCCACGGCGTCTTCCGGTGTCACTGCGCCATTGGTGTCCAAGACCAGCGAGAGCTTGTCGTAGTCCGTCACCTGGCCGACGCGCGTGTTCTCCACCCGATAGGTGACCTTGCGCACCGGACTGTAGAGCGCATCCACAGGGATCAAGCCGATCGGCGCGTCCTCGGGCCGGTTCATGACCGCCGGGACATAGCCCTTGCCCATGCTGACGGTCATTTCCATGCTCAGCCGGGCGCCTTCATCCAGCGTGCAGATCACCAGATC
>JANQQD010000097.1 GCA_028285185.1 Anaerolineae bacterium | reverse complement strand
AGGTGATCGTGCCGGCGCCGATATTGGCGCCGGCGCCGATGCGTGCGTCGCCAAGATAACTCAGGTGGTTGGCCTTCGACCCTGCACCGATCGTCGTATTCTTGATCTCTACGAAGTTGCCGATATGGGCCTCCGTCCCAATTTCGGCGCCAGGCCGCAGCCGGGCGAATGGGCCTACTATGGCGCCGCGGCGCACGACGGAGCCGGCGATGTGGCAGAAAGACTGGATCTCCACTTCGTCTTCCACGGTCACGTCGGGCCCGAAGACGACATGGGGGGCGATCGTAACGTCGCGGCCGACCACCGTGTCGGCGGCGAAGTAGACCGTTGCCGGGTCAACGAGCGTGACCCCTTCGGCCATCGCCCGGTCGCGCAGCCGGCGCTGCATCGCTGCCTCGGCCGCGGCCAGTTCTGCCCGGGTGTTTATGCCCATCAGCTCGTCGACCGAGCCTTCCACGGCGACCGCCGAATGGCCCTGCGATCGCGCCACGGAAACGGCGTCGGTCAGGTAAAACTCCCCTTTGGCGTTGTCGTTGCCGATAGCGTCGATCAGTGCCGGCAGACGCTGGCCGTCGAAAGCCATCATGCCCGCGTTGCAGAGGCCGATTTGCCTTTGTGCATCGTCGGCATCGGCGTGCTCCACGATCGCCGTCAGCCGGCCGTCCGGATCTTCGATCAGCCGCCCATAGCCGGCCGGGTCGACCGGTCGGAACCCCAGCACCGCCAGCGCCGGGCGCGCCGGGGATTGAACCGCGTCCACCATGGCACGCAGCGTGGCGGTGGTGAGCAGCGGCGTGTCGCCGTAGATGACCAGAACGGTGCCGGTGAACCCGGTCCAGACATTGCGAGCCGCATTCACGGCGTCCGCCGTCCCCGCCTGGCGATGCTGGATGACGTTGGTCCAGGGCTCAGCAGCTTTGCTCACGGTTTCCATGCCGGGTCCGACAACGACCGCCCTGGCTGCCGGCTGAAGCCGATCGGCGGCGGCGAGCACATGGGCCAGCATCGGCCAGCCGGCGATCGGGTGCATAACCTTGGGGCGGTCGGACCGCATGCGGGTGCCTTTACCCGCGGCCAGGACCAGACAGAGGATGTCCGTCGTCATCGAGAGCTCATGCGTTCGTTCGGAAACAGGGAGTGCCACAACCGCGGCCGATGCTTAAGTCAACATTTGTTGCCGTGTATAGCCGGCCGCAACACACTGCAACACTGCGTGATCTCGAGACTGGACCGCCGCCGGTGCGCCCGGCCGGTCTTCAAGCTTCAGTCGAACCACTCGGCGCATCTGGCGCAGAACGAAAGCCTTTGCCCATGCAGACTTTCCGGGCTCTTGTGTGCGATCTGGACGGCACGCTGATCGATACGGCCCCGGGCATCACCGATGCCCTGAACGGTTTCCTTGCAGACCATGGCCGTGGTGAGCTGCCGCTTGCCACCGTCCGGGGCTTCATCGGCGACGGGGCCGCCAGGCTGGTGGCGCGGGCCTTTGCTGCCACAGGCGAATCGGTCGAAGGCCGGACGCTGGACGGGCTGACACGACTCTATACCGATCGGCTGGCCGCGCGCCCGCCAGGACCGGGCGATGTCTTTCCGGGTGTTGCGGAGACGCTGGCGCAGCTGCGCCGGAGGGGCATGAAGCTGGCGGTGTGCAGCAACAAGCCGTCCGCGGCGGTGCGGACGGCGTTGCAGTCCGCCGGGCTCGCCGATTGCTTCGGCGCCTTCGTCGGCGGCGACAGCGCGGCGGAGCGCAAGCCCGCGCCATCCCCCGTCCATGCCGTGCTCTCTGCACTGGACATTCCGGCCGCCGCGGCGGCGATGGTAGGCGACAATGAGGTCGATGTGGCGACGGCACGGGCCGCGGGCCTGCCGATCGTCATCGTCCGCTATGGGTATGCCCGCGTCCCGCTGTCCGAGCTGGGGGCAGACCGGCTGATCGACAGCTTTGCCGACCTGCCCTTGGCGCTGGACCGGCTGGCGGCGCAGCCTTGCCGGGGCGGGTGAGCCCGGACCCCGGCTGGCGGTCCGCCGGCTATTCCGCGATCCTCAGACGGCTGAGATCGGTTGCGATCTCTTGGAAGTTGTCCTGCAGTTCCTGGTTGGTGGGCGAGTTGAAGTAGTAGCGAGCGCCGTCAGGATCGGCTGGGTCGCGCGGGCTGGCGCAGGATTCGAACAGGGACCGCGTGGTCGGATCGTTCTGCTGGAAGGTAATGGTGATGAGGATGATGCCATCCTGCTTCATGGCACTGCAGATCTCTGACATGCGGCGGTTCAGCTCGTCACGGGCACTGGTCCAATCCAGAGCGGGGGATCCAGTACCGTTCGTCCGTACGCGGCCGTCGCCCAGCCTGCCATACGACGTGTAGTCCGAGGCGTCGGGACCGTCGCCGTAACGATCGACGATCTGGTTGTTGCCGTCGGTCAGGATGATGACGACCTTGTCGATCGGCTGATTGGACGCGGTGGTCGGCTGGCTGGGATCGAAGTATGAGTTGGGCAGGCTGGCATCCCCCCAAAGGCCCTGCCATCGCGGCGACAGCGCCCGCCAGCCCCAGACGAGGCCGAGATTGCTGGTCGTCCCGCCGCGGTTCCAGGCGTACATGTCGTCGATCGCGGCAGTGATCGTCGACCGCTGGCTGGTCAGCGGGGTGATGGGTGATCCGCAATTGACATTGGGGCCGGTGGCGGCGAACCGGTCTGTATACTGGTCGCGGATGATCGGCTGCGGCCAATCCTGAGAGTTCCACCGCCCCTCATAGGAGCGCCGGAACCAGGCTTCCATCAGCAGGCTGCTGCGTTCATCCAGGTCCGATGGCAGCGAGCCACCGTAGTTGTGCGGGTCGAGGTAGCTCTCCAGCGCGGCGATCTCGTTGGCGTCCCAATTGTAGATCGTCCAGTTCGGACCGATACCCAGGACCAGCCGCGCCACATGGGTCCAGAGCTGTTCATCGTCGTCGTAGTAGTCGTCCCAGGAATCGGGGTCCATCCGGTCCACCAGGTATTCCTCGATCAGGTCCTGAAGGGTGGCGACACCGGTCGGCAGGGTGGTTCCGTCGGAATAGTCGAGTTCTTTGCGCAGATGGGCGATCAGGACCTCGTCCCGGCTGCCCCAGTAGTTGTCGAAATGGTTCGGGTAGAGGGCCGCTGTCCACGGCGCCACGGTGTAGGGGTCGTCGGTCGTATCCAGCGGATAGTCACGCGCCTCGACACATCCTTTCCAGGTGGTGGGGCTGTAGTCGCTGGCATTGTAGCCGGTCAGCCAGAGATGCCGGTTCAGCGTCTGGTCGCCGATATTGACCTGGGCTGTATAGGGCACCAGCCCCACCCAGAAATGCGGGATCGACTGGTTGCTGCCGAACATGATGTCGATCAGCGACTGGGCCGCAGACTTCATGGCGTCGATCTTGGCGCCCGTATCGCCCGTGCAGCACATGGACCCGGTGGTGTCCATGACAAGCACCAGTTCCATACCGCTGCGAGCACGTTCGATCACGGTGCGGGCGGAGACGGTCATGGTGTCGATCCCGACCACCTGCATGAAATGCGTGGGCACGGTCGCGGTGGCGGTGATCTCCATGCTGAATCCGTCGGCGCTCGGGGTGAGGTGTGGACCATCCACAGTCACGCCCAGATAGCCGTCGGGGAAGTTCGCGTCGAAGAACATGTCCAGTGCCGCGTCCCGGTCGGCGTCGGCACTCTCACGGGCGGCTGCCAGACCGGCAGCGTCCACCGCCTCCGTCAGTCGGCTCTTAACCATATAACCGATTGCAGAATCGCCAGAGAGGCCTACAAATGCGACAACGGGAACTGTGGCGAATCCGAATAACGCCAAGCTTCCGCCGCGCAGATCGCGCGACAGTCTCTTGATCATATTCGCGACAAAGCTGGTGAATTCTTTGAGAGATGTTAACATTTTTTGCAGATCCATGAGGAACTCCGCGTATCATGTCACGCGAATTATTAATAAGGCGCTTAAATGCCGAAAGAAAATTACTGGTTAGCGGATCTTAAGCATAGTCAAATGGCGCTCGCCGAAAGGAAGCGGCCCGAGCCCAGTGGGCCCGGTCCGTCACGAGTGGCAGCCGTGGATTGAGGGTCGCGAGGGCTTCCGACAGATGCCTATTCGGCGATCCTGAGCCGGCTCAGCTCGGCCGCGATCTCGTCGAAATCCGCGGCTAGGTCTTCGTTGGTGGGAGAGTCGTAATAGAGGCGCTCGCCGCTCGGATCGTCAGGGTCCATCGGGCTGGCACAGGCGCTGAACAAGGCCTGTGTGTCCGCATTATCCTGCCGGAAGGTGATGGTGATGATCGTGATGTCCTCAGCCTTCATGTCCGAGCAGAGCTGGGACATGCGGCGGTCGATCTCGTCGCGCGCGTCGCTTCGGTCCGTCAGCGGCGTGCCCGTGCCGTTTTCCAGCACGTTGCCTTCGCCCAGCCTGCCATAGGCCGTGTAGTCGGAGGAATCCGGCCCGTCGCTATGATGGTCATAGACCTCATTGTTGCCGTCCGTCAGGATGATGACGACCTTGTCGATCGGCTGGTTGGTGTCGTCTGTCGGCTGATCGGGATCGAAATAGGGATTGGGCAGGCTGGCATCGCCCCACAGGCCCTGCCATCTCGGCGAAAGCACGCGCCAACCCCAGACGAGCCCCAGATTGCTGGTGGTGCCGCCGCGGTGCCAGGCGTGCATGTCGTCGATGGCCGCCTCGATGGTCGACCGGGTGGCGGTCAGCGGCGTGATCGCCGGGCCACAGCCGAGATTGGGTCCGGTGCCCTCATTGCCCTCAGCATAGGCATCACGGATGATGGGCTGGCGCCAGTCTTCGTCATCGTCAAGGCCCTCGTAGTCCCGGCGGAACCAGGCTTCCATCAAGAGGACGCTGCGCTCTTCCAGGTCCGACTGCAGCGAGCCGCCATAGTCATGCGGATCCAGGTAGTCTTCCAGGTCTTCGATTTCGTTGTCGTCCCAGTTCCAGATCGTATGGTCCGCGTCCATGCCCAGCACGAGGCGGGCGACATGGGTCCAGAGCTCTTCGTCATCGTCGTAGTAGTCGTCGCCCGGCTGGGGGTTCAACTCGGCCACCAGATACTCTTCGATCAGGTCTTCCAGTGTGGCCACGCCTGTCGGCAAGGTGTTGCCGTCGGAATAGCTGAGCTCTCGGCGCAGGTGGGCGATGACGACCTCTTCCCGGTCATCCCAGTAATTGTCGTAGTTGTTGTCGTAGAGGGCGGGATCCCAGGCCTGCACGGTATAGGGATCATCCGTCATGTCGCGGGGGTAGGACCGCGCCTCGACACAGCCCAGCCAGTTCGCGGGATCGAATTCCGAAGGGGTGTAGCTGGTCAGCCAGAGGTGCCGGTTCAGCGTCGCATCGCCGACATTGACCATCGCCGTATAGGGCACGAGGCCGACCCAGAAGTTCTCGATCGTCTCGTTGCTGCCGAACATGATGTCGACCAGCGAATGGGCCGCGGCCTTCATCGTCTCGATCTTGGAATCTGACACGCCATCGCAGCACATGGACCCGGTGTTGTCCATCACCAGCACCAGTTCCATGCCGCTGCGGGCGCGGGCGATCACCGTGCGTGCGCTAACGGTCATGGTGTCGATGCCCAGGACGCGCATGAAGCTGGTGGGGACCAGCGCACTCGCCGTGATCTCCAGCTCAAAGCCGTCGGCGCTCGGTGTCAGATAGGGGCCGTCGATGGTCGCACCGAGATACCCGTCGGGGAAGTTGGCGTCGAAGAACATCTCGAGATCTGCCGTCTGATCAGCGAGATCCACCTGGCGCGCAGCCGCCAGGCCCCCAGCATCGACTGCCTCTGTCAACCTGCTCTTAACCAAATATCCAATTGCGGAATCACCGGAAACTCCAACGAATGCGACCACTGGAATGGCGGCAAAGCCGACTAACGCCATGCTGCTGGCGCTCACGTCGCGCCGCAAAGCCTTTACCTTTTCTGCAAAAATTCTAGGTATTTTGTATATATTTTCTAACATAACCGTTCACCCATTCAGACTTACGCTATGTTTGACTTGAAAATCTTACCAAATTGCTTATGCGCCATAAAGAATTTTCTTAAAAATGGTTACCGCGCCTGATTGTCTCGCGTCCATGGACGATTGGGCACAGGTGCACCTTGGCCTGCCTTGTGTGCCGGCCGTGTCGGTGCGGTGGCTCAAACGGGCGGCCGCTGAGCGCAACGACGATCGGCTGGCTGCTACCCTTTCTAGAACGGCGGCAGAGGAAGTGCGGATTAATCGAAAAGAAACGCATCGCCGATAGGGTTAGGAGGGCATTGGCGTGCCCTCTGCGCTGGCGTGTCCTTTGCGACGGAACAGACGTGAGCAATACCTTTACAAGAGATACCTGGACGGCACCGCCGCCGGAAGATGCGGCCCAGCGCGGCACGACGACCCGTGACGGGCCGGCGGCGCCGGCCCGCGCCAGAGAATGGACCAGTGCCCATCCCGTCAATCTTCGGCTATCGCTGCCGCTTCTCTTCGGGCGCTATTACATAACGATTGTCGCCGGCCGGGAAAGGCGCAGTGCCGCCCGTCTGGCGGAAGAGCGCAGGAAGCATCCACTGGCGACAGCGAGCAACCTTCTGTTCCTGGCGGCCATTGGGACTATGGGGGGCTTGGCGTTACTGTTCGTCATTCAGGCGGCCATTCGATTCCTGTTTGCGGCAGGATCATAAGAAGGAAGGGCCGGTCGGATGTTGCTGTCCTGCGCGAATGCTCCAACGCAAGAGCGAACCCAGGCGAGAAGACGGACGCCTGCGTTCTTTCGCAACGCGGCCGGAGCCGCGCTGTTGGAATTCGCGTTCCTCACGCCGATCCTGGTTCTTCTTCTTGCCGGCATTATTCAGTTCGGAATGGTCATCTTCCTGCGCACCAACATGCACGATGTCGCACAGGATGCGGTGCGTCGGATGGCCGTTGGCGAGTTCACCACCGCGCCGGAGGTATCGACGCATATAGCAAACACGTTCAACAGCTGGGTCACGCCTTCGGTCAACGCCGCTTGGCCGGATGTGGGGGCCGGAGAGACAGACGTGTCGCTGACCCTGAGCGTATCCCTTGCCGATGCCGTGCCGTTCGACCTGTTGGGTATCTTCGCGGGCGAGACGATGCCCGTCGTCGCCGTGATGCGCCAGGAAGACCTTTAGGACGTCCGCACCAATCTCTGGATCCGGCTGGTGCGGGGAAGATCATGCGAGGCGGAGGAAGCCGCTTCGTTCGGTATCGCTGCGATGCCGCTCCGGAAGTGCGGCGGCGTCCGGACTGGGGCCCGGCATGACCGATGGGAAGAGATCGCGGCCCGTGGCGGCATTGGCGTCGAGACGGGTGTGGCGAGACAGACGCGGCGGCGTGGCTGCACTGGCTGGGTTTGGACTGGCGGCGATCATTGGTGTCGCTGCCATAGCCGTCGATCTGAGCTATGCGTACATGATCAAGAACTGGCTTCAGACGACGGCCGACACGGCGGCAATCGTAGCAAGCGGTGCGCTGCCCGACGCCGACGCCGCCCGCGCCCGCGCGCTCGAATACGCGGACAAGAACATGCCGAGCGTGGACCACGGCACGGTGGTCGCCAACACCGACGTGGAGATCGGCAACTGGGATGCGAACACGCGGACGTTCACGGCCGGCGAGGCGCCGCTGAACGCCGTTCGGGTGGTCGCCCGGCGCTCAAAGGACAATGGCAATCCGGTCGGGCTGTTCTTCGCCAACGTGCTGGGCTTCAGTGAGACCGATGTGGCGGTTGCCGCGATCGCCACCGCGGAAGCCGGTCAGCCGGGCTGTATCCTGGCGCTGGACCCAGGCAACACGTCCAGGGCGTTACGCTTCAACAGCATGGACAGCGTGCAGCTTCATGACTGTGTTCCGGCCGCGAACTCGACGAACAGCAGCGCGATCAAGCTGAACAGTCTGGACAGCTTCAATGCCGGTTCGCTGTATTCCGCCGGCGGCTACAGCGCCGGCTCGATCGGCAGCCTCAATCTCGACGATCCCGCACAGACCTATCAGGAACCGATCCCGGATCCCTTTGCGAGCCTGGCCGAGCCGTCGCCCGTGGGCTGTGACTATAATGATGAGGACACCAGCGGGACCATCAGTCCCGGCATCTATTGCGGCGGGCTGAAGGTCTCCGGCTCGGCAACGCTGCAGCCGGGCACCTATTACATTGTGGACGGTGACCTGGAGTTCAGCTCGATCGGGAGCGTTGGCTGCAACTGCTCGGCGGCGGGATCCGGTGTGACCTTCGTGATCACGGAAAGCGCGCCCGGCCTCGCCGGCACATTCGAGTTCAGCAGTATTGACAGCCTGTCCCTGCGCGCGCCGAGCGACTCCTCCTACGACTATCCGGGCATGCTGATCTATGTGGACCGAGACGCCGATTACGATACGTCCAAGTTCAACAGCATCGACTCGCTGACGATGAACGGCGTCGTCTATGCGCCGTCTCAAAATCTGCAGTTCAACAGCATCGACTACACGGCGCAGACCGACTGTGCTGCGACGGTGGCCTTCCATGTCGAGTACAACAGCATGGACAGCTTCGGTCGGGCGGACAACTGCGCCGCCTATGGGTCGTCGGGGATCTCGCTCGGCGGTGCTGCGGGGTCGCTGGTGCAGTAAGCCCCCGTCGCCGGTCCTGGCTCCGGCCCGCTGCCGCCGGCTGACAAGCCGGGGCCCCTTGCCTGCGGACGCAATTGCGCCGATGCGGTGCAGGCTGGCGGCGGTAAGTTAGAGTATCGCCAGAATCATCGAGCCTTTGCCTGAGGAGTTGCCTGCGGGTCGGCAGTGCGGCGCACCGCAATGCACCGCACTGCCGATCGATGGAAATTGCAGTGAATTTCAATGCATCTTCCCGGTATTCTCACGGCGCATTGAAGGGAAAGCAGTTTCATTTCTGTCGGCAGATTTTGTGCATTCTATTTGGATGATGTTGAGTGAAACCACTGAATTCGCTGAGGAGAGAGATTCAATATTCCTATGTTTACTGCTTTCTTCATTAGGTCGCCAAAAAAAATCATCTTCACTCGGGTATATTTACTCCTTCTTAATCTTTGCGTGCGAAGTTGGTCTCGTTCGGAACCCCCGCGTACCTCTCTATGGAGCATGAAAGATGGTAAGGAAGATCCGCAAGTTTCTGACCGGTAAGGAAGGCGCGACCGCCATCGAATACGGTCTGATCGCTGCTCTGGTCTCGGTTGCCGCCATTGGCGCCCTGGGCGCGATGGGTGACAGCCTGGAGTCGATGTTCAACCAGGTCAGTAACGAGCTCAACAACGCCGTTAGCCCGTAGGAAAGCCAATGCCTCTTGATAGGTCGGGCCTCGAGTGTCCCTCGCGGTCCGACCCGGCAGGCGGGAAATGGACATCGATCGGCGGGGGCGATGCGGCTGGAGGGTCGCCTGGCCCCAAGCCGCTTAATGGCGTTTGTTCGATACGGACACCCGGCATATCGCCGTAAGCGCTAAGGAAAACTAGGCCAGTGACCGAGCCAGCTCTGAACATCGCTATGGCAATTGGTCTGCTCGCACTGCTGGCCTGGGCCGTCGTTACCGATCTCAGGGCGCGCATCATTCCCAACACGGTATCGGTACTTGTCATCGGCCTTTATGCGTTGCGCACCGCCATTGACTGGCCCAATGCCACGCCGCTCGCCGATTTGGCGGTGGCTGCAGCGGTGTTGACCATAGGTTTCATCCTCTTCGCGCGAAATTGCATCGGTGGCGGCGATGTCAAGCTGATTACCGCGCTGGCTCTCTGGGCCGGCCCTCAGCACATGATGGCCATGGCCTTCGTGATTTCGCTCACTGGTGGAGTGATTGCGGCCGGCATGCTGCTGAGTGCGATGGCGACCCGGCCGCAGGCCGCCGGTGACGGCCCCGGTGATCGCAACGACGCTGCCACGGCTGTGCCCCTCATGCGCCGACCGGTCCCCTATGCCGTCGCCATAGCCGCAGGTGGCCTTTACCTGACGCTGCAGCACCCCGCCATCCTCGCATCGGCAGGGTTTGGAGGTTGACATGCGCGTGCGTGTGATCCTGTTGCTTCTCGTCGCCGTAGGCGTGGGCCTCGGCACCGTTCAACTGACACGCCAGTGGCTGGCGGACGAGCGTGCGCGGATGGAACGGGACGCGCCGCAGCCGGTGGCGGTCCCGGCACCGGCGTCGCAGTTCGTTCTCGTCGCCGCCCATGATCTGCCGCCGGGGCATTTCATCATTCAGGACGATCTGCGGTGGCAGGCTTGGCCGGACGACACGATGGCCGAGAACTACATCCTCCGTAGCGGTAGCGCCGGCTCCGAGGCGCCCGGTCCGCTTGTCGGCGCAGTGGTGCGCAACAGCGTGTCCACTGGCCAGCCGGTGACGGAGAACATGGTGGTCCGGCCCGGCGAGAGGGGATTTCTCGCCGCCGTGCTGACACCCGGGATGCGGGCCATCTCAGTGCCGGTGAACGATACGACAAGCGTCGCGGGCTTCGTCTTTCCCGGCGACCGCGTCGACCTTCTGCTGACCCACACGGTGCGCATCGCCGGAAGCCATGATGGCGGCGAGGATCCGGCGTTCCGGGCCACGGAGACCATCCTGACCGATGTTCGCGTTCTGGCGATCGACCAGCGGCTGACCGACCCGGCCGACGGTCCGCGGATTCCCCACACGGCAACCATCGAGGTCGACCCCCGTGAAGCGGAGATGGTCCAGGTGATGATGCAGATGGGCGCGCTGTCGCTCAGCCTGCGAAGCCTGTCGCCAGCGGGCAGCGGCCCGCCCGGTGAAGAGACGGAGAAGCCGCGGCGGCAGGCGCCGTCGTCCGACCCGGTGCGCAGCCTGCTCACCTTCGTGCAGCAGCAGTTGCCCGAGGGCACATTGCTGACGGCGCCGGAACGCACCTTCACGCTGGACACCGAGGTGTCGCTGCTGCGCGGACTGGTTGCAGCCTTCAATGCGATGCCAAGGCAACTGGACGAAGAAGCGCCACCTGAAGTCGACGCGCCGCCATCCGTTGTTGTCGTAAGAGGAAATGCTGGCGGACCAAGCACTTAAGCCGGACGAAAGGTAGAACACCATGAGACGGTATCGCGATTGGCTGATTACGATAAGTCTGGTTGCCTTGATCGGACTGGCCGCTCCGCAGGTGTCGGCCGTTCGATTCATTTCGGGGGACGCTGTCCCGCTTTCTCTTGATGTCAGTACCGGCGAACTGGTTGAGCTGGACGCGCCAGCCGCTTCGGTATTCGTCGCCGATCCATCGATCGCCGATGTGGAGGTGATGTCGCCGACGCTGATCTACGTCTTCGCCAGCGCGCCTGGGCAGACCAACATCCTGGCGGTCAACGAAGCCAACGACGTCGTGGGCAACATCCTCTTGGTGTCGCGCCTTTCGGTCGCCGAAGTGAACCGGTCGATCGCACGCGTCGCGCCGGGCAGCGGCATTCTGGCCGAGGCAGCGGGTTCCAGCGTGCTGCTGACCGGCCTGGCGGACAGTGCCGCTGTGGCTGCGAATGCGGTTCGGGTGGCGGAGGCTTATGTGCCCGACGCCGCGCAGGTGATCAACCAGACCTCCATCGACGGGCCGACGCAAGTCAACCTGCAGGTGAGGATCGCCGAGGTCAGCCGCAGCGCTGCCCAGGAGCTGGGGCTCAACTGGGAAGCCATCATCACGCGTGGCAACTACGTCTTCGGTCTGGCGACCGGCCGCGACTTCACTGGCGTCGGCCAAGAGGTGATCCGCAGCGCCACGGCCTTCGGCAGCGGGTTCGGCGCCTTTCAGACCGACGATGCCAGCGTCAACGTGCTGATCGACGCGCTGGAAAGCGCCGGCATGGTGGCTATCCTGGCGGAGCCCAATCTGACGACGATGTCGGGCGAGACGGCGAGCTTCCTGGCCGGCGGCGAGTTCCCCGTTCCGACAGTCGACAGCGACGGCGACATCAGCATCTCGTTTCGCGAATTCGGCGTCTCACTGGCATTCACCCCGACGGTGCTCGCCGGCGGTCGGATCAGCATGCGTGTCAGGCCGGAGGTCAGCACGCTGTCGGATGCCGGGGCCGTCACGGTCAACGGGTTCAACATTCCGGCACTGGAAACGCGGCGGGCCGAAACTTCGGTGGAGATGGGCAGCGGCGAGAGCTTCGCCATCGCCGGGCTGTTCCAGAGCGATGCGTCGCGCAATGCCGACGGGCTGCCCTTCCTGCAGGATCTGCCGATCCTGGGTCCGTTGTTCCGGTCGGAGCAGTTCGAGAACCGCGAGACCGAACTGGTGATCATCGTCACGCCGTATCTGGTGGAGCCGGTACGGAACCAGCGGATCATCGCGCCGACCGATCCCCCTTACGATCTGGTCGATACGCCCGATCTTTCCCCGCCTGCGCCGTATGTCCCAGCACCGAACCACGTCGCCAGCGCGGTCGGTGAGGTCAGCGGCGGCTTCGTGCTGAAGTAGGGAGACCGGCCATGGACAAGCACATCGACGTGACCGTCACCATCGCCCGTCAGTCCCGCCGTCGCATTGCAGCCGCAGTGTCTGCCGCCTGCCTTTGTCTTGGGGTCGCCGGCTGCCTCAACACGCCGGAGACGTATTCGATCCCGACGGCGACTGCGTATCAGGTGGAAGACACGGTCTACACCCATGCCGTGCGGTTCGCGCCAAGCACGGTTGCCTACACGCCGATGGAGCAAAACCGTCTCGGCGACTTCGTCAATGGGGTCCGCCCGGAAGACGGCGACACGGTGATCCTGATGGCGGCCGGGCCGCTGGCCAACACCCGCATGCAGATTGTGGCGGAGGATCTCGGCTCGCGTGGGGTGATCGTGTCCGCCAGCCAGGAGATCCTGACGGGCGGAGAGACAGTGACCGTCGCCCTCAGGCGTGAGGTCTATCTGCCGACGGCCTGCCGCCCGGCAGCCGTTGCGGGCTTCACGCCCAACGCGCTGATGCCGCCGCTTGGCTGCGCAACAGCGACCAACCTCGCCCGCATGGTCGCCAATCAGGAGGATCTGATGCAAGGCCGCGTCCCCGTTCCGGCTGAAGGATCCACCGGGGTCGGCGCGGTCACCCGCTATCGAGATGACGCGATCAAGCCGCCGGTTGGGCAGACGACGAGTGGCAACTGATGAACATGGCTCTGAAAAGCGGTAGCGCCGGACCCAAGGCTGACAAATCCCAGCCTGCGGTTCTGGCCTTCGTTCCCGACAGCGACACGCTGGACGCCATCTGCCGTGTGGTTCCGGGCGCACGGCGAGGCGTCGAGGTGCGCGAAGGCGGCATCGCCGACGCAGCGTCCACGATTCAGCTCGCGTCTCCGCCGTCGCTTCTGATCGTCGACGTCACCGACACGGCGTCCCCCGCCAGCGACATGGCAGCGCTGAAGGCGACTTGCGGTGAAGCCACCACGATCATCGCGTTGGGGCCGGACAACGACGTTGGTCTCTACCGCTCGTTGATCAGCGCGGGCGCAACCGACTATCTGGTGAAGCCCATCACGGGTCAGGAACTGCGGCGCACCATTCTGTCGATCAGCCACACCGAGATGGCGGACGAAGAGAAGCGGTCGGGCAGGATTGTCGTCGTCATCGGATCCCGCGGCGGCACCGGTGCGAGCAGCCTCGCCGCCGGTATCGCCTGGCTGCTGGCGCACGAATTCGGCCGCCATGCTGCGCTGGTCGACCTGGATCTGCACTTCGGCACGGCCGCACTCAGCTTCGATGTCGATCCGGGCAACGGTCTTCGCAATGCACTTGAGGATCCTGAGCGGATCGACAGTCTGCTGGTGGCCAGCGCCCTGGTGAATTGCGGCGACAACCTCTACATCCTCGGCGGCGAGGAGCCGATCGACGAAGCCGTCCACATCGATACCGAGGCCCTGGGGCGGCTGCTGGAAGAGCTTCGGCAGGTTGTCGACACGGTGGTGATCGACCTGCCCCGTCACCGCATTGCTAGCAATATCGACCTGTTGTCGGCGGCCGACGGCATCGGGTTGGTGACCGACCTGTCCATCGCGGGTCTGCGCGACGCCATGCGCATTCGCAAGGCGCTCGAACGGTCCGTCGGGCATCCCAACTTCAAGATCGTTGCCAACCGCGTGGGGCACGCCAAGGGCGGCGAACTAAGCGTAGCGGAGTTCGAGAAGAGCCTGGAGGCGAAGATCGACTTCCAGGTCCAGGAAGTTCCGCAGGCGGCCAAAGCCGCGCTCGACGGGAAGCCGCTCACTGCGGGGATGAGGCACAGGGCGTCAGGCGCAGCGGTCCGCGCGCTGACGACCACGTTGGCGCAGGTCGTCGAGGTTGACGAGCCCAAGCAGCACGGTTGGCGTGGGCTTCTTGGAAAGCTTAAGCAATGACCGTTCCGCCTCTTTCAGCCACCCTGGACGCGCCTCGCACCAACGGAACGTCGGAGTCGCTGAGTTTCGACGGGGGACCGACCGACGGGCTCGGGTTCGATCTGCTTGATCCGGTCGAATCCTGCCGCCAACAGCTTCTGCCGGAAGTGGCCAAGGCTATACCGACCGCGAAGGCGCGCAGGATGTCGCGCAGCGAGGTGGCCCGTCTTGTGACCGACGTGGTCATGGACACTCTGGACGATACCGGCCAGGTTCTGGACCTGTTGCAGCAGCGGCGGCTGGTATCGGTGCTGATCGGCGATCTCGTCGCCGGCCGCGCCCAGCAGTCGCTGGAGCAAACTCGCGCGGTGCCGGAGCCGGTGGCCGATACGGTTCCGGAGCACCATCGGCTGATCGACCCGCTGGCCGTTCAGGAGTCGGCACCCCAGCCTGCCGCCCGTTGGGGGGGACTGGAAACGTCTCTGGAAGAGGCGAAGCGGCAGGTCAAGCCGCTGGTGCTCGAGCGCATCGATGTCGGCCTGGCATCGTCGCTGGACCAGCAGACACTGCATTCCGAGTTGCGCGACGTCGTCTCCGACATCTGTAAAGAGCTGCGTCTGCAGCTCAACAGCACGGAATTCGCCAAGCTTGTCTCGTCGCTGGTCGACGACATGATCGGTCTCGGCCCGCTGGAGCCGCTGCTGGCCGACGACTCGGTGACAGACATCATGGTCAACGGGCACGACCAGGTCTATGTGGAGCGCAGCGGCAAGCTGCAGCTGACCGACGTGGTCTTCCAGGACGACGGCCACGTGATGAACATCGCCACCCGGATCGTCACCCGGATCGGCAGGCGCATCGACGAATCGAGCCCGATCTGCGACGCCCGCCTTCTCGACGGCAGCCGCGTCAACATCATCGTCCCACCCCTGGCGATCGACGGCCCGTCGATCTCCATCCGTAAATTCTCCCGCCGCCGCATCACGCTGGACAAGATGGCGGAGCAGGGGAACCTGTCGTCGGCGATGTGTCAGTTCCTGAAGATCGCCGCACGCTGCCGGCTGAACGTCCTGATTTCAGGTGGCACAGGCTCCGGTAAGACGACGCTGCTGAACGCGCTGTCGCAGCTGATCGATCACGGCGAACGGGTCGTGACCATCGAAGACGCGGCCGAACTGCAGCTGCAGCAGCCCCATGTCGTCAGGCTGGAGACCCGGCCCGCCAGCCTGGAAGGCAAGGGCGAGATCAACATCCGCCATCTGGTGAAGAACGCGCTGCGTATGCGGCCCGACCGGATCATCGTCGGCGAGGTCCGCGGCGGCGAAGCGGTCGACATGCTGCAGGCGATGAACACGGGCCACGACGGCTCGATGTGTACTGTCCACGCCAACCGTCCGCGCGACGCCCTGATCCGGCTTGAGAACATGGTCGGCATGGCGTCCGTCAACCTTCCCGCCAAGGCCGTGCGCACGCAGATCGCCAGCGCCATCCATCTGATCATTCAGATCAGCCGCATGCGTGACGGCATGCGGCGCATCAACACCATCAGCGAGGTGTGCGGCATGGAAGGCGATGTCGTCATCACGCAGGACCTCTTCCAATTCGAGTTCCAGGGCGAGGACGAGCGGGGACGGCTTCGCGGCTCGTTCCGCCCGTCTGGCGTCCGCCCGCATTTCATGCCGCGGGCCGAGTACTTCGGCCTCGGCCAAACTCTGATGGGGCTGATGTGATGTTCGCCGAAGTGACCCTGGAGACGATGCTGATCTCCGTCGGGGCTGCGGGCGTCTTCGCGCTGATCGGCGTTGCCTTTCTGGGCCTTACGACCGGACGGCAGCGGGTGCATCGACGGATGGCAGGCGTCACCGCGCGTGCGCGGGGGGCGGTGGTCGAAGAGACCGCGGTCCGGACCAGCGTCCGGCGGGAGACCGAAAAGGGCCGGTTCACCGGCATCGACAACTTGGCCAGCCGGATCATGCCGCGTCCGGGGCAGCTGAGGACGCGTCTGGAACGCACAGGGCTGAAGACCAGCGTCGGGCAGTACTTTCTCGCCAATCTGGTCGTCGGCGTGATCGCGGGCTTCCTGGTCTTCCAGGGGATCGGCAATCTCGCAGCGGCGGCCATCGGCGGTCTCGCACTGGGGCTTGGACTGCCGCACTTCTTCGTCGGGTACCTGATGAAGCGGCGGAAGGGGAAGTTCCTCGGCCAGTTCCCCGAGGCGATCGATCTGATCGTGAGAGGCCTCAAATCCGGTCTGCCGGTGACCGATTCCTTGGGAGTTGTCGCCGAGGAGCTGGCAGACCCCCTGCGCAGCGATTTCCGGACGATCTCCGACATGCTGTCGGTCGGCAAGACGTTGGAAGACGCCATGTGGGAGGCGGCGGAGCGAATCGATCTGCCGGAGTTCAGCTTCTTCGTCGTCGCCCTGTCAGTTCAGCGGGAAACGGGCGGCAACCTGGCGGAAACCCTGGAAAATCTGGCCGACATTCTGCGCAAGCGGCGGCAGATGAAGCTGAAGGTCAAGGCCCTTTCGTCCGAAGCCAAGGCAAGCGCCATGATCATCGGTGCCCTGCCGTTCATCATGTTCGGCGTCATCTACGCCATGTCGCCGGAATACGAGCAAGCGCTGCTGACCGACCCGCGCGGGAACATCATGCTGGCCGTTGGCATCTTCTGGCTGGGCTGCGGGATTGCCGCCATGGCCAAGATGGTCAACTTCGACATATGAGCGCGTCATGGATCTCGGCCTGCCCATAGAACAGATAATCGTGTTGATGGCGACGGTGACGGCCGTTGCCACGGTTGCCCTGATCTGGTCCGCGCTGCTGCCCAAGGCTCCCGGCGTCGTTCGGGCACGGAGCATCACGGAGCGGCAGAGCGCCCTGAAGCGGGCGCAGACCGAAGCGCGCGGGCGTCAAAAGCTGGTTCGCGCGCTCGGTTTCATGCGCAGCGTGGTCGACCGCATGCACCTGATGCGCAGCAAGCATGCCGAGAATGTCTCCGGCAAACTTGCCAAGGCCGGCATACGCTCCAACGACGCCAAGGTCGCCTATCTCTTCACCAAGGCGACGCTGCCCCTGGCCATGGGGGCGGTCGCGGTCCTGCTCTTGTATGTGGCGAAGGTCTATGACGGCCCGTCGATGGCGAAACTGGCCTTTGCGCTGGTCGCCGTGATCATCGGCGTCTATCTGCCCGATCTCTACCTGAAGAACCGTGCCGACAAGCGGCGCGAAAAGCTGCGCAGGGGGCTGCCCGATGCGCTCGATCTGATGGTCATCTGCGCCGAGGCGGGCCTCAGCCTGGACGCGACGTTCCAGCGGGTCGCGACCGAGATCGGCATCTCATACCCGGACCTCGCCGACGAGTTCGCCCTGACATCGGTTGAGCTCAGCTTTCTTCCGGAGCGGCGGGTCGCCCTGGAGGGCCTGGGCGCGCGCGCCGACCTGCCGGGCCTGCGGGCGATGGTCAACACCTTGAGCCAGACCGAACGCTACGGCACGCCGCTGGCCCATTCGCTGCGGGTGCTGGCCAGCGAGCTTCGCACCGAACGGCTGATGAAAGCGGAAGAGAAGGCGGCCCGGCTGCCGGCGATCCTGACCGTGCCGCTGATCGTCTTCGTGCTGCCGCCCCTGTTCATCGTTCTGCTCGGGCCCGCGGTGCTGAGCACCATGGACGCCCTTGGGGGGCTGCGATAGTGCCCGTCGTGCTGCCGCCAAATTCCGGAATGTGCCGTGCGTTGGAGCGGCGCCTACGACGCGCCGGCGGCTCCGGGCAGGCCAATGACGATGGCGGTCGCCCGCTCTGCACTGCTGGGAAGCGACCGCAGGATCTCATAGAAGGCAATCCGGCGTCCGACGCCTTCGTCATCAAGGTCGGCGGCCGCGACCTCCGCCGCTTCCGTCATCCGGTTGGCCAGGCCGAGAACGAGGGAGAGCGTGAGGCGGTGGCGCAGCTGCGACCTGGAATCGAACGCTGTCGCCCGAGCCGTTTCCACCGCCAGCTCGAAGTTGCCCGCGAGCGCCAGCGACAGGGCCAGATTGCTCTTGTAGTCCAGATCGCCCGGCGCTATCGCCAGCGCGGCGGCGTAGTGGTCCCGCGCTTCGGTATGCCGGCCCAGCATATCCAGCGCCACCCCGAGATTGCTGCGGACGCGCGCATCATCGCCCAGCGCCAGCGCCGCGCGGTAGGCATCGACCGCTTCCTGCGGCCGTCCCGACGCGACCAGGGCATTGCCCAGACCACGCTGGGCTTCCGCATTCCCGGGATTGATGGCGACCAGCGAACGATAAGCTTCCACGGCCTCGTTGGGCGGACCGATGCGGTCGAGCAGTGTCACCAGGCGGATCAGTGGCTCGGGATTCCCCGGATCCAGCGCATGGGCCCGCCGATAGAGCGTGGCCGCCGATCTGAGATCGCCGGTCGCTTCGGAATACTCCGCGAGCCCGATCAGCGCGGTCGGCGAACTGGCCGCGTCCGGATCCAGCTGGTCGGCCGCGCCGAAGCCCTGATTGGCATCGGTGGCGCAGCCCGCCACCGCAGACGCAAGCAGGAAAGCAGCGAGGCACGGCCTCAGTCTTGTTCTTGTAATGCGCATCATGTCTGCGTAGGGAGCCGCCCAGGGTCCGGCAAATCACCGTCACACCTTAACTATCACAAAATCAGTCATGTGTAATACAATTGTATCGCATCATTTGAGATTACTCTGCCGCGTCCGCCGCTGGGTCAGGCTGCCGTTCAGCCGCCGCGATGGGGCGGGAATGATCGAATTCGCGCTGGTGGCACCGGTCTTGATCCTGATGCTGGCCGGCATCATGGAGATCTCCATGGTGATGCTGGTGAACATGCTGCTCGAAGGCGGCGTGCGCGACGCATCGCGTTTCGGCATTACCGTGCGAACGGTCGGCGGCATCAGCCGTGAACAGCATATCTCCAACCTTGTGAACCAACACCTGCACGGCCTGGCGACCGTCGGTCCCGACGATATCGAAGTGAAGTGGTATCCAAGCTTCGGCGAGATCGCCGAGGCGGAATACTACGTGGACGACAACGGCAACGACCAGTGGGATGCGGGTGAATTCTACGATGATGCCAATGGGAACGGGCAGTGGGACCCTGATCCGGGTGTTTCCGGCGCCGGCGGCCGCAACGACATCGTGGTGTACCGGGTCAATGCGGAATGGCAGATGATCACGCCGCTTGTGCGCAACCTGCTTCCCAATGACGGCGTCTTCAATCTCCGGGCCAGCGTTGCCGTTCGCAACGAGCCCTGAGAAATGCGAAGGGGGAAGCCATGCTGAGGACAGCCGCGCGGTACCTTCGTCCGCCGATGCGGTTCGCGACCGACCGCAGAGGCGTGATGTTCATGGAATTCGCGCTGGTCGCGCCGGTCCTGGTGCTGCTGATCCTGGGTTCGTACGACTATGGGCGCTATGTGCTGGTGCATCAGAAGGTCCAGCGCACCAGCACCACCATCGCCGATCTCGTGGCCCGGGAAAGCCCGCTGACGAACAGCGACATGCCCGGCATCTTCGACGCCAGCGGGCACGTCATGGCACCGTTCAGCCTGTCGTCCGACGGCGTGATCCTGGTTTCCGTGATCCAGGACGACGGGGGCAATCTGCGTATCGTCAAGCAGTACAATGGCGGTGGAACGCTGTCGGCGACCAGCCGGGTCGGCGCCGAAGGGACGCTGCCTACGCTGCCCACCGGAATGACCGTGAGCGGGGCCAATGTCCTGGTGGTGGCCGAAGTGTTCTACAGTTTCGACGCGCTGTTCCTGCCGGATTGGTCGATCGGAAACTCGATCTACCAGGCAACCTATTTCAGGCCGCGGGGCAACCCGGTCGGGTACTTCACGCCCCCTGGGACCTGATTCGATGCATCTGGCCCTCCTGAACCGGCTCCACGGCATCCGCTGCCGTCGCCATCCGAATGGGTAAGACACGTCGTGGCCTTTGATCCACGCGCCGTTTCCGGTACCGTCGTCGCCATGACGTCCGAGGCAGAACAAGCACCGCCGGAGGATCCGGCCGGGCCGATGATCGATGCGGCCTATGCCGAACTGACGCGCCTCTGCGAACGGCTGCATCGCCGCTATCTCGACATCGTAAGGCTGACGTTGAGCGAGGCCGGGGACGACGCGATCACACCGGTCCAGGCGCTGATGCTTGCGGAGATGGGGGACGGGGAGGTGGAGCTGCGGGACCTGCTGGACCGCGGGTACCATCTGTCATCCACGGCTACCTACAACATCCGCAAGCTGTCGGAATGCGGGTATCTGGAACAGACGCGATCCCAGAGAGACCGCCGGATGAGCCGGCTGAAGCTGACCGAGCGTGGGCGGGTCCTGCGTGACCGGCTGAATGCCAGCGATGCCATGAATGCAAGGCAGTTCCTGGAACGGCCGGGTCTGCGTGAGCGAGTCGGCGAAGCCGTTGCCGTCTTGCGCGAGCTGGAACGAAGCTATTTCGAGCACATGTCGTATCGCCGCTTCTGACGGGGCGATCCAGCCAGACCGTACGCCGCGCCTCCGTGGCGCCGAAGCGTCACACGGTCACTGGTCTTCCTTGCGCAGCAGGCGGTAGCGCCTGGGATCCTGCAGGACGGCGCAGGCGATCGCCCGCGTTTCGCCCAGGTTTCGCGCGGCCTGAATATGGGCGTGCGGATGACCGCGACTGTCGCGGAAAAGCTCTACGACCTCCCAGACAAGCCAGGACGCATCGGCCTGCCGGTATTGTTGGCCGACCTCCACCGTTTTCCGCCGCACCATTCTATCCTCGTTGGAAGGGACGCTCGCCCAAGAGGCCCCCAGGGGCCGCAATCTTGGTTGCGCGGCGGCGATTATGCCATGTTGTCGGCGAATGTCATCCGCGCGCGGCTCCATTGTTACGCAACAGGATAGTCCCATGAACGCCACCATCAATCGCCGTGTTGTGCTCGCTGCGCGCCCGGAAGGGGCGCCGGCACCTACCGATCTGCGTCTGGAACAGACGCCGGTGACCGGGCCTGGGCCCGGAGAGGTGCTGTGCCGGACGATCTACCTCTCTCTCGATCCGTATATGCGCGGGCGCATGATGGACGCGCCATCCTATGCGCCGTCGGTCGGCATCGGCGAAACCATGGTGGGTGGCACGGTGGGGCAGGTCATCGAGTCGCGCAGCGAGGCGTTTTTCGAAGGCGATCTCGTTCTCGGGGCCGGCGGCTGGCAGGACTACTGGGTGTCAGCGCCAGATGCCTTGCGCCGGCTGGACCCGTCGGCCGCACCGCTCTCGACCGCCTTGGGCGTCATGGGCATGCCCGGTATGACGGCCTATGTGGGATTGAAGGAGATCGGGAAGCCGCAGCGGGGCGAGACCCTTGTAGTGGCCGCTGCATCCGGTGCCGTCGGCTCTGTCGTGGGGCAGATCGGCCGGATCCTGGGGTGCCGTGTTGTCGGCGTGGCCGGCGGGCCGGAGAAGTGCAGCTACGTCACCGGAGAGCTGGGGTTCGATGCCTGCATCGACCATCGGTCGGCGGATTTCCGGTCGCGCCTGAAGGCGGCCTGTCCCGATGGGATCGATGTCTATTTCGAGAATGTGGGCGGGCCCGTGTTCGACGCGGTGATGGGCCTGCTGAACGATTTTGCGCGGATACCCGTCTGCGGCCTGATCGCCCACTACAATGCCACGTCTCTGCCCGAGGGCCCCGACCGCATTCCCCGGCTGATGCGCCAGATCCTGGTGAAGCGGCTCACTGTGCGGGGGTTCATCGTCTTCGACTTCCGCCAGCACGAAGCAGAATTTCTGGAAACCATGGCCGGATGGCTGCGATCCGGCAGCGTGCGCTACCGCGAAGACATCGTTGAAGGCTTGGAAGCCGCGCCCGGCGCCTTCACGGGCCTTCTGGAAGGGCAGAACTTCGGCAAGCTGCTTGTCCGCGTCTCGGCCGATCCGACGCTCACGGCCTGACAGCCCTTCGCGTAGCTGCTCCCGGGCAGGTCGGGCCGCGGACGCGATCCAACCTGCCCGGGTGATTGCATCTCAGCCTTCGCTGGCGCGGATGTAAGTGCCCCGCAGCGTGCGGGTCTCGACGTTGTTGACGCGGCGGACATAGTCCAGCTGCATCTGTTCGCCGGTGACCTGACGGGTATAGGTCTGACGCTCGACGGCGCCATCTTCCGTCATCGTTTCGATGTTCACGACCAGCGTGTCGGCCGGATCGACCACGGCCCATGCGCGAACGCCGCCCTCGGCGATCTCGCCGGAATTGCTCGACTGCCAGGTTCCGGCTTCGTCGCCGGGCAGGAACACGAGTGTGGAATCCCGTTCGGCCAGGGCCGCATCGCCCTCTGGGGCTTCCAGGTTGCGCCAGGTTACCGTGAACTGCTGGTCGAGGCCTTCTTCGATCAGCACTGTCGCCGACCGTTCAATCTCCTGTCCCGCCTCGGTTGCGCCGACCCAGTAGCCGGCGAAGGGCGTGATTGCCGATGCCGGTGCGGCGGCCGTGGCCGTCTCCGGCGCGTTGTCACTGGTGGTGCTGCACGCAGCCACGCCGGTGGAGACGATCACGCAGATCAGCAGCGAGCGAAGCCAGTCCATAAGCCTGTGTCCCGACTTGAGTTGTGAATTGGATTGATGACTGCTGCCGATGTCAAAAACGGCGCACAGCCGGCAGGCCGTCAATAGCACGGCCCGTCGCCCTGATACAGGCATTTGCCTTACGCGGGCTTGTCAGGGGGCCGAAATCAGCGATCCCGACCCGTCGATGCGGGAGGCTCGGGACTCGTTGGACGCATCAAAGCGAAGCGGAGCCGAGGCCCCGCTTCGCCAGCGATCCGTCGTTTCGACGATCAGTAGCTGTAGCCGCTGTCCGTGCAGCCCACCTGCGAGCCGGCGACGGCGCCCGTCGCGCCACCCAGCAGGCCACCAGCGATCGCACCGGTCGTGCCGCCGGCCAGCAGGCCGATGGCAGCGCCGCCCGCGGCGCCGATGCCCGCACCTGCGGCAGAATTCTGTGTCGTGCAGCCCCGGCTCGCGCCGCCGGACCCGGCACACGCTGCGAGCAGAAAGGCGCCAGCGACGGCGATAGTCAGCTTTCCGGCAACCTTAGTCATTTTGTCATCCTCCTCGATCCCTGGCCCCCTTGTGGGTGCCTGCCGTTGACTTCATGAGACCAACATAGGCCTTGCCAGACGACGGAGCTGTGTCGGCCATCACACCCTTTCCGTTTTTTTTATTCGGTGTGCTCATTCCTTGGTGGGGTCATCCATATCATACTTCGGCGGCGCAGCAAGGCTGTTTCAAGGGGCTTCCACGAACTGCGCGACAATTTGGTAGGCTGCCGCCAGGTGTTTCAATTTCCGTGATGCAGATCGACCCCGCCGGCATCGCCCGGTCGTGTCCCAGGCCACGCCGAAGAGCCTCACGGCCAGACCGCGGGACACCGCCCTTGGTCAGCCGGGCCGGTATCGCTTCTCCAGATACATCGCCCCGTCGATCGGGTTGTCATAGTAGGGCGCAATCTCCGTGAAGCCGAGATTGCGGTAGAGGGCGATGGCCGTCTGCATGATCGGCAGAGTGTCCAGGCGCATGGCGCTGTAGCCGAGCCGGCTGCCGGTCTCGACGATCGCCTCGGCAAGGCGTCGTCCGACGCCCAGCTTGCGCGCCTCGGGGCGGATATAGAGGCGCTTCATTTCGCAGACGCCGGCGTCGTCAAGCGGCCGCAGGGCGACGCAGCCGACGGGCTGGCCCGCCGTCTCCGCAAGCAGGATCATGCCTTCAGGCGGTGCATACTTGCCCGGCAGCGATGCCAGTTCCGCGTCAAAGCCCTGGAAACAGAGTGAGAAGCCGAGAGACTGGCCGTATTCCACAAACAGTTCCCGCACCGTGGCCAGGTCGGCGTTGTGGTCGGCAGGGCGTATGACCGTGTTGCCGCTCTCCGGCCCAGCGGACAAAGGTGCGCCGATGTCGCTTTGCTGCCCTCCGCTTCGGCGCTCCGGCATCATTCGCCTTCCGCAGCTGGGAGCTAATCCGCCGCGACGGGGACGGGGTCGGCACTGGCCTTGATGGCGTCGACGACGGACGCCACCACGCTGTCCACCAGCGGACCGTCATCGCCTTCGGCCATCACGCGGATGACCGGCTCGGTTCCCGATTTGCGGATGACGAGCCTGCCGCCGGATCCGAGCCGGGACTGGGCATCCGCGATCGCCTGCTTGACCGCCTCAGCATCCAGGGGGTTCGCCCGACCGTCGGAACGCCGATAGCGGACGTTGGTCAGCCGCTGCGGCACCCGCTCGAAGACGCTGCAGACCTCGCTGGTCGGGCGCCTCGACTGCTGAATAACCGCAAGGACCTGGAGCGCGGCAATCAGCCCGTCGCCCGTGGTCGTATAGTCGTTCAGCACGATGTGGCCGGACTGTTCGCCGCCGACGTTCAGGCCGTGTTCGCGCATATGCTCGACCACATAGCGGTCACCCACCGCAGTGCGATGCAGCGCCAGCCCCAGTTCGGCGAGATGGCGTTCAAGCCCGAGGTTCGACATGACGGTGGCAACAACCCCACCGCCGCGCAGCTTGCCGCAGGCATGCCAGTTGCCGGCGATCAGCCCCATCAACTGGTCGCCATCGATCTCTACGCCGCGTTCGTCGGCCAGGATCAGCCGGTCGGCATCGCCGTCCAGCGACACCCCCAGATCGGCGCCGTGGGTCAGGACGGCGGCCCGCATGGCGCTGGTCGCCGTCGCACCGCAGTCGGCGTTGATGTTCAGCCCGTCCGGCTGCACGCCGATCGGCACCACATCCGCCCCCAGTTCCCAAAGCACGGTGGGAGCCACCTTGTAGGCGGCGCCGTGTGCGCAATCGACCACGATCTTCAGGCCGTCCAGCCTGAGGCCACGGGGGAACGTGCTCTTCACGAATTCGATATAGCGGCCCGGCGCATCGTCCAGACGGCGGGCGCGGCCGAGATCCCGCGGCGCGGGGAAATGCCCGTCCAGACCGGCGCCGACCTGTGCTTCGATCTCCGCTTCCTCTTCATCGGACAGCTTGTAGCCGTCGGCGCCGAACAGCTTGATGCCGTTGTCGTGGAACGGATTGTGCGAGGCCGACACCATGACGCCGATATCGGCCCTGAGCGATCGCGTCAGCATGGCCACCGCCGGTGTGGGCAGCGGGTCGATCAGCGTGACGTCGACACCCATGGAGATGAAGCCCGAGGTGAGCGCCGGCTGAAGCATGTAGCCGGAAAGCCGGGTGTCCTTGCCGATGACGACGTGATGGCGGTGGTTGCCGCGGCGCAGGCGAGCGGCGGTGGCCATGGCCACCTTGAGCGCCGTCGCTGCGGTCATCGGTTCCGTGTTGGCGGTGCCACGGATTCCGTCGGTTCCGAAAAGCTTACGAGTCATGCGGGCGTCATACGCCCAACCGCGCCACCTTGGCAACGACACCGGCAAAGTCGACAGTGGGCCGGTGCGCCCGGCTCAGGCGGCGGCCCCGATGGCCCGCCAGATTGCCCGCGCCTGGGCTGTTTCCGCCACGTCGTGCACGCGCAGCAGCTGGACCCCGCGGTCGAGTGCGGCCTGGGCTGCGGCAAGCGATCCGGGAAGGCGATGTTCGGCCGATTCGCCCTGACTGGCCTTTGCGATGAAACTCTTGCGTGAGGCCCCGATCATCACCGGGCATCCCAGGCCGTGGAAGAGGGCGCATCGGTCCAGCACCGCGAGATTGTGTTCCAGCGTCTTGCCGAAACCGATTCCGGGATCGACCACCAGCCTGTCTGCCGGAATGCCGGCGTCGCGGCAACTGTCGAGCCGCGCCTCCAGGTAGTCGTAGATGTCGAGCGCCACGTCGGTGTAGCGGGGTGCCTGCTGCATGGTCCGCGGATCGCCCTGCATGTGCATCAGAATGACGGGTAGGTTGGAAGCCGCGGCGATGGCAAGGCTGTCCGGGTCGCCCGTCAGAGCCGTCACGTCGTTGATGATCTGCGCACCCGCTTCGATGGCCGCCGACATCACGGCGGCGTTGCGCGTGTCCACGGAGACAGTCGCGCCCACTTCCGCCAGGCGCCGTATGACTGGCAGAATCCTGGCAGCTTCCTCGTCTGCCGAAATCGGGGTTGCGCCCGGTCGGGTGGATTCGCCGCCGACATCCAGAATGTCGGCGCCCGCGCGCCACAGCGACAGCCCGTGCTCAACGGCGATGCCTGGATCGAAGAACTGCCCGCCGTCGGAGAAGCTGTCGGGCGTCACATTAATGATGCCCATGATGAGCGGCAGTTCGGCAGGAAGCTTGCCTATCGGCGGCCTCGCCCGTGTCACACGATCGAGACGCAGCGCAAGGTCTGAGGCAAGCCCGTGGGCCACGCCCCAGGCGCCAAGCTGCTCGGCGGTGACCACGGCCCGGTCGATCCGCGCATGCCGCCGCACGATCACGTGGATGGCAGAGAAGCGCAAGGGCCCGCCGGCCAGCAGCAGGCCACAGGATCGATCCAACGCGGCGGGGCTGATATAGAGCCGGTCGCCCGCCCGGAGGTCGGGCGGGGCCGGAAGGTCGTCCAGTGTCGGCATGGCGCGCCGGTCGCGGCCGATCAGGTGCCCGGCTGCGGTTCCGGGTCCAGGCCGCCCGACGTGCCGCCGGTGGGTACCGACGAGCGGCGGCGCCCCGTCTTCTTCGGCTTCGGCGGCGGCGGAGCGATGTCGTCCGGTTCCGGCCGCACGATCTCTTCACCGCGCAGCAGCGCCTTCAGCTCATCGCCGGAGAGCGTTTCGTACTCCAGCAGCGCTTTCGCCACGGTTTCCAGCTCGTCCCGATGGTCATCCAGAATCCGCCGCGCGCGTTCGTAGGACTGGTCGATCAGCAGGCGGATCTCCGCGTCGACCACCTCCGCCGTCGCCTCGGACATGGTCTTGTGCTGGGTGACCGAGTGGCCGAGGAAGACTTCCTGCTCCGGCGAGGCGTACTGGAGCATGCCGAGCTTCTCGCTCATGCCCCATTTCGTGACCATGTCGGTCGCAAGGCGGGTCACCATCTGAATGTCGCTGGTGGCGCCATTGGTGACGCGGTCGGGACCGCGCAGGATCTCCTCGCCGAGGCGGCCGGCAAGGGCGATCGAGAGCGACGCCATCAGCCAATCCTTGGAATAAGCGTAACGGTCGTCTTCCGGCAGCCGCTGAACCAGGCCGAGCGCGCGGCCGCGCGGGATGATCGTCGCCTTGTGGATCGGGTCGGCCGACGGTTCGTGCAGCGCCACGACCGCGTGGGCCGCCTCGTGCCAGGCCGTCAGCTCTTTCTCTTCGTTCGAAAGCACCATCGAGCGGCGTTCGGCGCCCATCATCACCTTGTCGCGTGCCGCCTCAAATTCGTCCTGCCCCACCACGCGCTTGC
Organism: Anaerolineae bacterium; assembly: GCA_028285185.1. Classification (GTDB taxonomy): domain Bacteria; phylum Pseudomonadota; class Alphaproteobacteria; order DSM-16000; family Inquilinaceae; genus JACKIG01. The sequence continues at coordinate 10,127 of JANQQD010000097.1, read as the reverse complement.
CGCGCCGTGCGGCCAGCAACGCCGCCTCGTTCACCAGATTGGCGAGATCGGCACCCGAAAAGCCGGGCGTGCCGCGCGCGACCACCTTCGGGTCGACATCCGGTGCCAGCGGCACCTTGCGCATATGCACCTTCAGGATCTTGGTGCGGCCGATGATGTCCGGGTTCGGCACGACGACCTGTCGGTCGAAGCGGCCGGGGCGCAGCAGTGCCGGGTCCAGCACGTCGGGACGGTTGGTCGCGGCGATCAGGATCACGCCCTCATTCGCCTCGAAGCCGTCCATCTCGACCAGCAGCTGGTTCAGCGTCTGCTCGCGTTCGTCATTGCCGCCGCCCAGACCGGCGCCGCGATGGCGGCCGACGGCATCGATTTCGTCGATGAAGATGATGCAGGGCGCGTTCTTCTTGCCTTGCTCGAACATGTCGCGCACGCGGCTGGCGCCGACGCCCACGAACATTTCCACGAAATCCGAGCCGGAGATGGTGAAGAATGGGACATTCGCCTCGCCAGCTACGGCGCGGGCGATCAGGGTCTTACCCGTTCCGGGCGGGCCGACCAGCAGTACGCCCTTCGGAATCTTACCGCCGAGGCGCTGGAACTTCTGCGGGTCCTTCAGGAACTCCACGATCTCTTCCAGTTCCGCCTTCGCCTCGTCCACGCCGGCAACGTCGTCGAAGGTGACGCGGCCCTGGCGTTCCGTCAGCAGCTTGGCCTTCGACTTGCCGAAGCCCATCGCCTTGCCGCCGCCCGACTGCATCTGGCGCATGAAGAAGATCCACACCGCGATCAGCAGCAGCATCGGGAACCAGCTGACCAGGATGCTCAGCAGGCCGGGCATGCTGCGCTCTTCAGGTGCGGCCGTCACACGCACATCGGCGGCTGTCAGCCGCTCGATCAGGTCGGGATCGTTCGGCGGCGCATAGGTACTGAAAGACTGGCCGCCGCCGGTGAAATGGCCCGTGATCTGCTCGCCCTGGATGGTCACATCGGCAACGCGGCCGGATTCGACCTCATTCAGGAACTGGCTGTAAGCGATGGTCGACTGTGTTCCGCGCGTGCCGGAGCTTTGGAACAGGTTGAACAGGGCCACCAGCAGCAGGCCGATGATGATCCAAAGCGCAAGGTTCTTGCCGAAACTATTCACGGGCGTTTGCCTTTCCTGGCATTTCGCGGCCGCCACGAAGGCGTTTCTTCCACAACCATTGTATCAGGTCTCAATTGACGACTCCTTAGATAATCCCGCCCGGCGCATAGACAACGGGAAACGGCGCCGAGGTGAGCGGATGGTCGGGCACGAAAGTGCATTCCAGATCCGGCATCTGGCCTTCTGCGGTCCGCCCATGGGCCTTCGCCGGGGCCGGTGCGGCGATCAGCGTGTCGCCCCGCCACAGTCCAGGCAGCGCCGTCCGCACCGGCCAGGGCAGCGATGGACGCAGCTTTCCCTGGCCGACCGCGGATGCAGCGCGGCCCAGTTTCCTTACCTCCATATCGCCGGATTCCGGCAGCGGCGGTACGGTGACGCGGAACCGCCCGTCCCAGGCGACCGTCCCGCCGGGGATGGCCTTGCGGACATCGCGGGCGGCTGCTCCCTCACGACAGATCGTCAAGCGCCGTCCCATGAGGATGCGGCACCCGCCTAAGGTGCGACCGCCGGTGAAACCCTCGGCCGAAAGGGCCTGCGAGAGCCGCGCCATGCGCTCTTGTCGCGGCCGGTAGGGCTGGCCGCCTATGGTGCGAATGACCGCGGCCAGGACGGCAAGCCGAATCGGGGGCGGTGCGGCTTCAAGGCGCTCCCGATCGATTTCGGCATATCCTTCGGGATAGAGGCTGACCGAGGCACCCAAGACCGCGGCGACCTCCCGTTCCAAGTATGCGCGCACGGTGCCGCACCGTTGGGCCGTATCCAACAGGCGGTCCGCCGTCAGGCCCTCGGCCGCCAGCAGGCAATGCGCCGCGCGCAGTCGGCCGCGGGCGTAACGCTGGTCGGCGTTCGAGGGGTCTGACGCCCAGGTGAGGCCATGCTGGGCGCAGGTGGCTTCCAGCCGCGCCTTAGTTACCTGCAGCAGGGGTCTCAGGATCCGGAAATGCGGGCGTTCCGCCACCACCGGGATGCCCGACAACCCGTCGGGGCCCGAACCCTTGGCGAACCGCATCAGCACAGTTTCCGCTTGGTCATCGGCGGTATGCGCCAACAGGAGATGGAGGATGCCCCGGGCCTGGCAGAAGTCGGAGAGGAGTGCATGCCTGGCGGCACGCGCCCGCGCCTGAAGATCCGATCCTGCCGCGGCGTCCTGCCAGCGCAGGACGGCATGCTCGATGCGAAGCCTGGACAGTTGACGGCCAAGTGCCGCCGCCTCCTGCCCGGATTCCGGACGCAAGCCGTGGTCGACCGTAACGGCCAGCACAGCCCCGCCGCGGTTGCGGGCCCAGGCGTCGGCCAGCGCCGTCAGGGCAAGGCTGTCAGCGCCGCCGGACACGCCGACGGCCAGACGAGGGGAAGGTTCGAAGGGGCCGAGACCGTCTATCAGGAGGGCAAAGTCGTCATCGCCGAGGGGGGGCGCCTGGACTACTGACACTCCAACTGGTCGCTTTCCTGGTCCGCCCGGTTGATGACCGCTGCGGGCGCATTCGGGAATTCCGTCCGCAGCTGAGCAAAAGTAATGCAGGCATCATCGCGCTGGCCGAGGGCCGCCAGCGACATGCCCAACTTCAACAGGCTGTCGACGGCCTTGGCGCCGCCGGGATAGCGCTGATAGCTCTGGGCGAAGGCAATCGCAGCGTCGTTGTAGCGGCCGCGCACATAATAGGTCTCCCCCAGCCAGTACTGGGCATTGCTGGCCAGTTCATGGGAGGGATAGGCGCTCAGAAACTGCTGCAGCGCCGCTTCGGCGCCCGGATAGTCCGCGCGCTGCAGCAGCTGATAGGCTGTCTCGTACTGCCCTTGCGCATCGCCCAGCGACGCCACCGACGTGCCCTCGTCACCGCCCGGCACCGTCAGCGTGCCGAGGGTGCCGCCCGTCGGTGCGGGTTGGGTCGCCAGTTCCGAAAGGCTGTCGTAGGTCGGCCCGATATCCGAACTCGCAGGCGGTGCCGCGGAGGGTGCGGGGCCGCCGGAGATCGGGCCCAGAGGCCCGCCGGAGCCACCGGATCCGCCTTCCAGCATATCCAGCCGGAATTCGATATCCTGCATGCTGCGCCGCATCTGGTCGGAGAGCTGCTGGGCCTCGTACTGCGCCTGCTCGATCCGGCCGGTCAGCTCTCGCATCTGTGCTTCCAGCTGCGATAGCCTGACCTCAACCTGGGCCGCATAACTCTCCGGCAGACTGCCCGATTGGGCCAGGATCACCCCAGTCGTCGGCTCGACCCCGAGCAGTCGGGAGACGCGGGTGGCCTCGGCCTCCAGCCGCTCCAGCCGCGCAAGCGTGCCGGCATCCGTGAACGCGCCCGCTTCCGCATGATGGGCCGGCAGCGACAAGCCCCAATAGGCAGCGCCGCCCATCGCCAAGAGGACGGCACCGAGCGAGCCGGCCTGCCGCCATCCCAGTCGCCGCGGGCGAAAAAGCTGTATCCGCATGGCTGATCCATGTCTGTCGCGCGTGCGTCGCCAGCGGCGGGCACCAGACACGCCCTTCCGGCCGGCGCGGCGGTCGCGCTTGTTGCCGATCAATCTCACGATTGTTCGGCAAGCAGGCGAAACTATGGCGTTTCGCCGGCCGGATGGGCGAGGTGGGAGTTAGTTGATGGGGGCGCCGCTGGTGATGACGCTGACACCCCGGCGGTTCTGCGCCCAGGCGCTTTCGTTGCTGCCCACGACGGCGGGCCGCTCTTTGCCGTAGCTGATGGTCTCGAGTCGCGATGAGGCGACGCCCTGCGAGACCAGATAGTTGCGGACCGCGTTGGCGCGGCGGTCGCCGAGGGCGAGATTGTACTCACGCGTGCCCCGCTCGTCGGCATGGCCTTCGATCCGCAGCTGCGCTTGCGGATACTGGGCGAGCCAGGCGGCTTGGCGATCGAGTGTCGAGCGCGCCTCAGGCGAAAGCTCGGAGCTGTCGAGCGCGAAGAAGACCCGGTCGCCGACATTGATCTGGAAGTCTTCGACCGTTCCCGCTCGTGGACCACCGGGTGCCGGCGTGGCGACGGTGCCGCCGCCGCCGGTCGAAACCGTCTCTTCCGACGAGCCGCAAGCAACCAGCAGCAGAACTGCGGCGCACAAGGTGAACACCTTCATCGTCATAGCTGATCATCCCTCAGTCAGTCGCTGGGGTAAGGTGGGTGCCCGCCAGTGAACTCTCCCACGGGGTGAGGCGGCCTTTTAGGCCGGATTTGTTATGGCAGCAAGGAAGACCATGCCGGATCGGACCCGTCAAGCGGCGTCGGCACGGCCCAGGAGGTGCGGCCGTCGATGCTGACGACCTGCAGGCGGGCGGATCGGCCGCCCGCACCGGACGCTTCGGTGAAGTACATGATCATCCGTCCATTGGGGGCCCAGGTCGGCCCCTCCATGTGGAAGGCTTCCGCCAGGATGCGCTCGCCGGTGCCATCGGGACGCATGATCCCGATAGCGAACCGGCCCTGATGCTGGCGGGTGAAGGCGATCAGGTCGCCGCGCGGCGACCAGACGGGGCTGCCGTAGCGACCGGGGCCGAAGCTGATCCGCTGGCCGCCGCCGCCGCCGGCACCCATGACGTAGATCTGCTGTGAGCCGCCGCGATCGCTTTCGAAGACGATCTGGCTGCCGTCCGGCGAGAAGGACGGTGCTGTGTCGATCCCTGGGTTCGAGGTCAGCCGGCGGGCGTTGCGGGTGCGCAGGTCCATGACATAGATGTCGGTATTGCCGCCCTGCGCCTGGCTCATGACCACGCTGTTGCCGTCCGGCGAAAACCGGGGCGAGAAGGTCATGCTGGGGAAGTTGCCCAGAAGCTCGCGCCGGCCGCTGTCGATGTTGAACAGGTAGACCCGCGGCTGGTCGTCGTAATAGGCGAGAAACGTGATCTCTTGCGTGGTCGGCGAGAATCGGGGCGTGAGCACCAGCGTGTCGCCGTTGGTCAGGTACCGGTGATTGGCGCCGTCCTGATCCATGATGGCCAGCCGTTTGACCCGTTGGGTCGCCGGCCCGCTTTCGGCGACATAGACGATGCGCGTGTCGAAGTACCCGCTTTCGCCCGTGATCCGCTCATAGATCTGGTCGGCGATGATATGGGCGATGCGCCGCCAGTTCTCCTGCTCCGTCTGATAGGCCTGGCCGGTCGCCTCAGTCTCGGCGATCACGTCCCAGAGGCGGAATTCGGCGCGCAGCCGGCCGTCGCCCTGGGTCTGGACGCTGCCGGAGACCAGGGCTTCGGCGTTGATGATGCGCCAGTCCGCAAAGCGGGGCCCCACCAGCAGCGAGTCAGGATCCTGGATATAGGCGTTGGGGTCGACGATTCGGAACAGGCCCGAACGCTCGAGATCCGCCGCGATCACGGACGCGATCTCCTGACCGCGCTGCTGGTCGGCGCCGGACCCGCTGAACGCCGGTATGGCGATCGGCATGGGTTCCGGCGGGTTCGGGCCGAAAATGTCGATGCGCAGCTCGGCCCGGGCCGGGACGGCCTGCACCGCGTACAGCATCAAGAGGGTCACGAAGCCAACTGCATAGGCCGCCAGTCTCGGCAGGCGAGAGTCGACGATCATGGATCAGGCTCCCTTGGTCATCGCCACAGGATCACTACAGATCACGAGGATCAAAGACAAACAGGATGTCGCGCCATTCGTCATATCGATCGGCCGGCAGGGGTAGTGGTTGGCAACGGGGGTTCCTAATGGCGCGCCAAGCGCTTTCTGCGGCTGCGCGGAACACCGCACTGCCTGGATACTCGCCGGCATTCACTATCTCGGCATCTGCAACGGTCCCGTCCCTATTCATCGCGGCACGAATCTCGACGATGATGGTGTCGGCTCCAGCGGCATTTGCATCGAAGTTCCAACACGGCAGCACACGTTCCCGCACGGCAGCTTCCTGAGACGCCGAGAGCCGAGTCGGCTCAGTCGGGATCGCCGCCGTCTGGCCGGGCTGCTCTGGCTGCTGAGGCTGCGGTGTGGGCTGCTCCGGCGGCGGCTCCGGCTCAGGTGGCCGCTCGGGCGCAGGCGGGCGGCGCTGGGGTGAGGGCGGCTGGATCGGGGCCTCGGCCACTTCGGGCTCCGGCTCCGGCTCCGGCTCCGGCTCAGGCTCGGGTTCAGGCTCCGGCTCCGGCTCGGGCTCCGGCTCGGGCTCGGGCTCCGGCTCCGGTTCGGGCTCAGGTTCCGGCTCGGGTTCCGGCTCCGGTTCATCGAACGGCTCCGCTTCTGGTTCGGGTTCGGGCTCAGTTTCCGGTTCAGGCGGCTCCGGTTCCGGCGGCGGTGGAGGTTCCGGAGCAGGCTGCGGTTCCGGCACGTCGTCCGGTTCACGCGCATTGGGCAACACCTCGGCTGCCGGTGGCTCCGGCTCTAGCGGCTCCGGCTCCAGCGGTTCCGAAGCCGGCGGCTCCAGCGGGATCTCCGGCGGTTCGATCTCCGGCGTCGGAGGTGTTGGGGGTGGCTCCGATTCGATCTGCATGGGCGGTTCGGCCAGCACGTCGCCGCCTTCGTCGAGGGACGCCATGGGGCCGAGTTCGGCAGCGTCGATGAAGTCCACCGGCACCGCGCTCAGCACCATCTCCGTATCGCGGCGCAGGAACGGCAGATCGATGGCCAGCAGCAGGATGACCACGATGTGCAGGACCAGCGAGGCTGCGAACCCGGACCGCATGGGGCTGTTCTGCTATTGCGTTTCCGGAGGGGGCAGTTCGGCAACCAGGGCGACCCGGGTGAAGCCGGCGTTGTTCACCGCACCCATCACCTCCATCACCCTGCCGTAGGCGATCGCGCGATCGCCGCGCAGAAAGATGCGCGCCTCCTGATTGGCCTCGGTGACGCTGACCAGAAGCGGGATCAGCGTCGACATGTCGACCTCCGTCTCCTGCACATAGATCTCGCCCTCGGCGGTGACGGTGATGATCAAAGGTTCGTCCGGGTCGCTCAGATTGCGCGCCTCGGTGCGCGGCAGGTCGACGGGCACGCCGACGGTCAGAAGCGGGGCGGTGACCATGAAGACGATCAGCAGCACCAGCATGACGTCGACGAAGGGCGTGACGTTGATCTGCCACATCGGTTCTTGCCGGCGCTTGCGTCGCGTGTGGCGCCCCGGCGTCAGGAAGGCGGCCATGGCTCTCGTCAGCTCCGGTCTTCGAGATAGCGCGACAGGATCGCCCCGAATTCATCGGCGAAATTGTCCAGCCGCTCTCCGTATTTGCCGAGATCGCTTGCGAACTTGTTGTAGGCGGCCGTCGCCGGGATCGCCGCGAACAGGCCCAGCGCCGTTGCGAACAGCGCTTCGGCGATGCCCGGTGCCACCACGGTGAGGCTGGTATTGGCTTCCTCCGCGATGGCGGTGAACGAGTTCATGATGCCCCAGACCGTGCCGAACAGGCCGATGAACGGGGCGGTGGAGCCGACGGAGGCGAGGAAGGCCATGTGGCGCTCCAGCCGGCTCATCTCGCGGGTCTGGGCTACCTGCATCACCCGCTCGATGCGCTGCTGCAGCCCGGCCCGCATGTGGCCGTCCTTCGGCAGGCCGCGATCGACGGCCAGCCGCCATTCCTTCATCGCCGCGGCGAAGACGGCCGACATGGGTTCTTTCGGGGTGCCGCCGATGCGGTCGTAGAGGTCTTCCAGCGACCCGCCGGACCAGAAGCTCTCTTCGAACGCGTTGGCCCGGCTGCGCAGACGGCGCACGCGGAACACCTTGTCGAAAATGATGGCCCAGCACCAGACGGAGGCGAGGACCAGGAGGAGCATCACGGCCTTCACCACGATGTCGGCCTGGGCGACCAGGCCCAAAAGGGTCAGGTCGCGGGCCTCGGGGGAGCTCAGCATGGGAACCGTGTTGAGAGCGCCTTCTTCCATCTCTCTTTCGCCTCGTCTTGCCTCAAGCCGCCGGCGGCGCTGCCGCGGGGTCTTCGTTCGTTTGCCACGTTGTCAATGCATGCCGGACGTCCGGCGGCAGCCGGACCGGCTGAAGGTCCCGATTGACGCAGACCAGGTCTACCCGGACGCGCACGACCAGCGTGTCGCCGCGGACGATGTCCTGCACCATGGCCAGGCTCGCCCCGCCCACTGCGTCGACGCGTGTGACCACCTCCAACAAATCATCAAGCCGCGCTGGCGCGCGGTAGTCGATGTCGCACCGGCGCACGGCAAAGGCGATGCCATGGGCCGCATGCAGCCCCGACTGATCGATGCCGGCGTGCCGCACCAGCTCGCTGCGCGCCCGTTCGGCGAACTTCAGATAGTTCGCGTAGTAGACGATGCCGCCAGCGTCCGTGTCTTCCCAATAGACGCGGACGGAAAAACGGTGCGCCCCATCCATCTGATTCGCAGTTGCTTCAGGCATCACTATTGCCGGCATCGTCGCCCAGCAGGTCGAGCTGGCCGGGCTCGCGCACCGGCGGCGGCAGGCCGAGATGGCGGTAACCGCGATCGGCCAGCATGCGGCCCCGGGGCGTCCGCTGCAGGAACCCCTGCTGCAGAAGGTAAGGCTCGATCACCTCTTCCAGCACGTCGCGCTGCTCGGCCAGGGCGGCCGCCAGCGTTTCAACCCCCACGGGCCCGCCGCCATAGTTCTCGGCCAACAGCGTCAGATAACGCCGATCCATGGTGTCGAGCCCGCGTGCGTCGACCTCAAGGCGCTCAAGCGCTTCGCGCGCGATAACGGCATCGACCGATGTTCGGCCAGCGACGGCGGCGAAATCCCGTACTCGGCGCAGCAGCCGGCCGGCCACGCGCGGCGTGCCGCGGGCTCGGCGAGCAATCTCGCCGGCGCCGTCTTGGGTGAGGGGACAATCGAGCAAGGCAGCGCCACGGGACACGATCTGTTCCAATTCCTCAGGCGAGTAGAAGTCCAGGCGCAATGGAATCCCGAACCGCTCGCGCAAGGGCCGTGTGATCAGGCCCGACCGGGTGGTGGCGCCGACCAGCGTGAACCTCGGCAGATCGATGCGGATCGACCTTGCCGCCGGGCCTTCGCCAATCACCAGATCGAGTTGGAAGTCCTCCATCGCCGGGTAGAGGATCTCCTCGACCGCCGGATTGAGCCGATGAATTTCGTCAATAAAAAGGACATCCCGGGGGTGAAGGTTTGTCAGCAATGCGGCGAGGTCGCCGGCGCGGGCGATCACCGGTCCGGACGTCGCCCGGAAATCAACGCCCAGTTCGCGGGCGACGATCTGTGCCAGCGTGGTCTTGCCCAGCCCCGGTGGCCCGTGAAGCAGCACATGGTCCAGCGCGTCGCCGCGGGCGCGCGCTGCCTCGATGAACACCCGCAGATTGCCCTTCAGATGCGACTGGCCGACGAACGCATCCAGGTTGGTGGGGCGGAGCGACGGGCCGATGCCGTCTTCGGCGCCCGCTTCGCCGCTGACCAGCCGGTCGGCGTCGGAGCCGCCCGCGCTCATTGCGCCAAGGTCTTCAGGGCTGCGGGGATCAGGGCCTCAGCCCCGGCCCCGTCGCCGAGCGCTTCGGCCGCCTTTGCCACGGCAGCGAAGGCCTCGGAGCGGCTGTAGCCGAGATTGACCAGCGCCGAAACGGCGTCGTCGCGTGCCGGCGCGGCTGAGGTGACGGGCGCCGTGGCAGCGGCAGTGGTGGCGCGCGGCGCCTGGGCGACGGCGTCGACCTTGTCGCGCAGCTCCGCTGCGATTCGGCCGGCCAGCTTGGCGCCGACGCCATCCGCGCGCGAAAGCGCCGCCCGGTCCTGCGCTGCGATCGCCATGGTGAGGGCCCCTGGGTCCAGCACGCTCAAGACGGCCAGCGCCATGCGGCCGCCAACGCCCTGTACCGCGGTCAGCAGGCGGAACCAATCCCGCTCCGCCGCATCGATGAAGCCGAAGAGCTGGATTCGGTCGTCGCGCATCTGTGTTTCGACCACAACGGCCACGCGCTCGCCCGGTCGGCCCAGAGCCGTCAATGTCCGCCGTGAGGCGTGGACCAGATAGCCGACACCGGCGACATCGATCACCGCGGTGTCGGCAGCCACGCTGTCGACCGTGCCGGTCAGCTTGGCGATCATCGGCGGG
>JANQQD010000095.1 GCA_028285185.1 Anaerolineae bacterium | reverse complement strand
TGCCGGGGTGGACGATGCGGCGGCGGCCGCCCGCCTGTTTCCCGGCATGCCGCTGGCCGATGCGCGGGCGCTGGGGCCGGGGGTGCAGGCGGTGCCCGCCGACCCTGAGGCCGACGGCCGCACGTTACGCGACCTTGCCGGCTGGTGCGGCCGCTACACCCCCTGGGCCGCCCCCCATGGCGGCGACGGCATTCTGCTGGACATCACCGGCTGCGCCCATCTGTTCGGCGGGGAAGCCGGACTGGCGCGGGATCTCTCCGCACGCCTGGGCCGCCTCGGCTTCCTCTCCCGGCTTGCCATTGCCGACACGGCCGGGGCCGCCTGGGCCGTCGCGCGGGTCGGGCCCGGCCATGGCTGGCGGGGCGGGGCGCTGGAGACTGCCGTGATCGCGCCCGGCCGGTCGCGGGAGGCGCTGGCACCGCTGCCGGTTGCGGGCCTGCGCCTCGATGCCGCCACGGTGGCGGCGCTGGAGCGTGCCGGCCTCAGCCGCATCGGCGAGGTGCAGGCCTTGCCGCGCGGGCCGCTTGCCGCCCGGTTCGGCCGACGGTTGCTGCAGCGCCTCGACCAGGCTTCAGGGGCGGAAGCGGAAGCGATTTCTCCGCTCAAGCCGGTCGCCCGCTATCGTACCCGTCTGGCCTTTGCCGAGCCGATCGGCCGGACCGAAGATGTGGAGGCTGCGCTCGACCGGCTGCTGGCCCTGCTCTGTCGTGACTTGGAACAGGCGGGGCTGGGCGTGCGCCGGGCGGAACTGGCGCTTTACCGGGTCGATGGCGCCGTGGCGCGGCGGTCGATCGGCACCAGCGTGCCGATGCGCCAGCCCGCGGGCCTGTTCCGGTTGTTCCGGGACCGGTTGGAGGGGCTGGATGCCGGCTTCGGCATTGAGGTGGCGGTGCTGTCCGCCGATGGGGTGGAACCCATGGCGCCGTCGCAGCCGGCGCTGGACCGGGCGGCGGCCGAACGCGGCGGTCGGGCGCTGGCGGAGCTGGTCGATCGCCTGACCCTGCGGCTGGGGCAGGGGGCGGTGTTCCGGCCCGCGGTGCGCGAAAGCCACTGGCCGGATCGGGCCGTGGCGCGGCAGGCGGCGGTGGCCGTGCCCGCGGCCGAGACATGGCCGGAAGACACACCGCGCCCGTTGCGCCTGCTGGCCCATCCCCAGCCGATCGAAGCCATGGCACCGGTGCCGGACGATCCGCCGATTCTGTTCCGCTGGAATGGTCGGCCCCATCGCGTCGCCCGCGCCGACGGGCCGGAGCGGATTGCCCATGAATGGTGGCACGATGCGCCGCGCAGGTCCGCGCGCGACTATTACCATGTGGAAGATGCCGACGGCCGCCGGTTCTGGCTCTATCGCGACGGGCCTTACGATCCGGAGAAACCGTGCCGCTGGTATCTGCACGGTCTGTTCGCCTGAGCCCGGCAGCTCAGCATTCGATTGAAGAAGAGTGTTGGTCGCGGCCCTCAGGCGAGCCCTCAGAGGAACGGCGGGGCGTCGTTGACCACGGTGTAGGTGACGGCGAAGCTGATCGCGCCTGCAACCAAGGCCAGCGCAAACCAGAGGACCATCGGCACGCTGCGGGTCTTCTGGCCCCGCTCCATGATCGTCGACGTGACTTCGCGATTATTGCGCTTGTCGAAATAGGTCTGGTCGACCCGCGCCTTGATGAACTTCTTCTTGTCCACCAGAGCCTGGGCGCTGCCGACAGCCACCTGCATCTCATGCGTCGTGCCCTGCGGCTGCCAGCCTTTGCTGTCCTGCCCAAACACCGTGTAGGTAATTTCCTGGCCACCCGCCATGCCAAGGTCCCCGATCCATGGGATACATGCCACTATTGTGAAGAATTACGCGCTAACCCCTATCAAGTGGTTAAGACAAAGGGCGATCAGCCACACTATCGGCCATAGGCCATGATCAGATCGCACATGGCCGTGCAGATCGGCGTGTCCGTCTGGCCGAGGGCCTGGATCACGTCGAAATGGTGGTATCCCGGCATATCGACGCAGCGCACCACATGGCCCGAGGCCTGCCAGGCGGCGGCATAGTCCCGCTGCTGACGGTGGAACTCTTCCGGCTCCTCGCCGCCGACGGCCAGCAAAAGCGGCGGGCTGGGCATCGCAGGAATGGTCATCAGCGGGCTCAGCCGCTCCACGGTCGCCCGGTCCAGTGCCAAGAGGCCGTTCAGGAAGCTGAGGCGGATCGGCTCCAGGTCATAGACGCCGCTGATCGCCATGGCACCCTTCACGACGCCCGCGGGATGGCCCAGCGCCGGCCAGTCGGTCGAGGCCATCAGAGCGGCCAGATGCCCGCCGGCCGAATGGCCGGACAGGAACAGCCGGTCCGGGTCGGCCCCGTGCGCGGCGGCATTATCGTAGAGCCAGAGAACGGCCTGGCGCACCTGTTCGACCAAAGTGGCGAAGCTGACATTCGGGCACAGGTCATAGCCGATCGCAGCGAAGGTGATGCCGCGCTCCACGAAAGCCGGTGCCAGGAACTCGAAATCCTGCCGGCTGAGCGCCTGCCAATAGCCGCCATGGATGAAGGCGAGCACCGGCGCATTCGCCTCCGCCGCGGGGAACAGCGTCACCCGCTCGCGCGGATGCGAGCCGTAGGCACAGTCCACATGCACCAGCCGGCCGCGCACGGCCGCGCTGTCGCTGGCATAGACGGCGAAGAACTCCGGATGCTCGGGATGCCGGGCGCGCAGGTTGTACTGCGCGTCCAGCCCGGCCTGGTCATAGCCGAGATAGACCGTCTC
>JANQQD010000087.1 GCA_028285185.1 Anaerolineae bacterium | reverse complement strand
CGTCGCCAGCATCGTGGAGTAGCGAACGCGCCCGGCTGGGCGGCCGCCCCGTGTCCAACACGGACGACAGGCCGCTCGGCCGGCGCAACTACGAGACGTTTGCCGACCGCTACGCGGCGCGGGCGCTCGACAAGCCGCACAACGCCTACCTAGAACGGCCGGCCACGCTGTCGCTGCTGCCCGAGCTGGCGGGCCGTCGCGTGCTGGATGCCGGCTGCGGGCCGGGCTTCTGCTCCGAGATCATGGCCCATCGCGGCGCATCCGTGACCGCCATGGATGTGACGCCGCGCATGGTGGAACTGGCGCGCGAGCGGCTTGCCGGACTGGATGCGACTGTGCTGGACGGCGATGTGGCAGGCGGGCCGCCGTTCGGCGCGGCTGCGTTCGACATCGTCCTGTGCTCGCTGGTGCTCGACTATGTCGCCGATCTCGCCCCCGTGTTCAGGGAGTTCAGGCGGGTTCTGGTCTCGGGCGGCACATTGGTCTTCTCCCTGGAGCATCCCATGATGGAATGGAAGACCTGGGACACTGGACGCTACTTTGACACGGAGCTTCGAGAAATCCCGTGGGGCGGATTCGGTGAGCCACGCCCGGTGATTTCCGGTTATCGCCGGCCGCTGACAGCGATCCTGAACCCGTTGATGGATGCGGGGTTCCACCTGGATCGCATGGTGGAGCCGGAGCCCTTGGAGGCGCTGCGGGAGATTGATCCGCAGCAGTTCCGGGAGATGAGCACCTTCCCTTGCTTCCTCTGTGTGCGGGCCATCGCCGCCTGAAGAACAGCCGACTTATCGGAATTTGCCGGTGGGCATCGCTCGGTTGCGCACCCACAGTGGACATGTGAGACTGTTCCAGTCCTACGGATCTCGGTGGGCTGGGAGTGCCCGCGGATGTCCAGAGGACGCTCTCTCTCGTTTGCCCCAGTCGGGCCGTCGTTCACTGACACAATGCGAACCACGACGAATTGGCGATGGCTTTTGCAGCGGGGCAACGCCGTCTGGCGCATAACCATCCTGGCACCGCGGCGTCGCGTCCCTCTTTCTCCGGCGCCGCGCGGGAAAGTCGGGAACCGCCCGCAAGCCTGACCACAGGCGGGGCATCAAGCTTCACGCCGGGCCAGGTTCGTCCCCCGCCTCACGCCGCCGCCTCGTTTGCATCGCCGCAGGCCAACCAGGCGCTTCAGGCCAGTGGTTCCAGCGGTCTTGCTGCGGTCAATGAACCTCACCGCGTTGCCGCTGACGGCTTCTCCGGCACTCCCGGCCCGCTACCGCACAAGGCCCGTATCGCACGCGCCTTCGGCCGTCATTCCGTCGACGGCGTTCAGGCGCACACCGGCGGCCCGGCCCGTGCGGCCAACAACGCACTTGGTGCCTCGGCCTACAGCATGGACGGCGACGTCGCGTTCTCCGGCATGCCGGACCTCCACACCGCAGCGCACGAGGCTGCGCACGTCGTCCAGCAGCGCTCCGACCTCGGTCTCGCCGGCGGGGTCGGCCGCCGGGGTGACGCGCATGAACGCAATGCCGACAGCGTCGCCGCCGCCGTGGTGGAGAATCGCTCGGCGGAACCCCTGCTCGACCGCTATGCCGCGGGGCCGTCCCCGGCCGGGCCTGCGCTGCAGTTCCAGCAGGGGCCGGCACCGAAGTCGCAGTCGAAGCTGCCGCCCGCTACCGCGGACAAACGCCTGACCACGATCAACAATTCCGAGTTCTTGATCGAGATGGTCTCGGCCCAGGGCAAGGGCGTATCCGCTGAGCGCCGCGCCGCCGTGGAGGCGGAGCGCAAACGCCGCGTCAGCCTTGGCCACGAGTGGCTTGAGCCGAACCTCGCCGCGACACCGACCGACTTCGTGCGGCTTCTCCCCTCCCGCTGGGGGGCGACGGTACTCAAGCTCGATACTGCGACGGCCCTTGGCCCTCCGATCGATACGCGCCAAATCCCCGTCCTCACGGCCAGCCAGTTCGATCTGCGGCGGCGCCAGCTCAGCATCCCGACGATTGCCGCCTCGTCGATGCTCGGCCCGGCAGGGGCAGCCCGACCGGGGCCGCCTGCTCCGAACCTGCCCACGATCCGGCCGGGCCCACGCGGCACGCCAGCCGCCCCATACATCATTGTCGACCCCGTGCCGTCCCCTGCCGGCTTGCACACGGTCGAGGTGCACATGCCGAATGCGGGGCTTCTTCTTCCCTGGGAGGTTCTCGTCGGCAGCCCGGCCGTGCAAGAGTTGGCGGATCCAGGAGGAACTATCCGGGCTGGCCGGCCTACCGTCGAGACGCTGGCCCAGCTGAACACCCGTCAGCCCGGCAACCGTTTTCAGCTCCGGGCCCTTACGGCGTACCACCAGGGCCAGTGGCTGGGGCTCGGCTCCGATATGTTCGTGCTCAACTCAACCGGCGACGTCGGCGGCTATTCCGCATCGGTGGAGCTCACCGGTGGGGTCGGCCGGGCCGTACTCGCCAGGCGGATGGTCGACGCCCTTAGGCATGGCTTGACTGTCATGGCTCTCACAGTCAACGACCATTCACGCCAGGCGCCCGCCGGAACGCCCGACGGGCTGTCGGCAGTGGAACGCTTCCATGCCACCATACAGGCGGATGCCGACTACACCGGCGGTGTCGAGCCCAGGGCCGGCAACAAGTACTGGCTGAACCAACAGCAGATGGCGCGCCTTGCGGTTGCCTGGAACGCCGCGACGACGCCGCAGGAGCTCGCGGCGCTGCAGATGATCGCGGCCGGCACGCAGGGGGGACAGACCGCCCTCAGCAATGCAGCGCGCCCGAACGCCAACGCGCTGTACCTGGGCCATTTGCAGAACCTCGATATGCAAGGCGGCTTCCAACAGCAGTTCCGCGCACGCGCCGCGAACCCGCTGACGCCCGAGTTTGCCGCCACCCAGCGCTACGGATCGCTGCGTGCCGGCGGCCGGGCTTTCGGCATGGGTACGGGCTTCGGCAGTATCCTCGGGCTCGGCACCGACGCCCTGTTCACGGCCCTGAGCGGCGGCAGTTGGAACGCCTTCGCCGGACGGGTCCCGCAGACGGCGGTCGTCGGTGGCGTCGGCGGCGGCGTTTCGATGGCGACGGAGCAAGCCCTGGTCAGCTACGTCTCTCAGCGACTTGTCGCACAGGGCCACGCGCCGAATCTTGGCAGCGGTCTCCGCCTCATCGGCTCGCGCGTCGTCGCCGGTGGTGTGGGTGCCGGGGTTGCGGAGGTTGTTCTCATCTTCGGATTCGAACGAGACCGCTCGCATTCCACGGGCGAGGTCGTCGGACGGGTCGCGCGCAGCACCGGCATCGGCCTCGTCAGCGCTGGTACCGGAACGCTTGCGACGACGGCAACCACCAGCCTGATCGGCACGGTGCTGGCCAGCGGCGGCACCGGCGCAGCCTCGGGAAGTGTTGTGCCCGGCTGGGGGACGGCGCTCGGCTTCCTGGTCGGCATCGGAGCCGGTGTCTTGACCTACGTGGTCCTCGACCACGCCATTCCGAAGGTCAAGAAATGACGGCCAGGCCGGATCGATCGGAATCTGGATGCCGGGGCGCTCTGGGCGGAACTGATTCCAAGTCGACGCGACGGAAGCAATAGTCTCTTGCACTGCGGCGGGCTGGCGGTCTACAAGAGCCGCTTCGCGACACTTATGTGATTCGCGGAACAGGTTTGTTTTGTGTGAGCGCCGCCAGCATTCTGGCGTAGGGTGGGGCCTGACAGCCTCGGCCGCCGATATGCGCTAGGAGTGTAGCTCAATTGGTAGAGCACCGGTCTCCAAAACCGGGGGCTGGGGGTTCGAGTCCCTCCACTCCTGCCAGTCGGGCTGTTTTGGGTAAGGGACGTCCCGGCAAGGGGCACTTTCGGTACGAGGCATGGGCGATCTGAGGGCATGGCCAAGACCAACCCGTTGGAATTCTACCGCCAGGTGCGGCAGGAAGTGGCGAAGGTCACTTGGCCTTCCCGTAAGGAGACCGGTGTTACGACGGCAATGGTGATCGTGTTCGTGATCATCATGGCCCTGTTCTTCCTGCTGGTCGATCAGATCGCGAGCTGGCTGGTTCAGTTGGTGCTCGGTCTCGGAGGTTAGGGCGCATATGGCCAAGCGTTGGTATGTGGTGCACGTCTATTCTGGGTTCGAGAAGAAGGTTGCCCAGTCGATCCGTGAGCAGGCGATGCAAAAGGGGCTGGAGGAGCTCTTCGAGGAAATCTCCGTGCCCACCGAAGAGGTGGTCGAGCTGCGCCGTGGCCAGAAGGTGAATGCGGAACGGAAGTTCTTCCCCGGCTATGTCCTGGTGAAGATGGATCTGACAGACGACACCTGGCACCTGGTGAAGAACACAGCGAAGGTGACCGGGTTCCTGGGGGCGCGCGGCAAGCCGGCGCCGATCACCCAGGCGGAGGCGGACCGCATCATCCGCCAGGTGCAGGAGGGGATCGAGCGGCCGAAGCCGTCGATCACCTTTGAGATCGGCGAGCAGGTCAAGGTCGCCGACGGGCCGTTCGAGAGCTTCACCGGCTTCGTTGAAGAGGTCGATGAAGAGCGGGCGCGCCTGAAGGTCGCCGTTTCCATCTTCGGCCGCGCAACGCCGGTGGAACTGGAATACGGCCAGGTGGAGAAGGTTTAGGCAAAGGCGACGGCGCGGCAACGCGCCGAAGCGACAGAGACTGCGCGGTAGGCTCTACCCCGCAAGCCCATGGGGGGCCGCTTGCACCGCGCTTACCCGCGCCCGCCGAGATCGGTGGGCAGATCGTGTTTGGGGATAAGGAACGATGGCGAAGAAGATTATCGGTTTGATCAAGCTGCAGGTGCCGGCGGGGGCGGCCAATCCGTCGCCGCCGATCGGGCCTGCGCTGGGCCAGCGCGGCCTGAACATCATGCAGTTCTGCAAGGAGTTCAATGCGCAGACCCAGAATCTGGAAAAAGGGATGCCGATCCCGGTGGTGATCACGGCCTATGCGGACCGGTCATTCACCTTCATCTCCAAGACGCCGCCGGCAAGCTATTTCCTGAAGAAAGCGGCCGGCATCGCCAAGGGCAGCTCGACGACGGGCAAGGGCTCGGTCGGCAAGGTCACTACGGCGCAGCTGCGCGAGATCGCCGAGACCAAGATGGCGGATCTCAACGCCCATGACCTGGATGCCGCGGTGCAGATGATCCGCGGATCTGCGGTGTCGATGGGCCTGGAAGTGGTGGAGTAACGGCGATGGCGAAGGTTGGCAAGCGTCTGGCGGAAATGCGCAAGGGCATCGACCGCGACCACAGTTATCCGCTGTCGGAGGCCATCACTCACGTCAAGACCCGTGCGAAGGCCAAGTTCGACGAGACGGTCGAGATCGCGATGAATCTCGGCGTCGACCCGCGCCATGCCGACCAGATCGTGCGCGGCATGGTCCAGCTGCCGAACGGCACGGGCAAGCCTGTGCGCGTGGCGGTTTTCGCCAAGGGCGACAAGGCGGACGAGGCGACTGCAGCCGGCGCCGATATCGTGGGGGCTGACGATCTGGCCAAGGACATCCAGGAAGGCCGGCTCGATTTCGACCGTTGCATCGCCACGCCGGACATGATGGCGGTGGTCGGCCGGCTGGGCCGCATTCTCGGGCCGCGCGGTCTGATGCCGAACCCGAAGCTGGGAACGGTGACGCCGGACGTCACCACGGCCGTGAAGGCCGCCAAGGGCGGGTCGATCGAGTTTCGCGTGGAAAAGGCGGGCCTGATCCATGGCGGCGTCGGCAAGGCGAGCTTCGACGATGAGGCGCTTGCCCAGAACATCCGCGCCTTCGTCGATGCCATCGTGAAGGCGAAGCCGAGCGGTGCGAAGGGTACCTATGTGAAGAAGGTTTCGCTGAGCTCGACTCAGGGGCCGAGCATCCGTGTCGATCTTGCCAGTGTGCAGGACGCCGGCGTGGTCTGAGACGCGAGCGGGAGAACGGGAGACGTCAGTTTTTTGGCCGCCGCGCTCCGGTGGACGGAGGCGGCGGCGGCGAGATCGGGTCGGACAGCTTTGCTGACTGGCCCGTGAAGCCGGCCTGTCCGAGACGGTAGGTACCCGGCCCAGTCGGGATAAACCCTGCCATAGACGGGAGCTCATCCGCCGAACGCGGCAGACGGCCGGCAGGCCGTTCGTCGCCGGTTGTGGACTTCTGGGGCGGCTGGCGCTTTTGGACGCCGTTGAGGGGGCAGAGCCTCCAACGGCTCGGTGCACAGTGTGGCGGCCTGTCGGTCAGGTGCGCCTTCGGACCCCGGAAGGAGGAGCCATGTCGTGAAGCGATCGCAGAAGGAAGACAAAGTCGCCGGAATGCAGGAGTCGTTCCAGGACGCGGAGCTGATGATCATCACCCATAACAATGGGTTGACGGTCGAACAGTCGCTGGACCTGAGACGGAAGATGCGGGCGGCCGGAGCCCGATACCAGGTTACGAAGAACCGTCTCGCCCGGATCGCGATCCGCGGGACCAGCTTTGAGAACCTGGACGGGATGTTCACCGGCCCCACGGCCGTGGCCACGGGCAACGACCCGGTGGCGACGGCCAAGGCGGCGTTGGATTACGCCAAGAAGAACGACAAGCTGACGGTGGTCGGCGGCGGTCTCGGCGGCAAGACCCTGGACAAGGCCGGTATCGAGGCCCTGGCCAAGCTGCCCCCGATCGAAGACCTGCGCGCCAAGATCCTCGGCGTGCTGCAGGCACCGGCCTCCCGGATGGTCGGCGTCATGGAGGCACCAGCGGGCAAGCTGGCGCGGGTCATCAACGCCCCGCCCGTCAAGCTGGTCGGCGTCTTCAAGGCGTATTCCCAGAAGCAGTGAAGCCGGACGGATCGTCCGGACATGACAATCCAGACCGGGTGAGCGCAAGGACGGGCCCGGTCCAGCAAGACATCGGCCCGGGATGGGTCGGAGAAGGAGTGAGTAGAAATGGCGGATCTCGATCGTTTGGTTGAGGAGCTGTCGTCGCTGACGGTGCTGGAAGCGGCGGAACTGTCCAAGCTTTTGGAAGAGAAGTGGGGTGTCTCCGCCGCGGCGGCCGCTCCGGTGGCGGTGGCTGGCATCGCGGCCCCAGCGGGTGGCGGCGAAGAGGCCGCCCCGGCTGAGGAGAAGTCCGAGTTCGACGTCGTCCTGACCGGCGCTGGCGACAAGAAGATCAACGTGATCAAAGAGGTGCGTGCGATCACCGGTCTCGGCCTGAAGGAGGCCAAGGACTTGGTGGAGGGCGCGCCCAAGCCCGTGAAGGAAGCCGTCGGCAAGGACGAGGCCGAGGAGCTGAAGAAAAAGCTTGAAGAGGCTGGCGCGTCGGTGGAGATTAAGTAACGTCGCGTGGCAGCAGAATTCGCATCATATTCGTTCGTCGAACGGCGGCCGGCCCATGGGGTCGGCCGCTTTTCGGCCTATTTTGCTTTCATAGTGGGTGTTCTGCGAGCCGCAAGGCGATGGGTAAGGGTCTGTGCGATCGCCCCGCACCGGTTTCAGGTGCGTCAGCGGCCGGTCGCGTTCGCATGTTGTCGAGGGGACTAAATGGCGAAGTCGTTCACGGGACGTAAGCGAGTCCGCAAGAGCTTCGGGCGGATCCCCGAGGTGGCCCAGATGCCGAACCTGATCGAGGTTCAGCGCAGCTCATACGACCAGTTCCTGCAGATGGACGTGCCGGTGGATCAGCGCCAGCACCTCGGCCTGCAGGAGGTCTTCCGCTCGGTCTTCCCGATCCAGGATTTCTCGGACCGGGCCGAGCTCGATTTCGTGCGCTATGAACTGGAAGAGCCGAAATACGATGTCGAGGAGTGCCAGCAGCGGGGCATGACCTATGCCGCACCGCTGAAGGTGACCCTGCGGCTCACCGTGTTCGACGTGGAGGAGGATACCGGCCTCAAGTCGATCCGCGACATCAAAGAGCAGGACGTCTATATGGGCGACATGCCGCTGATGACGGCCAACGGCACCTTCGTCATCAATGGCACCGAGCGTGTGATCGTCAGTCAGATGCACCGCTCGCCCGGCGTCTTCTTCGACCACGACAAGGGCAAGACGCATTCGTCCGGCAAATATCTGTTCGCCGCACGGGTGATCCCCTATCGCGGATCCTGGCTGGATTTCGAGTTCGACGCCAAAGACCACATCTATGTGCGCATCGACCGGCGCCGCAAGCTGCCGGCGACGACGCTGTTGTTCGCGCTGCACAGCCAGATGACCGAAGAGTATCTGGCCGATTGCGCCGCCGAAGGCCGCGATCCGGCGCGCGAGCGCATCTTCGGCATGTCGAAGGAAGAGATCCTCAACTATTTTTATCAGACCGTCGTGTTCGCGCGGGCTCCGGGCGGCTGGAAGACCCCCTTCGATCCGGAGCGCATGCGCGGCGTCAAGCTGACCGCGCCTTTGGTGAACGCGGCCACCGGCGAAGAGGTCGCCACGACGGGCACGAAGATGAACCCGCGCATGGCCCGGCGCCTGCGCGAGTCGGGCATGACGGAACAGCTTGTCGCCGATGACGAGGTGATGGGCCGTTACCTCGCGTCCGACGTCATCGACGAGACCAGCGGCGAGGTGTTCTTCGAGGCCGGCGACGAGGTCACGGCCGAGATGCTGGACGTGCTGACCGAGAACAGCGTGGCTCAGATCGAGACCCTCTTGATCGACCACGTGAATGTCGGCCCCTACATGCGTCACACGGTCGGCATCGACAAGAACGCGACCCGCGAAGACGCGCTGATCGACATCTATCGCGTCATGCGCCCCGGCGAGCCGCCGACCCTGGAGTCGGCGGAGGCCCTGTTCGCCGGCCTGTTCTTCGATCCCGAGCGCTACGACCTGTCGGCCGTGGGCCGGGTGAAGATGAACGCACGGCTCGGGTTCGAGACGGAGGATTCCCTGCGCGTACTGCGCAAGCAGGACATCCTGGAAATCCTGAAGATCCTACTGGAGCTCAAGGACGGCCGCGGCGACATCGACGACATCGACAATCTCGGCAACCGGCGCGTCCGGTCCGTCGGCGAGCTGATGGAGAACCAGTACCGGGTCGGCCTATTGCGCATGGAGCGGGCGATCCGTGAGCGCATGAGCTCCGTCGACATCGACACCGTCATGCCGCACGACCTGATCAACGCCAAGCCGGCGGCGGCAGCGGTGCGCGAGTTCTTCGGATCGTCGCAGCTCAGCCAGTTCATGGACCAGACCAACCCGCTGTCGGAGATCACCCACAAGCGGCGTCTGTCGGCCCTAGGCCCCGGCGGTCTGACCCGCGAGCGCGCGGGCTTCGAGGTGCGTGACGTGCACCCGACCCATTACGGCCGGATCTGCCCGATCGAAACGCCCGAAGGCCCGAATATCGGCCTGATCAACAGCCTCGCTACCTATGCGCGGGTCAACAAGTACGGCTTCATCGAAAGCCCCTACCGCAAGGTCGTGGACCAACGCGTGACGGACGAGGTGATCTACCTCTCCGCCATGGAGGAACACCGCTACACCATCGCCCAGGCGAATGCTCGGCTGGACGAGGAGGGGCGCTTCGCCGACGACTTGGTGCCGTGCCGCAAGGGCGGCGACAACCTGTTGCAGCGGCCCGACATGATCGAGCTGGTCGACGTGTCGCCGAAGCAGATCGTGTCGGTGGCGGCGGCCCTGATTCCGTTCCTGGAGAACGACGACGCCAACCGCGCGCTGATGGGCTCGAACATGCAGCGCCAGGCCGTGCCGTTGATCCAGACCCAGGCGCCGCTGGTCGGCACCGGCATGGAAGAGACGGTGGCCCGCGACAGCGGCGTGGCCATCGTGGCGCGCCGGTCCGGCATCGTCGATCAGGTGGACGCGACGCGTATCGTGGTGCGCGTGACCGACGACATCGATGCCTCGGCCAGCACGGTGGACATCTACAACCTGCTGAAGTTCCAGCGCTCCAACCAGAACACCTGCATCAACCAGCGCCCGCTGGTGAAGCAGGGCGACGTGGTCAACAAGGGCGACATCGTCGCCGACGGTCCGTCGACGGAGCTGGGCGAACTGGCGCTGGGCCGCAACGTGCTGTGCGCGTTTATGCCGTGGAACGGCTACAACTTC
>JANQQD010000083.1 GCA_028285185.1 Anaerolineae bacterium | reverse complement strand
GGTCGCCATGGCCAGCAACAGGAAGCTGATGCCGTCCAGAAGATCGATCTTGTCGAAGGTGAAGCGCGGAATGCCGTCGACCGGGTCCGAGCCGACCGTGGCCAGCATCAGCCCGAGCACGGTCATCATGATGGCTTTCAGGAAGTTGCGGCCGGCAAAGGCAGCCACCGCCGTCAGGCCAAGCACCATCAGCGCGAAATAGTCAGACGACTGGAAGCTGAGCGCCACCGAGGCGAGCGCTGGTGCTGCGATCAGCAGGAAGACCGCGGCGATCGTCCCACCGGAAAACGACGCGTAGGCCGCAACGGCAAGCGCCTTGCCGGCCTGACCCTGCCGCGCCATGGGATAGCCGTCGAACGAGGTGGCGACGGTGCCGGCGACGCCCGGCGCGTTGATCAGGATCGACGAGGTGGAGCCGCCGAAGATCGCGCCGTAATAGACGCCGGCCATCAGGATCATCGCCGCGGCCGGATCGAACCCGTAGGTGATCGGGATCATCAGCGCGATGGCGGAAATCGGGCCCAGCCCCGGCAACATGCCGATGAAGGTGCCGGCGAAGCAGCCCACCATCACCATCAGCAGGTTGGTCGGCTGCAGGACCGTGGAAAGGCCGGTCAGGATCCCTTCGAGCATGGCCGGCTAGCCCTCCCCACCGGATAAATCGGGCCCCCAATGCCCCAAAAGCGGTCCCAGATAGATACCGAGCAGTTGATCCAGCAGCAGCCAGAAGACGACCGCCACTGGCAGCGAGGCCACCGCCAGAATCCATGGCCGCCGCTCTCCCAGGATCAGGTAGCCGATGATCAGGAACAGGGTGGTCGATGCCATGAAGCCGATGCGGGTGATCAGAAAGGCATACACAAGCATGTCGAGGGCTAGCAGCACCACGCGGTGCCAGGCGAAGCTGGCCCAAGGCGTCGATGCCGCCTTATCGCCGGGGGGCGACCTCAGGATGATGGCTGTCGAGACCACGATTCCCAGTAGCGAGAGGCCGAAAGGCATAGTGCGGGGCGTAAAGACCTCAGCCGCGCCGAAGGGCATCTGGCGTATGTCAAACGCCAGGGCGCCATACGCGATCGAAACGGCGAGAAAGAACAACCCGCTTATGCGGTCTTTGGTCAGCACGGGCGGATACCCTGAACCGGCGGTTGCATTGGTCAGAGACCGGGGTCCGTCTTTCTGAGAGCGGACCCCGGCTGAGCCGGTCCTAGAGAACGCCCAGCTGGCGCATCATGTCGCCGATGACCTGCTCGTTCTCTTCCAGGAACTCCACGAACTCCGCGCGGGGGCGGAAGAAGTTGGTCCAGCCGTTGCGCGCGCGCACGGTTTCCCAGGCCTCGGTGTCGTACATCTCACCCAGGACTGCGGCGTAGGCATCCGCGCGCTCGTCCGACAGGCCGGGGGCGCCGAAGAAGCCGCGCCAGTTGGCGAAGCTGACGTCATAGCCCAGCTCCTGCAGGGTCGGGACATCCGGCGCCTCGGGAATGCGTTCGTCACCGGTCATGACAAGAATGCGCACCTGGCCCGCTTCCATCTGGCCCAGCGCCTCGCCGATGCCGGTGGACAGAAGCTGCGTCTCGCCCGTCAGCAGCCCAGCGAGCGCATCGCCGCCTGCGTCATAGGCGACGTAGGCAACCGCAAGCGGATCCTCGCCCGCCGCCTGGAAGGCGAGCGCAGCAACGAGATGGTCCATGCCGCCGCGCACCGAGCCGCCGCCGATCTTCACCGAGTCCGGATCTTCGCGATAGGCGGCCAGCACGTCGTCCCAGCTCTCAAACTCGCTGTCGGCCGCCACGACGAAGGCGGCGTAGTCGGCGATCACCGCGGCAATCGGCGTCAAGTCGCGGAACGACTGCGGGAATACGCCGGTCAGCGACCGGATGATGATCGGCGTGGAATTGACCATCAGCGTGTCGCCCTGGCGGTCCGCCGTCTCGATCAGGTGGGCGATGGCAACGCCGCCGCCGCCGCCGGACATGTTCTCGTAAGACGCGCTCTCGATCAGCTCGGCGCCGGTCAGCGCTTCGCCCGTACCCCGGGCCGTGCCGTCCCATCCGCCGCCGGCACCGCCGGGCACCAGGAAATGGAGGTTGGACGGCAGATCCTCAGCTACGGCCGATCCGCTGACGGCGGCCAGCATGGCAAGGCCGCCAAGGCCACGAACGCACCAGTGGGTCACATCATGTCTCCCTGTTCGGATTGTGATTGTTCGGCGGATGCATGCAGCATCACGCGACGTTCCGTCATAATGCTGTCCGATTACGGCAGTGATCAAGACGAAAGCGTAACGGTAGGCCGACGCAGGGCTGCAGGGTATGCCGCGGCTATTGCGCGGTCCAGCCGCCATCGACCGGCACGGCGATGCCCGTGATGTTGTGCGAGGCGGGCGCACATAGCCAGAGGGCCACGGCCCCCATCTCCGACGGATCCGACGTGCGGCGCGATGGCTGCTTCTCCGTCAAGAGGTCGGCGATGCCGGCTGTTCGGTCGCCGCCATGCAGCGCCGCACGGGCCTGGATCTGCGGCTCGATGATCGCCGTTTCCGTCCAGCCTGGGCAGATGCAGTTGACCGTCACGCCGCCGGTCTCGCGCGATCCGACCGCGGCGTACTCCAGCGCGGCGACGCGCGACAACCCGATCAGCCCGAACTTGGCGGAGACGTAGGGCGCCTTGTTCACCGAGGCTACGAGGCCGTGCACCGAGGCGATGTTGACCACGCGCCCATATCCGCGCTCCGCCATCACGGGCAGGGCCCGGCGCATGGTGTGGAAGGCCGATGACAGGTTGACGGCGAGAATCGCGTTCCACGTCTCCGGCTCTGCCTCTGCCAGCGAAACGGTCTTCTGGATGCCGGCATTGTTCACCAGGATGTCGGCACCGCCCCAGGCAGCGACCGCGTCCATCATTGGGTCGATGGTCGTCCAGTCGGTGAGGTCGGCATCGAAGAACCGTGTCTCCGGCGCACCGGCGGCGCGGACATCGGCTTCGGCCTCCTCCACCTGTTCGGGGCTGGCGATGCCGTGGATGCCGACGCGTGCGCCGGCGCTGCCCAGCGCCTTGGCCACGGCCAGGCCGATGCCCTGCACCGATCCCGTCACCAGCGCCGTCTTCCCCTCAAGCCACCGCTCACTCATGTCGACCTCTCCCCTTTGGCGAGCCATTCCCGCAGCTCGCCCTTG
Organism: Anaerolineae bacterium; assembly: GCA_028285185.1. Taxonomy (GTDB): domain Bacteria; phylum Pseudomonadota; class Alphaproteobacteria; order DSM-16000; family Inquilinaceae; genus JACKIG01. Next base: position 7,008 of record JANQQD010000083.1, on the reverse strand, counting down.
AGCACCTTGCCGTAATTGTTCTTGGGCAGTGCGTCGCACTGCAGATACGCCTTCGGCCGCTTGAACCGGGCGATGCTGTCGACGCACAGCCGGTCGAGCGCCTCGCGGTCCAGCGCGGCCCCTTCGCGCATCACGACGAAAGCCACCACCTCCTCCCCCCATTCGGGGTGCGGCCGGCCGATCACAGAGGCCTCGTGCACGTCCGGGTGCTGCAGCAGCGCCTCTTCCACCTCGCGCGGATAGATGTTCGACCCGCCGGAGATGATCACGTCCTTCGAGCGGTCGCGCAGGGTCAGGAAGCCGTCCACATCCAGGGAGCCGACATCGCCGGTCCACAGCCAGCCGTCGCGAATCGTCTTGGCCGTGGCCTCGGGGTTGCGCCAGTAGCCGCCCATGACCTGGGCGCCCGCCACCAGGATCTCGCCGGGTTCGTCCGGCGGCAGGGTGCGGCCTTCCTCATCGGCCGTGCGCACTAATGCACAGCTTTGCGCCATGCCGACTGAGCCGAGGCGCTCGCGCCAGCGCGGATGGCTGCGGTCGGCCACCAGCGCACGCGAGAGCGCGGTAATCGTCATCGGGCTTTCGCCCTGGCCGTAGATCTGGACGAAGCGCGGGCCCATCACCGACACCGCCTCTTCGATGTCGGCGACATACATCGGCCCGCCGCCATAGACGATGGTCTTGATGCCGTCGCCGTCGGAGCCGGTGTCCTTCGCATGATCGACCAGCCGGCGCACCATGGTGGGGGCGGCGAACATGGACACGTTTCTGAGGCGCTGCGACAGGCCGAGGATCTCGGCCGGGTCGAAGCCCCCGGACTCGGGCGCCACATGCCGGGCCGCGCGCAGCACGTGCATGAAGTTGTACAAGCCCGCCCCGTGCGACATCGGCGCGGCATAGAGAATCGCGTCTTCTCGCGCCACCGGGTCGACATCGACGAAATAGGCAAACGTCATGGCGTGCAGATTGGCCGTGGTCATGACCACGCCCTTGGGCTTGCCCGTCGTGCCTGAGGTGTAGAACAGCCAGGCCAGGTCGCTGAGGCCACGCAGCACCGGCGCCGACATGGGCTCCGCCGTGTAGAGCCGCTCGAACGCGGGGCTATCGGCGGAGATCACCTCGCGCACGCAAGCCGGCATGATGGGCCTCAGCGCGTCGCCCACGTCGTCGGAAAGGAACACGACCGCGGCTTCAGCATCCTCGGTGATGAACGCCGCCTCTTTCGGGTGCAGCTTGGCATTGATCGGCACGACGCCAGCGCCGGCGAACCAGGCGCCATAGAGGGCTTCGAGGTACTGCGTGCGGTTGGACATGAACAGGGCAACGCGGTCGCCGGGCTGGATGCCATGCCCCCGGCTGAGCGCGCTGCCGATCGTCGCGGCTCGCCGGGCGAACTCCCGATAGTCGGCCACCACCGCCTCGCCGGCCAGCAGCGCCGGCGCATCGGGGGCGACGCGCGCCGTGCGCGCCAGCCATTCCGCTAGGTTCATGCAGCACCTCCCGCCGTCCTTCTCGATGCCTCGGCGGATCAAGTCTAGCACAACCAGCGCTTTTTCCAGGAGAGCCACAAATACACGCGATCGACCCGTTACTCTTGGTGGCTGCCTGGCGTTGCACCCTGTGACCCTCGACACTTCCGCGGCTTCTCGACCCCGAGAGGCGGCAATCCACGACCGACCCTTGCAATGATTGTGGCTCAGTCATGCCCATACCACCACTGGTCTGGATATGATCGGATACCCGCGCCAAGATGGCAGCGAACGAAACGGTGCTGTGACGTGGCGTCGGGGCGGATCGGTCTTCGGGGGGCGATATCGTGCTTGGAACACTGATGAGGACGGCTGTGCTGGCTGTCACGGTCTTCGCGGCGACGGCTCCTCTTCGCGCCGAGGAACTCGCGCTGCCGGCGTCCGGGATCGAGGGCGCTGAGAGCCCCGTCTTCCGCGACGCGCTCCAGCTCTGGTTGCAAGGAAATGACGAGCAGGCCCTGCCCAGTCTCGCGGATCTTGCACGGCAGGAAAATCTCGCAGCGCAGATCCTGCTGGGCGTCATCTATGATCGTGGGCTGACCCGCACGCCCTGGGTCTCGGCGCTCTCGTCCGCGGACCGGCGGGCGCTCTTTCGCTATGACGATGGGCGTTTTGGCGTTCCCTGGCTGCGGCACGCGGCGGAACGCTCTGAGCTCGCGAGGCTCATCGGCCCGGTCGAATACGACGGATCGGGGCGCTTCAGCGCCGATTTTGCGCTTAGAGCGGTGGCTGCAGGCGAGCCGCGATCGACGGTGCGTCTCTTGACGACTCTCTTCAATCAGGGACACTGGTCGGAGGTGATGCGGCTTACCGGGATCGCCGAAACCTATGACCTGCAGGCCATGGCCTGGGCTGCGGCGAGTTACGAGGCAGTCGGCAAAGCGTTCGCTCTTCGTGAGATAGGCATTGCCGAATTCGAAGCGCGTACGATGCAGGGCTGGATCTTCGCCTCGCTGGCCGAACGGGCCTTCGACCCGGAGTTCGACGCGATTTTTGCGCCGCATGACACCATGCGAATCTACGTGACTCGTGGGCGCTTTCCCTTCAGCGACGCCGACCCGCCGCCGGCTGGCGGCGAAGCAGTCCTCGACGCGCTTCTCGCCGAGGCTCCGGAGGCCGAGCTGCTGAGACGCTATTGCGGCCGGGTCTGTGGCGCCGAGTCTGCGCTTTGCATCCGCCAGGTTTACGGCCTGCTATCGGGGTACACGACGCTGCCCCACGTCGTCTCTAGCCCGGTCGAAACCCTGATCCCGCAGGACATCTACCTGACGACCCGGCGTGCGGAGATGGTTCTGGAACAATTCGCTCTGAACATTGCCTATTCCAGCGCCGATCCCGCAGGCGCCCTTGAGGCGCTCCGTATCACACAATGCCTGAGCGACGGTTTGCGCCCTGGTCTTGGCCTGCAATGAACCGGGGCGGGCCCTTGTTGCCTCCTAGGTGTGAGTTGCCGACATTAGCGGGTGCCATAGAATCCAGACCCTCCACCCTCGAACGGCGATCATAGATGGAATATCAAGGCGATATTGCCACAATCCAGAGGCGGCTCGCGGAGACTTCGGACCTGTATCGCCGCCGGTTGGCCGTCTTGGAGGCGACGTCCGCTCAACCCGGAGAACGAGTGCTTGAGGTCGGATGCGGGGGCGGCGCCTTACTCCCGCTCTTTGCTGCAGCAGTCGGTGAGACCGGTCGCGTCGTCGGCATCGACATAAGTTCGGATCAGATCGCAGCTGCCAACGACTTGTGCTTGGGCAGCGACATCGCAACAGCGGAGGTACAGGATGTAAATCAGCTTCCTTATGAGGAAGCCAGCTTTGACGCGATTGTCGCCATACAAGTGATAGAGTACCTGAATCAGCCGGGCAAAGCACTGTCAGAGCTTCGTCGGGTCTGTAACTCCGATGGCCGGATCATCGTGCTTGCGACCAACTGGGACACCATGTTCTGGAATTGCGAAGCACCCGAACTCACCGCGCGAGTACAGTCAGCATGGCGTAAACATGCACCATTCCCAAATCTCCCGGCGGAATTGCGCGCGTTGTTGAGAGCGGCAGGTTTTCGAATGGTTCGGCAGACACCGGTGACGATCATCAACAACGCTTATCATCAGGACGCCTTTGCCTATTGGATCGCTCGGTTGATCTTGGCCTTCGCCACGACTCGCGATCTCATTCGGCACTCAGAAGCGGAGGAGTGGATTAGGGCCATTGAAGAAGCGCAGGCTGCCGGGCGGTTCTTCTTCAGTTCGACGCCCGTGCTTTCAATGGCTGTCGCGAAGTAGTCGGTGGCGGGGCAGGTTGGGGAGATATCGGGCGGATGAGTGATCGCAACGCATCGACCGCCGACGCATGAGCGCCTGGCTCAGTCGCATCGTCGCCCGGCTGCGGTCCCGGCCTTCGATCGACGTGGCGTTCACAACGATCGAGCGGTTCGTCGACCACAACGGCACCGTGCTGGCCGGCCACTTAGCGTTTAGCGCCATGCTGGCCATCTTCCCGTTCCTGATCTTCCTGGCCGCGCTCGCCGGCTTCCTGGTCGACAGCGAGGGTGCCAACGAGCTGATCGACCTGATGTTCCTGTTCATGCCGGAAGATGTGGCCGGAACGCTGGAGCCGGTGGTGCGGTCTGTCATCGAGGCCCAGCGCGGTGGGCTCTTGACCTTCGGCATTCTGGTCACGCTGTGGGTGGCCTCCGGCGGGTTGGAGGCGCTGCGCATCGGCCTGAACAAGGCCTATGACGTGGCTGAGCCACGGCCGCTCTGGAAGCGTCGGGTCCAGAGCCTGATCCTGGTCGTCGTTTTCGCGATGATGCTGCTGGCGGCGTCGCTGTCGGTCGTCTTTGGCCCCGTGATCTGGGCCCTGGTCGAGCGCATCGTCGATGTCGGTATCGCCGACCGGGTGGTCTTCACGGCCATCCGCTACGGTATCGGCGCGGTCGCCCTGTTCGGTCTGGTGTTCGCGGTCCACCGATTTCTGCCCAATCGCGTCATCTCCTGGCGCCTCGTCATGCCTGGTGTGACGATCACGCTATTTCTCTGGCTGGTGGGCTCCACCGGCCTCTCGATTTATCTGCGCACGCTTGCCGACTACAACGCCACCTACGGCGCGCTCGGCGGGATCGTCATCACGCTTCTGTTCTTCTATCTGATGGCGATGGTGTTCATCCTGGGGGCGGAGCTGAATGGGGCGCTGGCTGCCCAGCGGCACGAGCGGCCTCAGCACGCGACGGCCGTCGCAGGCGCCACCCCTGGATAGGCCCTCGCTAAGGGGGCCCATCGAAGCGATCGACCCATCGGTCCGCCGGCCTACGTTAACCACGAAGGTGTGCTGCTCCGCCCCGGCGCTCTCAAGGCGGTGCGCACACGGTTTCTTGAATGGAACCAGCCGGCCGTCCCGTGCATATCGGTAGCCAAGCAAAGGACAGAGGTCGGCTGAACCGACGCCAGCACGTCTATGCGCGGCCGACGGGCCGCGACAGGGACCCGACTGGAGGCTGACAAGCGCGATGAAACGGCAGAAGCACAAGCCCAAACGCAACACCGGCCAGCGGGCCAATCGCCAGCCAAGCGCTGAGGCGCAGCCGAGCGCCGAAGGCCCGAAGAATGCAGCCGGCCGGCGGGACCTGCTCAGAAAGGTGGCCAGCGGCGGGCTGGTGCTGGCGGCCGTGGGCGGCGTCGGCTGGTACTTCGTCGGCGAGGTGAGGGCGACCATCCGGGAAGAGGATCTGTCCCGGATCGGCAACGGCATTCCCACGGTGGTCCAAATCCACGACCCGCAATGCCCGACCTGCAGAGCGCTGCAGCGTGAGGTGCGGGACGCGCTGGAGGCGTTCGACAGCGGCGAGCTGCAATACCTGGTCGCCAACATCCGCACCGATGAGGGGCGCGGATTGGCGAATGCGCATGGCGTCGGCCACGTGACCCTGCTGCTGTTGGACGGCGACGGCGAGCGGCGCGACGTGCTGGCCGGCCCGAATTCGGCGGCGTACCTCGAAAGCGCCTTCCGCCAGCACATCGCGGCGAGCGGCGTCTAGGCAGGCGTGATTCTGCCCATTATGGACCGTCGGCATAGTCCGGCTATGTGAGACGAGCGCGGCCGGCCGGCGTTATGCTGCAGCCGAATGAACGGACCACCTTCAACACGCTGCTTGCAGCGTTGGCCGAGGCCTTTGCCCTAGAGGGCCGTGACGGCGGAAACCTGGCAGCCACTGCGCTGCGGGCGGCAATGGGACAGCCCTATCGGCGCGCACACGCAACTTCCGATCCGGATCCCCTGCTGGAGTCCGTATGCGCTCTTCGCGAGGCCCTTCCGGTCGCACAACTGGTCCTTGCCTGTCGTCCGTTCATCGACTGGGCGCATTGGGAGGGTGAGGGTTTGGCCGCCGATGTGTCGGCGCGGCTGTACACGGCCGAACTGGTTGGCCCGGATGGGCACATCGCCGCGGAAGGTGTGAGGGTCGGCCTTCTGGTTTCGGACGCCGTGACGGACTATCCGGTTTCAAGCCATTCGGGCGAGGAGACGCACTATGTCATCGCCGGCGTGGCCGAATGGACCGTTGGAGATATGCCCTATGCGCCGCAGGCTCCCGGCGCGCTCATCCATCATCCGGCCTGGGTTCTCCATGGCCGTCGGACCGGAAGCGAACCGTTCCTGGGCGCCTGGCGCTGGAGCGGCGATCTCGACCTCTCCAGCTTCAGTGTCGCTTGAGGCGGGCACCCGTCCGGTCTGGCGTAGATCGGGCGCACCCGAATCCGCCTTACGATGGTGAATCCAGTTGCTGTTCGTTCCCGCGCAGATCTTCCACCAGCACGAACCGCTCACAGACCAGCATCATGTCCGGGGAGAACCCGCCATTCCGCTCGAAATAGGCGGTGTGGCCGGCGCGCCAGCCCTCAAGACTGTCGTCTTCGCCCTCCGCCAAAGCGAACGCTTCGTCGACATCGGAGAACCGGCGCAGTGTCACCTCGGTCGTTTTGATCACCAGGGCAGGTGTCCCGTCCCAGTCCAAAGCAATGTCGCGCCGGCCGGCGACGGGAAGGGCCTCGCCTGCCTCCCCGAACTCCCGCAAGGCGCCACAGGTCGCCGCCTTGCGACCGGAGCGCACAAGTGCCAGCAACTCGTTGCAGAGTGCCCTGCTATCGCCGAACGTAAAGGTCTGTGCCCCCGGATAGCGCTTCTTGAGCCTGTCCAGGGTCTCCGTCATCCTGCAGTTTCCTTCTGTTCCGGATCAAGGCCGATGCCGACTGCGTTCCGGTTTACCATCTCCGGGCTGAAGGCCGGCAGGCAGATCGCGACATACTCGGCCGGCTCCCTTGGCGTTGCATGAGGTGACCTGCCGAAATGGAGGGGAAGGGGGCCCCGACCGGTTGGGGGCCCATCTTGTCACAGGGTGCGGGCGTGGCTGACCAGTTCCTCGCGGGCTTCGCCCAGCGCTTCGCGGGCCGCGGCGATCTGTTCGGCGAGCGTCTCCAGCTCCGTCT